>CAYUPJ010000072.1:0-19028 GCA_964446635.1 uncultured Anaerolineae bacterium
CTTGCGGCGATCACTCTTGGTCTGCCGGGCGTTGTAGATGCCCAGCAAATGCGCCTCTTCCTCCTCGGTGATGGGTCGGTACTCGAAAAAGATGGTCAGCGTCTGGGTCTCGGGGTGGTAGGCTAACGGCTCCTCGTCGCGGAGCACGAAGTGGCGCGTATTGCCCTTGACGTTATCTTGGGGGACATCGGCGCGCTGCAACCGGAGCCAGACGGTGTACGCGCCAGCGGTGAATCGGTAGTCGGTGAATCGCTCGCTGGTCTTGACGTAGTACTGGTCACGGTTGGCCCAATGGAGCAGCACCTCCTCGCCGTTGTAGGGCACGCAAAACTTGGCATCCCGCGAGGAGATGCGGCGCTCGGTGAGAAAGTCGCCGTCGTCGTAGTAGCGGGAGAAGAATCTCCAGAGGTCATTGAAAATGCGCGCTTCGGTCTCCTCGGCGACTTCGAGTTGCTTCAGCGCCCGCCAGGCCCTCATGTACTCCTTGGCGTCAGGTAGTTCGTCAAACGGTGGAACGACCTCCCCTTTTTTATCGAAGGCTTGTGGAACCAACTTTGCGCGCTTATCCGCGAGGAGCTTTTCCAGCTTCCCGCGTTCGGCTGTCTGAAACTCGGCCAACCCCTCCTCCACCGCGTCGAGCAAGTCATACTCAATAAACCGCTCGATATCCTCGCGCTTCTGGTTCATAATCTGATAGATGCCAAAGTCCAGATCTGCGGAGTCAAACTGGAAGAGTTGACGTAGACAGGCTTGCAACTTCTTGCGATTTTGGATTCTCTTATCCTCCATGTTTATCTTCCCCAATCTGCTCTGTAATTCTTTTTCTGACCGTTTGACCGCCCAATATAGTATACCAGGTTTCGGCTCGTTTGGCAATAACAAAGACCACCTGTCCAGTTGACGCCGGTTGCCTTTTCTCTTTCGTCTCACCCCCAAATCAAAGAGCCGCCCGGTTTCCACCAGGCGGCTCCTCTGCCTATAGCCTTACCGCACTTTCCGCGTGTAGTCAGGTAACAAGGTTCTGGTGCCCTACTCTGGCGGGTGCCACCCAGCTTCAACCCAAATAGCTCGAGCAAGCACCCGCAACTCACTGTTGAGAGACAATGCGGCGACCGTGGCCCGTCCTATCGGCGTCTGCCCAATAACATGTGTACCATCCTCGCTCCAGGTAAAATGCTCTGCCCAAGCTTGTGTTCGAGGATTGAAAAGTGGCACAGTGACACCGGTCTCTGGATCAATGGCTTCAGTCAAAACGCCTTTGGCCTCGTTGCACAAGCGGCAAGAAAGCCACAGGTTCTCTTCTACGTCCTGACCACCTTCTACTCTGGGGATGATGTGTTCCAGGGTCAGTGGTATTCCGCTGACAACTTCCTGGGTCAGGCAATAACCGCACCGGTAGTGTGCCTGTTCTGCGATGCGTTGGCGCAACGTTGGGGCGGAGGAGGTCATCTGGGCTGCGCCAATTCCTGAAGCATGGGCAGGCGATGGCCACGCCTTTTGAGAAGAACCGCCGCATAACCCCGGCGAAACATGAGCACATCAGCTTCACGACGGAGGGTATCAAGGCGCGTTTCTTCCCCAGTTGTCAATGGCCCTGTCTTCTTCCTCTCGAGCAACACTTCATACTCGGCCCAACGCTCTGGAGGGAAGGTGCGATTTGCTTCCTGTTGCAAATCGGCATCACTCATTTGCAAGAGCGGGTAGACGTCCGGCTGGTACCGGGCCGGAATCTCTTCCAACAAGGCTGGCAAAGTATGGGTCAGGCTTTGTATGATAATGGCCTCGGTTGGCTGGCGGGACAATTCGGCTGCCCGCTTCAGTTGTTTGTACAATGTGTCAGATAAGTTGATGGTGATAGTCTGAGACATGGCATAACTCCGCTTTAGACTCATCTTTTGGAATTTCGAGGAAGGCTTCCATTTCTCTTCGCCTCCCACTTGCGTTCTGCAGCGCTATTGCCCTGGCTTACTTCAGCTATCCTTTCGACCCTTCGGTAGATCTCAGGGCAGGCTACGCTCAGGGCATGGCTCAGTACAAGCATAGTATAGCACAACAGACCAGAGATGTCCAGACATAGTCGAAGAGCCGCCCAGCTTCCACCAGGCGGCTCCTCTGCTCATCCCCTCACCGCACTTTCCGCGTATAATCAGGTAACAAGATGGGGGATAGGATGGGATTCTCTATCCCCGCCTCCTCCAACTGTTTGTTCCACTCATCCGCGTGAGCCAGGGTCAGCCTGCCTGGCTCAACCTCTTTGGCCCGGAGGGCGGCGGCCCGACCGGCGCGACGGCCAAAGACGGTGATCTCCAACAGCGAGTTGCCCATCAGGCGGTTGCGGCCATGCACCCCGCCGGTGACCGCCCCGGCTGCGTACAGGTTGGGCACTCCCTCGATAGAACCATCGGGCTTTATGAATACGCCGCCGTTCTGGTAGTGCGCCGTCGGGTAGACCAGCATGGGCTCTGTCGTGATGTCAATGTCGAAGCGCTTGAACTGACGTACCATAGCCGGCAACTGGGCCTCGACGGTGCCGGGGCCATGGATGATGTTGATCATGGAGGAGTCCAGCCAGATCCCCAGCATCCCCGAGGGAGTCCTCACCCCTTTGCCCCGTTCCACACATTCCCGGATGAAGGCCGAGGCCTCGACATCGCGGGTCTCACGGGGGTTGACGAACTGCTCCCCATCCATGTTGCAAACCTGAGCTCCCAAGCCCCTCACTTTCTCGGTCACTAATTGCCCCAAGATCTGCTCCGGGTAGGCGGCGCCGGTGGGGTGATATTGATAGGTGTCTTGATGAAGCAGCTTGCTCCCCACCCGATAGGCTAGCACCAATCCATCCCCTGTGGCTCCGTAGTGATTGGTGGTGGCAAAGCCCTGGTAATGCAGGCGACCGCTGTCGCCGGTGGCGATGATGGTGCACCTGGCCCGCACCACCAGGTGCTCGCCCGTCTCCAGGTTCTGCAGGATGGCTCCCGCCACCTGGCCCTTATCGTCCGTGAGAAGCTCGATGGCGGGAGAGAACTCCAGCACGGTGATGTCTTGGGGATAGCTGCGCACCTCGTCGCGCAGGACACGCATGATCCCCGCGCCGGAGTAGTCCCTGGCCGAGTGCATCCGCTTGCGAGAGGTGCCGCCACCGTGAATGCTCACCATGGTGCCATCGGGCTCTTTATCGAACATGACGCCCAAACCCTCCAGCCACTGGATGACCAGGGGAGCGTCCGTCACCAGCGCCTCCACCAAGTCGGGATCGTTGCCGAAGTGACCGCCGCCAATGACATCCAGATAGTGGATGGCCGGCGAATCGTTGGCCTTGTCGGCAGCCTGGATGCCTCCCTGGGCCATCATGGTGTTGGCATCGCCCAGGCGCAGCTTGGTGGCCAGGATGACCCTAGCGCTATTCTCCCGAGCCAGGATCGCGGCTGAGGCGCCAGCCCCGCCGCCACCGATAATGAGTACATCGGTATCGTAATCTACTTGGGTCAAATCCAGAGCATCGGACGTCAGATGGCTGCGGCCTTCCAAGACATCCACCAGCTCATTGGGGGCCTTCTCTCCCTTGTTTGGCCCCACCCGGATCTGGCGAAAGCCCTCCGTCCGGTAATCAGGATGAAACCGCTCCAGCACGTCTTGCTTCTCTTCAGGCGTCATCAAAGGGAAGGTCTCTCGCAAACGCCTCGGCCGAGTGGCTTCCACCTTCTGGATGGACTCACGCATGTCAGGTGTATAGCTCATAACGTATCTCCTTTTTGGTCGAATGGTCTGATGGTCTGATCGTCCTTGGTCAAGCGGTCTTTCTATTCGCGGACGACCTGACCACTCGACTATCTGACCAATGACCACCTGACCACCCGACCAAGGACCACCAGACCAATTCCCTAATCCGGCTCGATCTCCCGCTCGTTGTATCTCCGGCGCAATTCCGCCTCGCTCAAGGACTTCATCTCCTTCAGCGCTTCGCTGAACTTGCCAGCCTGGATCTCCGCCACCCGCTCGCTCAGATGCTTGGCCCTGGGAGCCAGGTACTTGCCGTAGAGACGACGGCAGAGAGTGGCGATGTTGTACTGCACCTCCTCGGCCGGACAACGAGCCGCGCAGAGGCCGCACATGATGCAGTCAAAGGACTTATCAGCGACGGCGGCAATGTTGCCTCGCATGGCCTCGGCCATGTAGTCCTTGACGTCCAGGTCCTGAGGACAAGCCTTGGTACACGTGCCGCAACTCAGACAACGCAGCAGCTCAGGATAGAGCTTGACCAGGGTCCCAAAGGTTGGCTCCAGTTCATGCAACTTATACGGAGCGCGCTCGGCGGGAAAGAAGGGGATCTGCGCGATGTACATTTCGGGCTCCGCAACCGTCTGACAGGCCAGAGCAACCTTGAGCCTGTAGTCGCCTGCCGTACGATAGACGGTAGCACAGGCTCCGCAGAAGCCTGCCCGGCAGCCCGCTCCCCGCACCAGCCTGTAGCCGGCATACTCCATAGCCTTCATGATGGTCAAGCCAAGAGGTACTTCGTATCTCTTGCCCATGATGTAGATGGGGATCCGTTCTTCAGGCATTGTAAGACCTCCAGCGAATTAGCGGAGCCGAGGCGTGATTGAAGATCCCCCTTCTCCCAGATTGGGAGAAGGGGGTAGGGGGATGAGGGCAAATCACCCTAGACCTCCCGTGCATCCACTATTTCTATACCCAAGGCTTCCATGGCCGACACCAATTCGCCTTGATCCACCTCTGAGACCTTTATGGTGATCAAGCGATTGGAGGGATCCTCTCCCAGGAAGGTTCCCAGGCTGATGACGTTGCCCCCCATTTCAGCGATGTCGTGGGTGATGTTGGCCAGCATACCTTTCTGCTCCGGGACAAGCATGGTTAACCTGACGCCTTTCTCTCTGGCCCCAAGGAGTTCCAGGAAGATGCAGAAGAGATTCGTCTCGGTAATGATGCCCACCAACCTGTCATCGCGCATCACGGGCAGGCTGCCGATCTTGTTGTCGGCCATAATGCGGGCCGCCTCCTCCAGCGGGGTATACTCGGTGACGGTGATCACATCCTTAGCCATCACGTCTTCTACCTTGATCTTGGAGATCAGGTAGTGCAGTTCGTGGATGCTCAACGATGTGGCTGGCGAGGGGGAGACATATAACAGGTCTTTCTCGGTAACGATGCCTACTAGCTTCCCCTTCTTGTCCAGCACGGGCAGCCGGCGCACCTTCGAGTCCCGCATGAGCTTCAGGGCCTCATCAATGGGAGTATCGGGATGGGTGGTAATAGGGCGCTTTGTCATCCTTTCACCTACTAACATTTTTACACCTCCTTGGTTTTTGATACGTGAAACGTAAAACGTGAAACGTTAAAAACGCGACGGTTACGTTTCCCGCTTTACGTTTTACGTCAATGCTTCCACCATGGCCAACACCTGCTCGGTGGTGAAGTTCCGCACCGCTGAAGCCTTGTTGGGACAGGCCACCACGCAAGCGCCGCACCCCTGGCAGAGAGCCACGTTGACGATAGCCAGGTCCTTCCAGGAATGCATCTCGCGGGCCTCATAGGGACAGACTTCTATGCACAAACCGCAACCGGCGCACAGTTCCTCGTCCACATAGGCGATGATGGGCTCCTGCACCATCTCCCGCTGGGAGAAGAGGGAGAGCACTTTGGCTGCCGCGCCGCTAGCCTGAGCGATGGTCTCAGGAATGTCCTTGGGAAACTGGGCCGCACCAGCAAGATAAACGCCTGCCGTCAGGCTCTCGACGGGGCGCAGCTTAGGGTGGGCTTCGCTAAAGAAGCCGTGCTCATCGGTGGCTACCCGCAAGCGCTGACCCAAATCATTAGCTCCTTCGCTAGGTACGGTGGCCGTCGCCAGCACCACCAGATCGGCTGCCACTTCTAATGGCTTGCCCGTTAGAGTGTCAGCCCCCCAGACCACTACTCTCCCATCGTCCTGGAAGACCTTCGACACTTTGCCCCGCAAATACAGCACATCATACTGCTCCATAGCCTGCTGCACGAACTCCTCATACCCCTTGCCCGCCGAGCGGACGTCAATGTAAAAAACGTAGGCCTGACCTTCAGGCACCTGACGCTTGTACATAATAGCCTGCTTGGCCACGTACATGCAGCAGACTTTGGAACAGTAGGGCTTATGCAGCTCCGGGTCGCGGGAGCCGGCGCACTGCACCCAAACGACCTCCCCAGGAACCTCCCCGTCCGAGGGGCGGCGAATCTCTCCCCCGGTAGGACCATCCGTAGCCAGCATCTGTTCGAACTGCAAGCCATCAATGACATCGGGATACTTGCCGCCGCCGTACTGGCCCAGTTTGTCCTTGTGGTAGAGGTCGTAGCCCGTAGCAACCACGATGGCGCCAACGTCGTAGGCTCGTACATTCGGGATTCGTAAATTCGGGATTCGTAAATTCGTAGATTCGGACGAGTCTACGACTTCCGAATTTACGAATGTACGAACCTTGACCGTGAAATTGCCGACGTATCCGCCGAGTTCCTCCACCTCGGCCTCGGTAAGGACCTGGATGTTAGGATAATTGGTTACGGCCTCGATCTTGGAAGCCAACATGCCTGGTGCGGTGTCGAAGTTGAGATAGGTGCTGGAGAGCTGGCCCATGCGGCCACCCAGGCGCGACTCCTTTTCGACCAGGATAACAGGATAGCCGGCCTCAGCGATGTCCAGCGCAGCTTGCAGGCCGGCGATGCCACCACCGATGACCAGGGCTCTCTTGACCAGCGGCAGGGTCAGGGGCACCAGCGACTCATCGTAGCGGACCTTCTCCACAATGGTTTTGATAGCCTCAATAGCTTTGGCGGTCGCCTCCTCAGGTTGTGATTGATGTACCCAGGAGCATTGCTCTCGGATGTTGGCGATCTCGCACAGATAGGGATTCAATCCAGCCGCACCCGCCGTCTTGCGGAAAGTAACCTCATGCATGGTTGGTGAGCAAGCGGCGACGATGATGCCATCTAGGTCGTGCTCGGCGATGGCCTGCTTGATGAGATCCTGCCCCGGATCGGAACATACGTATTTGTAATCCACCGAGTAAACCACGCCCGGATAGTCGCGAATCTCTTCAGCCACCCGTTCCACGTCCACCGTGCCAGCGATGTTTAGCCCGCAGTGGCAGATGAAAACGCCGATCCGCCTCATTCAGTTCGCTCCCAAGCCCACCTGAACAAGTTCAGGACTCCTCGTTTGCAAGTTCAGTCCCACACCTCTGCCGCGCTCGCTTCCCAATTCACTCTTCCCTCGGCCACGACGCCCATCTTTCGCAACGCCCGATACAGCCGCTCTTCCCAGATGTCGCCGTGGAGAAGCTCCTGCACTTCCCGCGCCCCCATCAGGCGCTCCCAGGTGGTAATGATAAAGGTGATACGCCGCCACTTCTCACTCACGATAGGATGAGGCAAGCGTATGAGCTCCCCAAGGCGGATTCGGTAGTAATCCTCCTGAGCTTGGGGATGAGAAGCCTCCTGAGGCAAAAGCTCAACGCGCTTGACGATTTCCCACTCCCTGGCCTCGGCCCAGTAGTTGATGGCCCAGGCTTCCTCCCCAAAGACCCTGGTCTGATAAAAGGCCAGGACAGGGGTGTTGATGGCCCTGGTCGGAGCGCGCTTGGCAGGTATGCGATACCAGTGCTCGTCCCTGGCGAGGGCGAAATCCCGCAAGTTATTGATGATGGCCACTAGCACAGTGGTATAAGGGCTAAATTCATCCGTCAAGACGAACTCCACCAGTAGCGATCGTCGAACCCGCCTATACTGCTACCCTATTCTGGTTCACCAAACTCAACGTCGGTGAACAACAGGCCATCCCGGTTAATCGTCGTTGTCTGAACGAACCTGATGCGCAACTCTACTGCCGTTCCATCTGGTGGCGGCGGCAGCCTTGCCTCTATGGCTGCAACCTGTGCAGATGTCGGCGGGTTGGGCCCTCGCACTACTGCTCGTACAATGGTGGTATCGGTGGTGGTCTCAAAACGGACTTCCGCGAGATAACTTCCGGGGGAAGAGGAGATTTCTTGTCGCAAGATGCCGCGTACTGAGGTCTCAAATAGTTGCTTGGAAATGACTTGCTGGAGGTTGACCGAGAGGATCAGAGTGAGCAACCCTAAGATCATCAGGCTGACAGCATTGCGTTTCAAGAATCCCACGATGTTTTGCCCGGATACTTGTGCCAGCTTGCGAAGCCCACTGAGCCATAACACCGCTGAAGAAGCAACTTGAATGGCGACGATGTTGGTGAAAGCTAAGAGAAAGGCTCCACCTGCCAATCCGAACTCGCCACGTGCCAGCAAGATGCTGGCCGATGAAAGTGGAGGCACTAACGCAGTAGCGATAGCAACACCTACCAGGGTGGTACTTAACTGGGAAGCTGTCGCATAGGCTCCGGCTGCGCCACCCGCCAGCGCTATCATCAGGTCCATTAGATTAGGAGCGGTACGGGCCATAATCTCGTGCGTAAGAGGGATATCTTTGTGGATAATCCCCAGGACAAACGCTGTAACCACGACGTCCACAATCCCCACGCCCAGGCTGAGCGAGCTTCTTCTGAGTAGCAGATTGTCGCTGTCTACCAGAGCCAGGGCAACGCCGGCAATCGGGCCTAATAGCATGGCGACAACCATTGCACCAATCACCACGGCTGGGCTATTGGCAAACAGGCCATAGCAAGCGATGACTGTTGCCAGCGTGTTCATAAAGAAGTAAGACCAATTAAGTCCAGCTCCATCTTGAACGTTCTTACGCACGGTTGCTTGGCGCTGACTGGGTATAGCTGAATTGTTCATGGCAAATCTACCTGCAAACTGTGGAACATTTCGAGTATTGAAGGTTCCTGGCCGCCCAACTGGCGAACAGCGATAGCACCTTGGCTGCGGCGCCGCTTCCCTGAGCCACGGCTTCGGGGATGTCCTTGGGCCCCGAGCCTGCCCCAGCCATGAAGATGCCAGGTCGCAAAGTCTCCAAAGGGCGCATGTTCCCATCGGCCTCGGCGTAGAATCCACACTCGTCGGCATCAATGCCCAGCATCCGCCCCAGTTCCTTGGCCTCATCCTTGGGCACAGTGGCTGTGGCCAGGACAACCAGATCCGCCGCCACCTCCAAAGGCTTCCCGCTCAGGGTATCGGCCCCCCAGACGACAACCTTGCCGTCATCCCGGAAGATCTTGGACACCTTGCCCCGCAGGTAGAGCACTCGATCATCTTCCATGGCCCGCCGCACGAACTCCTCGTAGCCCTTGCCCGCAGCGCGGATGTCAATGTAGAAAACGTAGGCCTGGCCGTCAGGGACGCGATGTTTGTAGAGCATAGCGTGCTTGGCGGTGTACATGCAGCAAATCTTGGAGCAATACGGCATACCCAGCTCTGGATCGCGAGAGCCCGCACACTGGACGAAGACCACTTCCTTGGGGACCTTGCCATCCGAAGGCCGCTTCACCTGGCCAGCGGTGGGTCCTGAGGCCGAAAGCAGTCGCTCGAAGGCCAGCCCATCAATGACATCTGGGATCCTGCCGTAGCCATACTGACCCAAGCCATCTGTTGGATAGAGGTCGTAGCCCGTGGCTACAATGACTGCTCCTACTCGCTCCTCGACGGTATGCTCTTCCTGCTCGAAATCAATGGCCTCCACCGGGCAAAACTTCTCACAGGCGCGGCACTTACCCCTGACGAAATAGATGCAGTTTTCGGCGTCAATGACCGGCTTGTTGGGCACCGCCTGGGGCGAGAGGGTATAGATGGCCTTGCGCCGGCCCATCCCGCGCTCAAACTCCGATTCGACTCGTTTGGGGCACTTCTCCTGGCACACCCCGCAGCCAGTGCAGAGATCCCAGTTCACGTAGGCTGGTTTCCGCCGGATGCGGACACGGAAGTCACCGATGTCGCCCTCGATGGATTCCATCTCCGAGTACGTCAGGAGCTTGATGTTATCGTGATGGCCTACTTCCACCGTGCGCGGGGTCAGGATGCACTGGGCGCAGTCCAGGGTGGGGAAGGTCTCCGACAATTGAGCCATCCGCCCACCGATGGAGGGGAGCTTGTCCACCAGGATCACCTGGTAGCCCGAGTTCGCTATATCCAAGGCGGCCTGCATCCCGGCGATGCCGGCGCCGATGATTAGCGCCCTTCTACACTGCATTTCCGCTTCCTTGACCATATCCCTCTTGCTATCTCTGTCGGTAGACATCCTTACGCTTGGCTAACACTGGGCGCGGATCAACGTAGTGCCTATCCAACTCAAAGCCCTCACTATCCAAGCCCAAGGCAATGCCCAAAAGCTGAGTGAAATACAGAATGGGTATGGGTTGGAAGCCAGCGTGACGAGTCCCCATCGCCTTCTGCATCCTGTCCAGGTTGAACTGGCAGAGGGGACAATTGGTCACCACCAACTCCGCCCCGCTGCGCTGCGCCGAGTCCAGGATGGTAAAACTCATCTCCGATGTCACCTTGGCCGACTTAACGGCCAGATAGGCCCCACAGCACTCGCCCTTGTGGGAATAGTCCACCGCCTCAGCCCCCAGAGCCGTGATCAAATCATCCAGCGCGCGGGGATTCTCTGGATCGTCGTAAGCCACTTCAGCCGGAGGGCGGAGGATCATGCAGCCATAATAGGCAGCGACCTTCAGCCCCGAAAGGGGCTTCTTCACCACCTCTTTGACCTTACCGAAGCCGATCTCGTCGCGCAATACTTGCAATAAATCGAGAACTTCCAGGTCGCCGCTGTAGTCCGCCTCAAGGAAGAAGTTGAGCTTTTCCCGGCTGTCCTCGTTCTCGCGGATCACCCTGTTAGTACGCCTGAGGACATTGTAGCAGGTGGAGCAGGCTACGGCCAGTTGTTCGCCTGCCTGTCGAGCGCTGATCAGCACCCGAGCCGGCCCGGCCAGATCGAGCATGTTATCAACCAGCAGAGGGAAGGTAGCTCCGCAGCAATTCCATGTTTCCAGCTCCACCAATTCCAGCCCCAGTTCCCTCGCCGAAGCTCGTGCCGAATTATCGAAGCCTCTGGCATTAGTGCTCAAAGTACAACCGGGGAAGTAAGGTATTTCCATTTTGTCTTCCAAAGGTATGCTGGTAGATTCGTAGATTCGTAGTTGGTACAGCGGTAAACGGGCCCAATTTACTAATCTACCAGTTTACCAGTGTAACAATCTACGAAGTGTACTTACGGAACCCGCCGATGAAAGCCTGCTGGGGGAACTCGGCCAACTCTTCGGGACGGATGGCCTCGATGTCCAAGTGATCGCCTCCCTTTTGGAGGGCTATCTCCCGCAAGGCCTCCATGATGCGCGAGAGGTCAACCCCCTTGGGGCAGTGGGCGTAACAAGTTTGACAGGCCGCGCAGAGCCAGATAGTCTCCGACTCCAGTGCCTCCTCCACCTGGCCCAACTGCACCAGGCGGATGACCTGGCTGGGCAGCAGGTCCATGGCGAAGGCCACCGGGCAGCCCGCCGAACATTCACCGCACTGGTAACAGGCCAGGAGATCCTGGCCGCTGATCTCCTCGATCCTGCACACCAGATCGCTCTTAAGCACCTTCGCCGATAGCCTGATCCTCAATTCCGTCTCCTAACCCCACCCGATACTTGGCTTTTCCCTGCTCGTAGGCATCCTCACCATAGATGTCGTTGACCACGATGGCCGGGAAGTCCTCCACCCTCAGCTTGCGCAACGCCTCAGCGCCCAAATCCTCGTAGGCGATGACCTCGGCCTCCTTGATGCTATCGGCGATGAGAGCCGCCGCTCCACCTGTGGCCGCGAAGTAGACCGCCTTGTGCCTCCTCAACGCCTCCCGCACCTCAGGACTCCGGTTACCCTTGCCGATCATCCCCTTGAGGCCGACCTCCAACAGGCGCGGGGCGTAGGGATCCATGCGGTAGGACGTCGTTGGGCCGGCGGAACCGATGGGCCGCCCCGGCCTGGCTGGCGAGGGGCCCATGTAGTAGATGATCTGCCTCTGGGGATTAAGGGGCAGTTCCTCGCCCGCGTCCAGGGCGGCGACCATCCGCTTGTGAGCCACGTCCCGTCCCACGTAGATGGTGCCCGTAATCTGCACCTCGTCGCCAGCGTGTAACTGCTCAATAACCTCATCGGTCAGGGGAGTGGTTATCTTCATGGCGTCCTCCGTGTCCGCAAACTCGCACACTCGTAGATTCGTGAACTCGTAAATTCGGAAGCCACGAGTTCTTGAATCCACGAGTTTACGAATCCCGAATTTAGGAACTTACGAGTTCCGAATCCCGAATCTACGCCCTACAAAACCGCTTCCTTGTGCCGCGCACTGTGGCACTGGATGTTCACCGCTGCCGGCAGGCTGGCGATGTGGCAGGGGAAGGTCTCCACGTGAACGGCCAGAGCGGTGACCCTCCCCCCTAAGCCCTGCGGGCCGATGCCCAGCCTGTTCACTCGCTCCAGTATCTCGGCCTCCAGTTCGGCCACCTCAGAATCGGGATGGGGCTGGCCCACCGGGCGAAACAGTGCTTTTTTGGCGAGGAGAGTGGTCCGATCCATGGTGCCGCCAATGCCGACTCCCACGATGATGGGCGGGCAAGGGTTGGCCCCTGACTTGTCCACACATTCCACCACCCAATTAATGATCCCCGGTCTGCCAGCCGCTGGCGAGAACATCTTGAGATAGCTCATGTTCTCGCTGCCACCACCTTTGGGGGCCACGGTAATCTTCAGCTTGTCACCAGGCACGATGTCGGCGTGGATTACCGCTGGGGTGTTGTCCCTGGTGTTCACCCGGGCCGAGAAGGGCCTGTCCACCACCGATTTGCGCAGATAACCCCTCTGATAGCCCTGGCGCACTCCCTCATTGATGGCCTCGTAGAGGTCGCCGCCCACGATGTGAACACCCTGCCCCAGTTCGAGGAACACGACCGCGAGCCCGGTATCCTGACACAGTGGCAACTCCCCCTGGGCAGCGATTTCAGCGTTTTGGAGGATCTGGTCGAGCACCACTTGCCCCACTGGCGAGATCTCCTTTTCGCGAGCATACCTCAGGGCGTCCAGCACGTCCTGGCCCAGGTGATAGTTGGCTTCAATGCAAAGACGCGCCACTTCTTGAGTTATCTGTTCGGTGCTTATCTCTCTCACCTTCGATCTCCTTTGCCTGGGATACGAAAGGGACGAAAGTATACATCTTTTGCATTGCCTTGTCAAAAAAACTTGTCTGGCAGCACTCTCTACCTTTCCCTGGGCAGGGCATAACCCAGGCGGCGCAGCTCGTCCTCGTCTTTGCGCCACTTTGGGTGAACCTTGACCCACAAGTCCAGATAAACCCGCGTGCCGACCATCGGCTCGATCTCTTCTCGCGCCGCCAGGCCGATGCGCTTCAGCATGCTGCCCCCCTGGCCAATGATGATGCCTTTTTGGGAATCCTTCTCCACGAAGATGTTGGCCCCAATGTAGGTCAGGTCCTCCCGCCGCTGCTTCCACTCCTCCACGACCACCGCTACAGAGTGGGGCACTTCTTGATGGAGGAACCGTAGCACCTGCTCTCGGATCAACTCGGCAACGATGAAGCGCATATTCTGATCGGTGAGTTGATCTGAGGGGTAATAGCGAGGACCCTGGGGCAGGCGAGCTACAACCATGTCCAACAGTTTGTCGCGGTTGTCGCCCCGGGTGGCGGAGATCATCATCCACTCATCATGTTTTACCAGCTCAAAGTAAGCGTCGCAGTGAGGCTGTACCCTCTCAGGAGGCAAGAGGTCGGCCTTGTTGAGAACCAGAATGGCAGGCGCGGTACTGTACTCCTCGACCAGTTGGGCGATCTGCTCATCCTCCGCCGTGGGCATCTCCGAAACATCCACCAAAAAGAGCACCTCATCGGCATCAGGGATGGCCTTGGTAGCTGTCTCCACCATGAACTCGCCCAGCTTGTGGCGAGGTTGATGGATGCCCGGCGTATCCACGAAGATGATCTGGGCGTCGGGCCTGGTCAGGATGCCTCGGATGCGGTGGCGGGTGGTCTGGGGCTTCTCGGAGACGATGGCGATCTTGTAACCCAGATAAGCGTTCATCAGGGTGGATTTGCCCACGTTGGGCTTGCCAATGACGGCCACGAAGCCGGAGCGGTGGTCGGGGGGTAGCTCTTCGGATGTTGGAAGATCAAAGTCATTCATGGTTATTCAACCTCATCAATGTGGGATGTGAGATGTGGGGTGCAATTAGTTGTCACCAGGCGGACTGGCGCGCAAGTCCCACAGGCGGGCGATGTAGCGCATAAGGGGCAAGCCGCCGACGATAATCACTGACTCACTGAAGGCCACGCTAGCGAACACGAACCAGAAAGGCGCGCCGGCCACGAAGGAGAGCATGAGCCCTACCGCAGCGCCCGTGGTCAGGGCGTAGCACAAAGCCGCCACCCAGGGGCCGATCCGCTGGCCGAGGGCGCGGGCCACCATCCAGGCCAACACCCCGCCCAGGCCATCGGTGATGGGCATCCAGACCAGCTCCCAGGCCCCTACGTAGGGACTCGTCAAGTTAGCGATAATAGTGCCCAACACGATGCCAGGTATGGCCACTGGGTGCCAGATGATCAGGCCCTTCAAGATTTCCGCGATCCGAAACTGCAGCGGCCCATAGCTCAGCGGGGCCAGGGCCACGGTAAAGACCGCGTACAGGGCGGCGATGATCGCCGCATAAACCACCTGTCGCGTTTTAGGCACGCCCCCCCTCCATCCGCTTATGCGCTATCCATCCGTTGCTCCCACAGCCGGCAAAACGCACACAGCCCTGGGGCCGTGGTCGGCTGGCCGCACCTCTGGCACTCGTTCAGCTCCAATGTCTCCCCTGGCCGTGAGAACAGCCCCTCCTTCTTGGCCTGCAGAAAGCTGAGATAGAAGCCTAGCTTGGCCCCCGGCGAGTGTCTCTCCAACTGGTTGAGGAGCTCTTTGTAGAAGTTGGTTGTGGAACCCACGGCATAGGGACACTCGTCGTAGATGTAATCAATGCCCCGCACGATGGCATAGGCCGCCGTCTCCCGCTCGTAGAGGCGCACGAAGGGCTTGACCTTGCGGGCCAGCCTGGGATAGGTGGAGGGAAGGACGGGAGCCTGGCGAGCCAGGTAGCCCGTCTGCCAGCGAAGGGTGTTCTGCATCAGGATGGCGGCCTCATCGTCCAGGTTGTGTCCGGTGGCGATGGCATCGTAGCCGCCCTCGTAGGCCACGCGGTTCATGATGTGGCGCTTGACCAACCCGCAAAGCGCACAGGGCTTGCGTCCCCGGTACGTCGTCCGCGCCAGCTCCGGCACCGATTTACCATAGGCAGCCTTTACATCCACCACTTGAAACCTCGCCCCCTCCCGCGCCGCCGCGAATCTCTCCACATACTTCAAGGAATTGTCCGAGTAGCCTCCGCCGTCAATGCCGAGATGGATGTGAAGCCCCTCGGCCTGGTAGCCCAGGCGCAGAAGCACATCCCAAAGGGACAGGCTGTCTTTGCCGCCGGAAACGGCCACCAGTACCCTGTCCTCAGGACCAAACATCCTGTATTTCTCGATGGCTCGCTGCGTCTGTTCGGGGATCCAGTCCAGGAAATGCTCCTCGCAGAGAGTGAGCTTATGTTGCCGCATGTTGATCACTGCGGTCGCGCCGCACTTCCGACACTTCACCCGACTTCACCTCAGAAAAATCGAATCCTGCCAGTCCGTTGTTCCTCCCCTACCCCCCTGAGATCACCGCGACCAACTTCACTGTATCACCGTCTTTCAGAATCGTCGCTTCGTTGCTCAGCTTGCCATCGCGCACAGCCAAGACGGACTCAGGGTTAAGCCCCACCTTCAGGATGGCATCTCGCACCGTCATCCCGGCCCGCAACTCCCATTCCTTGTCTCGGAACATCACCTTGACCATGCTCCACTCCGTATCAATAGTATAGTGCAAAAAGCCACCTCCGTCAACCGCAAGGTGGCTTTTTGCTGTTGCCAAACGGCTTGTGTTTATTGCAGTGCTCTCAGGCTTAGAGCCTCACCACGTCGGCGGCCTGAGGGCCTTTGGGGCTGCTCTCGATAGTGAACTCCACCTGGTCGCCTTCTTCCAGACTCCGGAAACCTTCGCCCTGGATGGCCGAAAAGTGGACGAACACATCGCTGCCGCCTTCGCGCTGAATGAAGCCATAGCCCTTGTCACGGCTAAACCACTTCACCGTCCCAATGACTCTCTCGCTCACTGGCTGGCCTGCCTCCTTCCCTTTATGATATGCTGTAGGGCGGAGCTAGTTATTCTTTGGTTCTAGTTGTCAGCCTCTGCCGATGGGGCTATGGCTGTACGAAGAAACGGCCCGAGGTCGTAGCAGCTCGGGCCGTTCGTCGCGTATGGGCACTTCGAAACAAGAACTTACTACGTCCTACAATCAATGATGATAGCATACTTCCCCGCTTCTGTCAAATCGGCTCAGGGCATAAAGCCACCTGTGTCAACCATACCTGAAAAAACACAAGCCCCGGCGATCACAATCCTCGCCGGGGCTTGTGTATTGTTGCGGTTCTCTTATAGGCTTAGAGCCTCACTACGTCGGCGGCCTGAGGGCCTTTAGGGCTGCTCTCGACGGTGAACTCCACCCGGTCGCCTTCTTCCAGGTTGCGGAAACCCTCGCCCTGGATGGACGAAAAGTGGACGAACACATCGTCGCCGCCTTCGCGCTGAATGAAGCCGTAGCCCTTGGAGCGGTTGAACCACTTCACCGTGCCCTGGATTCTTTCAGTCACTAGCTGGTATACCTCCTTCCCTGAGAGATGTTATAGGGCGGAGCAGTTTGTTCTTCGTCCTGCTTACCAGCTCGCGCCGATTGGGCCACGGCGGTACAAAGAGACCGCCCGAGGTCGTAGCAACTCGGGCGGTTCGTCGTGTATTGGCACTCCGAAACAAGCACTTACTACGTCCTACACTTAACAATGATACCACACTTTCCCGCTTCTGTCAAATCGGATCTTTTTGCTGTTGCCAAACGAGCCGAAATCTGGTATACTATGCTTGATGCACTGCCCGATGAGCCGCCAAGCGACTCACCCTGGGCCCCGATTTCAGACGGAGAGAAGATGACCTTTAGAATCCTATTGCCGGCCGAGTTTCAGGATATTCACCGACGAGCGGCACTGGCCTGGGTACATCGGGGGCATGAGTTCAGTCGTGAGGAGTGGCAAGTCACTATCCGCGCCTTTGATCTGCTTAAGGAAGCCGCTGTCGTGACTCAGCAAGACATCTTGCCCTTTCCTGCTGTCTACTATCGTTATGTGGACAAGCCGCATGCAGATGCTTTTATCCAAACGCTTCTCAAAGCTGACGAAATAGAATCATCCGGAGTCCGGGCTTGGGCTGAAATTGCGGGGGGTATTCCCCAGCGACTGCGTCAGGTTGGGTTAGTGCCAACCCATCAACCGTCCGCTCGTCTCCTGATTGCCTATTGTCTCCTTGAGCAATCTGGTCAATGTGTTGCCGGACGCGGCGCGAGTCCGTGTTTCGGGAGCTGAGGTCATCGTAGCGGACTACGCGCTCTGGAAGCATCTGGTGCTCCAATGCCAATCAGGTAAATGAGGAGGAAGATCATGTTTGAAGAGACCATTGAGGCAATCTCTGATCATGAGTGGGAAGAGGCCATCTCTGCACACCTGGCCTGGGGAGAAACCTGGCGTGGGGATTTGCCGGCCGACGTGTTCTTTGGCATCTGGGCCAGTCTGGCCGGCGAAGCCAGGCCCCTGATCGTAACCGTGCAACTGAACGCGCCGAAACCCACCGTGACCGTCCCGCCGGAAAGCCCGCTCACTGTTGAGGACAACCTTATTTTGCTCGAAGACGGCCGCGAGTTGATGATTCAATTTGCTAGATGAACCGATGCCGGGTATTATAAGGAGACCATCTGCAGACAGGGTTGTATGTTATTTTGCACCGACTGAAACGTAGGAAGGCCACCTGCGTCAACTGCACGGTGGCTTTTTGCTATTGCCAAACGGGGTGAAATGTGATATGCTATGGTTAGCAGCCAAACAAAAAGGGATTACAGAGTCGCGGCTCTGGCAATCCCAACACCTACTTCTGAATGGCCCAGGAGAGGCGGAGATAATTCTGGCACAAAGCCGCTTCCTGGGCAAGTGAGGGCGGCTTTTTTGCTAGTCGGGGACATTCTGGCAATGGTAAGCAATGAAAATGCTGGCGTTGACAAACTCATAACCTTCGGCCACATGGCACTCGAACAGGGCTGGTATAACCAGGCTCGCAGATACTTCGAGCAGGCGCTTGATTTGGCGCCTTCCAGCCAGGAAGCCCTGAAGGGACTTGTCCAGGTTAATGAGGTATTGAGCCGCAGGATGCCGACGCCCGTTGAGCCGACTAGAGTCCAACCAGTCGCACCACCGCGCAAGGTTGAACGGAAACAAACCACTCCAGCTAAGAAGTATGAAGTGCAAGCAGGCTCACCGATACAGTGGTTCAAGAGACAATCGAGGCTTGGCAAGATGATCGTCTCAATGGGCGTGCAGGTTTTTCTCCTGTGCCTTTATGTTGGCCTTACCACCATGATCCACCCTGCTCCGAAAGCAACGCCGACGCCAACCTCCCTCGACATGCCAATGCTGGCAGGACCGGACAAAGAAGCCTTTGCAGAGATAACGGAACAGGTGGGAACCATACTAGATGCTGTTAGGGTAGTAGTAACAGAGGGCGCCGAGAATGATCGGCTGACTCCAACACCGATGCCGACAGATCTGCTGAAGCCTACGGCGGTCAGTGAGGTTGAGGGTGGATGGCTTTGCGACTGGGATGGGCGCGGAGAAGTCGCCCTTTGGTCCAAGCCTGCCTTGGCCTTCCAGGAAGGCAACTCCATCATAGCGGCCGTGGGAATGTCTGTCAAGGGCTGCGTTGTTGGTATACTTCTCGACGAGACCATATCAGGCGGCACTGTTTTCTACAAGGTGCGTGTTGGCGGTGACCAGGGCTGGGTAGATGCAGATTACTTCTATCCAACCTCCTGACTGACTGACAAATTTAAGGTAGGCCGAAGCAGGACACAGCCCACTTACGC
>CAYUPJ010000073.1:0-18866 GCA_964446635.1 uncultured Anaerolineae bacterium
CCCCCCCCGTCGGCCCCCCCCGCTTGCGGGGGAGATGTGGGGGGGGTAAACGATCACGCCGGTATCACTGACCTGCCCGCCACTCTCCACATAGAAGGGAGTCGCCGTCAACACCAATTCGACCTCATCGCCCTCCCGTGCTGAGTCCACCACTTGCCCAGCTCGCACGATGGCTGCTACTTTCGCCTCGGCTGCCATTCCCTCGGTGTAGAGATGTTCCACGCCGGTCCCGGACAGTACGCCTGTCTGCTTCAATTTATCCAAGAGATCGCTGTAGACTTCTAGCTTCTCTTCCACCTCCAAAGCGAACTGCTGAGCGGCCCGAGCCCGTTCTCGCTGCTTCTCCAGTGCCACCAGGAAGCCCCCGTCGTCCACGGTGAATCCCCGCTCTTTAGCCACGTCCCTGGTCAAGTCCAACGGGAAGCCATAGGTATCGTAGAGCTTGAAGGCCTGATCGCCCAGAATCACGGACTCCCCTCGCGTGCTCAGGTCATCAATCAGCTCATCTAGCAAATCCAGCCCCACATCTAGCGTGCGCTGGAAGCGTTCCTCCTCTTGAGTGATGGTCTGCAGGATAAACTCCCGCCTGGCCTCTAGTTCGGTGAAGTAGGGGGACATCGTTTCGATGACCACCTTGGCGACCTCCGCCAGGAAGGGTTCCGTGAAGCTGATCTTGCGGCCAAAGCGGGCGGCACGACGCAGGATCATTCGTAACACATAGTTGCGGCCCTCGTTGCCTGGCAATACCCCATCACCGATCAAGAAAGTCACCGCCCGACCGTGGTCTGCGATCACCTGATAGCCCACGATGTTCGCCTCGCGCTCGGCGTCGCTGTGCCCAAGCATCTGCTGCACACGATCCATGATGGGGGTAAACACATCGGTGTCGTAATTAGAGAGGACGCCCTGCACGACAGACACGAGCCGCTCGAAGCCCATACCTGTATCAATGTGCTTGGCGGGCAGTTCGTGGAGAGCTCTGCTCTGGTCCTTGTCGTATTGGATGAAGACCAGGTTCCACAGCTCAAAGAAACGCCTGCAGCCGCTATTCACAGCGCAAACGTGAGTAGGATCACCTTGAAGGTCACACGCCTCCTCTCCCCTATCGAGGTGGATTTCGCTGCAAGGTCCGCAAGGACCGGTATCGCCCATTTCCCAGAAGTTGTCCTTGCGACCGAAATAGAGGACGTGCTCGGGGTCTATATCCGTTTCCTGAACCCAGTAGTAAGCTGACTCCTCGTCGGTTTCCAGTTCGCCCTCGTCGTCCTTGAAGACCGTAGCCCAGAGCCGGTCTTTCGGAAACCTCCACACCTCGGTGAGCAGCTCCCAAGCCCAGGCGATGGCTTCCTTTTTGTAGTAATCACCAAAGGACCAATTGCCTAGCATCTCAAAAAAGGTGTGATGGTAAGTATCGTATCCTACATCCTCCAGATCATTGTGTTTGCCAGACACCCGCAGGCACTTCTGAGTGTCCACAGCTCGCGTGTATTCGCGCTTCTCTAAGCCCAGGAAGATGTTCTTAAATTGATTCATGCCAGCATTGGTAAACAGCAGCGTAGGATCATCAGCGGGCACCAGTGAGTCGCTGGGCACTATGGTGTGCCCCTTGCTGGCGAAGAAGTCCAAAAAAGATTGCCTGATCTCCGTGCTGGTCATTGACATAGCCCACTCCCCCCTGCAAACATTAATTGCGCTAACACTGTGATTTTAGCCCAAGTTAGCCATAATGTCAAACTTGGCCTCTGCTTTCCGATAAGTTGGGATTCTTGGATCACTTTCGCCCACTCTACGCCGTCAAACATACTACATACAGTAGGTTTAATGCAAGTTCAACTACTATATGCTGTAGAAGTTAAACAAGTTAGCCCAGACAGAAGGTTGCTCAGTTTTCCATAAAATTGGGTCTTGTCATTTTAGCCATTTTATGGTATAATTATGTTGATTCTTATTGTTTCAATTGAATTCTCAAGATTTACTACACTTTGTAAGGAGGCTAGAGAATGACCAGAAAGCATGACCATAAGATAACTTTGATCACCCTTGTGATGATTATGACCTCGCTTCCCTTCATAGCCCATGCAGGATGGGGAGGAAAGACCTCCGAAACGAGGATTCAGGGAGTGCAGGCACCCGGCACTGACAGCGGCTTCGCTATCAGCTTTGTGCCGAATGGGAGGCAAAGAAACCCAGCCATCGCCTGCAGCTCAGAAGGCCGGTGCCTGTCCGTCTGGGAAGACACCAGGGATGGGACCTGGAGCATCTACGGACAGTGGATGGTGAACGGCGAGCTCGAGGGTGAAAACTTTCCCATCTCAACAGCATCAAGCGAGCAGCACGATCCTGCTGTGGCCTACAATAGCTCCAAGGACGAGTATCTCGTGGTGTGGTGGGACGACAGGGATCGCGTCCTGGCCGGCTATAACATCTACGGGCGGCTGATCGCAGATGATGGGGAAGTAGGAAACAGCGATTGCCCTATCGCCACTGCAACAGGTGATCAACAGGTCCCCGATGTCACATATAATAGCACGATTAGCGAATACCTGGTGGTCTGGCAGGATAATCGTTACGGGGATTGGGACATCTACGGGCGCAGAATTGCAGATGACTGTACACCGTCAAACAGTGAGTTTGCCATATCTAGAGTACCAGATCGTCAGTGGTATCCTGCTGTGGCCCATGACAGCATCGTCAATCAGTACCTGACGGTGTGGTGGGACAACAGAAACTCACCAACCACTGGGGAGGACATCTACGGACAAATCTTCTCCTACGATGGCACGCTACTGAACGGCAACTTCCCTATCTCTACCGCAGCGGGCTTTCAGGGTCGTCCTGACGTGGCCTGGAATAGCGCAGATAACGAGTACCTGGGAGTGTGGGCCGATAATAGGAATTCCGTCAGCACTGGCTTCGACATCTACGCCCAGCGAGTTTCGTCCCAGGGAGAGCTATTAGATAATGCAGGCAACCCTGGCGCTGACTCTGCAGTTAACTTCGCTGTATCGGAAGCCGCCGGTGATCAGGATCACCCCGTGCTCGTCTACAACAGCGACAATATCCAATATCTAATAGCTTGGCAGGACTCACGTTACGGAACCTGGGACATCTTCGTCCAACTTGTTTCAGCCCAAGGAGAACTTCTCGACCAGGCTGGAAATCCCGGCGCTGACCCTACAGTGAACTCCCCTATCTCAGTAGCCTCCAACAGCCAGGAGCGCCCGGCCCTAACCTATGTCCAGGACAAGTACTGGGCCGTCTGGCAGGATAGTCGTTACTACAATTTTGTCGAAGATGAAATCTATGGACAGCAAATTTCAAACTACGGAGAACTCCTGGGCAGTAGCTTCCCTCTCGTCACCGCTCCAACTTCCCAGACATCCCCCGCTGTTGCCTACGATGGCGTCCACAACTACCTGGTGGTCTGGCAGGATGCCAGAAACCTGACCCACACCGACTACGACATCTACGGGCAGATCGTGGCCAGCATGGGCACGCTCCCAGGCATCAATTTCCCTATCTCCACGGCAGAGAGGGATCAGTGGTTTCCTGCTGTAGCCAGCGATGCAAAGGATGCGTTCTTGGTCGTTTGGCAGGACTCGCGCCATGGAAGCTGGGATGTCTATGGACAACGTGTCTCAAGCGAGGGGACGTTATCAGGTAATGACTTCTCGATATCAACAGCCCCCAGTGATCAGTGTTTTCCTGCCCTAACTTACAACAGCGCCGAAGACAAGTATCTGATCGTCTGGCAAGACCATCATAGTGGGAACTGGGACATCTACGGACGATGCATCTCCTCTGAAGGAAACCAGGGAGACAGCTTCCCGATCGCCACAAATCCGGATAATCAAGAGCGGCCTGATGTGGTCTACAACAGCACAAAGAACGAATACCTGGTCATCTGGCAGGATTATCGTCTCGGCAATTGGGATATCTATGGACGCAGAATCTCAGGCGCGTGCTCCCCGCTAGGCGATGAGTTCTCCATATCTCAGGAGTCAGCGCGCCAGTGGTATCCCGCCTTAGCCTATAACAGCGCCGAGAACCAGTACCTGGTGGTGTGGTGGGACAACAGAGATGGAAACGGTGGAGACATCTATGGGCAGCAACTATCATCTGATGGCCAGCCACTGGGCGACAATTCTCCCATCTCCACCGCCCAGAGTGTCCAGCGTTTTCCCGATGTGATGTATAGCAACTTTGAGAACGACTACTTGGTCGTATGGACAGACTACAGAAACCCGACCGGCACAGCTTTTGACATCTATGGCCAGCGGGTGACAAGCAACGGGGAAAAACGAGGCGACAACTTCCCTATCTCCATGGCCCCACACGATCAATCGTATCCCGCCGTAGCTCATAATGGCCTTGAGGATCAATGTCTGGTCGTCTGGCAAGATGGCAGGCACTACAATGCCCTCCGCTGGGAAGTCTATGGTGCGCTCTTGGAAGACGTGGCCATCTCCAAAGAAGCTCCCATAAAGGCCCCTCCTGGCTCGAACATCGTCTACACCATATCCTATCGGAACACCAGCAGCCGGGATGCCCAAAACGTGATCATTACCGATACCTTGCCTTCAGCAACAACTTACCTATCCGACACCGCCCCTTTCCTTCGAACTGTGGTTGAGAATACCGTCGTGTGGGAGGTAGGCACCCTGGCTGGAGGCACTTCAGGTCAGTTCACGCTGATGGCCAAAGTTTCACCCACAGCGGCAACTGGCAGCACTCTGACCAATACGGTTCAGATTAGCACGAACCTCCCAGAAAGCGATTACAGCAACAACAGTGCCCAAACGGCGACGAAGATACCATCCTGGACCTTCATGATCTACCTCAACGGAGACAATGACCTGGATCCCTTTATGGAAGAAGCCTTCAATAAAATGGAGAGGGCAGCCCAAAACCCCGATGTCAACATCCTGGCCCTTTGGGACCGTTGTTCTCTGCTCTCGGCCGACAGGCTAGAGTGTCTTGACAAAGACGAGGGCATTGAAAACACGCGGCTATACAGGGTTGAGTACGATGACAGTGACCTGATCTCATCGCCTGTCCAAGAAGTGGGCTGGAACCCTGGCGAGCTAGACATGGGCGACCCCAACACCCTGGTCAACTTCGTCACCTGGGCCCGGACTAACTACCCTGCAGAATACTACTTTCTCTCTATTCTCGACCACGGCGGCGGCTGGTCTCCAACCTTTCCCGATAGTTCCAACCAGAGACTGACTGCCTTATCCCTCCAGGACCATTTCATTCCCCTCCGCCGCAGCTATCACATCTTCGGCGGCACCGGTCTCAGTTGGGATTTCTCCAACGACTACGACTACCTGTCCACCGCCGAAATGAGACGCGCTTTCAGCAGCATGACCTTGGAGGGCACCGAAAGAATAGACGTGGTATTCTACGATGCCTGCCTGGCGGGAATGATCGAGGAGGCTTACGAGATCGAAGACTACATCAACTATTTCATCAGCTC
Source organism: uncultured Anaerolineae bacterium (assembly GCA_964446635.1). Taxonomy (GTDB): domain Bacteria; phylum Chloroflexota; class Anaerolineae; order VGOG01; family VGOG01; genus CAYUPJ01. The sequence continues at coordinate 5,480 of CAYUPJ010000073.1, forward strand.
CGAGAATGAAGCCTGGGGCTCCATGCCTTATGACCAATACCTCAACTCGATAACTGCCACGACTCAACCCAAGGAACTGGCAGAAGCTGTTGTCAATGAGTACACAGCGTCCTTGCCGCTGACTGGACATCCATCTACCATCTCAGCCGTTGATCTGGCCGCGATCACAGACGTCTCGCTGGCTGTTGATCATCTGGCCAGGATGATGACGAACGGCTTGAATTCCGCCGAAACGGCACTACAGATAAGGGATGCCTACCTTTTGACCCAGAAGTTCGACTATGACAGCGATTTCAGGCTTGAACCGGAAACGGATGGCTATGTTGATTTATATCATCTGGCAGTGCAAATCCAGGAAAATGTAGCAGATACAGCGATACTGGCGGCTGCTCAGGCCGTAACAGATGCCTTAGCGTCTGGAGAAAGTCCATTCATCATCGCAGAGAAACACCGCAGTGGCTATCCTTGGGCGATCACCGAGCCTTTAGAGTACTGGAATCTGGATAATGCCTATGGCATATCCATCTACCTTCCCTTGGGACAGGACTTGCAGATGATATTGGAAAGTGAGGAAGGCGTCACCAAAACCGTAAAGGTACGAGATTGGTATGTTGATACCAACCTGGCCTTCGCTGCCAACACGCAATGGGATGAGTTCATCGCAGCTTACTATGCGGCGACTTCCACGCCAATTCCTACTTCCACATTGGAAGGGCCAAGGGAAGGGATTCGACCCATTCGGTGGAGAATCTATCTCCCTATGACGCTTAAGGGGAGTAGCAAGTAACGAGTAACGAGTCAACGAAGTAACGAGGTAACGAGGTAACGAGTAATGAGATACGACGACTTCGACTTGCTGGTAATGCAGAAAGGTGCCGACGGATATCTCACTCGCGTGATCTCAGCGAGCGCAGGCGAGGCCCAGGGAGTCCTCGACTTCAATTCTACCTCCGATGGCATCCAGCGTGCTCTGACCCGGATCAAGAACGAAGACACCGATGAAGAGCTCTTCATTCATCTGGGCAAGACGCTCTTCCAGCACCTGTTCAGTGACGAAATAGAGAATGTGTACAGAGCCAGCCTAGGACATGCTAGAGCGCAGGGAAAGGGTCTACGCATAAGGCTGCGCCTTGAACCACCCGAACTGGGTGCCATCCCCTGGGAATATCTGTACGATGAGTTGAACGATCTTTTCTTGGGTGTCTCGCCAGAAACCCCCATCACTCGGTACATCCCAGTGCCCGAACCTCCCCGCTCGATCACTATCCACCCCACCCTGAAAGTGCTGGTGGTCATCTCCGATCCTGTAGACCTAGTCGAATGTGGTCTGCCAGAGCTGGATGTGGAGAAGGAGAAACAGGTCCTGAGTCAGGCCCTGGAGGAGTGGGAGAGGGAAGGCCTGGTGCAGTTGGAATTCCTCGACCACGCCATCGCCAGCGAAATCCGTGAGAAACTACGCCGGTATCAACCGCACATTTTCCACTTCATCGGACACGGCGCTTTCCTAAACGGCCAAGGGTACCTGGTGATCGAAGACGATGATCGCCGATTCCGAGCGATCAACGACAGAACCTTCCGCGAGTTCTTCCTCGGCAGCGACTCCACCAAGCTGGTGATTCTCAATGCCTGTCAAAGTGCAACCAGCTCATCCACGCAACCGATGGTGGGCTTAGCCCCCAGTCTGGTACGCCGAGGACTGCCTGCAGTGGTAGCCATGCAATACAGCATCTACGATGATACGGCCATCCGGTTCTCCAGGGAGTTCTATCGCGCCCTGGCGCTCGGCCTGCCAGTGGATACGGCCATCTCCGAGGCCCGCCGCGGGATCTACATTGACTGTGGGGCAGCAAGGCGGGACTGGGGCACTCCTGTCCTCTTCATGAGATCACCCGATGGAGTGATCCTGAAGCTCGCCAAGCCTATCGCCAGGACCGTGCGGCTGGAATCCATCCCCGGCAGCAGCAACTTCATTGGAAGAAAGAGAGAACTGGACGAATACCAGAGGAGACTTGATTCCCAGAACATCGTTGTGGTCGGGGGTACAGCAGGTATTGGCAAGACCATGCTGGGTGCCCAGATGGTAACCCTTCGACAGAGCTCAGGGCAGGCTCAGCAACCGCAACGGAAGGTCTTCTGGCACACCTTCCACAACGGCTTGAACGACAACTTAGAATCGGTCATCTGGGCCCTGGGAGGATTCCTGGCTGCCAACCAGGATGACGCATTGCAGAAATTCCTCGATCTCAACATCGAGAAATTGACGGAGGAGGGATATCGAGTAAACGAGGCTATCAACCTCCTCATCTACAGCTTGGAACAGGGCTCCTATCTACTGTGCTTCGATGACTTTCAGGTGGCCGATGAAGACGAGAAGATCAACTCCTTGTTCGAGATATTCCATAACCAATTGCAGAACACCAGAGTCATGGTGATGAGTCGCCGTAGGCCTCGCTTCGCCGATGCCATCGGCCTGGACTATGAGCCTCTGGAGGGTCTCAATGAAGAGGATGCCAGGGCACTTCTCGATAGAGCTGCTATCCATCTGAGCCCAGAGCTTTTTGCCAAACTCTACGATCAAACCCTGGGAAATCCCAAGCTCCTGGAGCTATTCATCACCTGGATGGAAAATAGAACCTGGAGTGGCGATGCGGTCAGTGAGTTCATAGACCAGGCATTTGGGGAAAGGGTGGAAGAATATCTGGTGCGGAACGTTTACGAAACCCTATCACCAGGAGAACAGAGACTACTCAAAGCCATTTCCATCTTCAGAGCCCCCGTAGACGAGGAAGCCATCGGCGAAGTGCTAACTGAAGAAAGCATGGAAAACGTTGATCGCCTCCTGGATGCTCTCGTGTGCAAGTACGCCATACAACAATCTGACTACGGGGAGAAGTACCTTCACTCCCTTCTGGCAGAGTTCTGCTATGACCGGCTCAGGACAGATGTCCCCTTTAGAACAAGGTTGCATAAGAATGCGGGGCGATACTATTACGGTTTGGAGGAATACCTCGAAGCAGCCCACCACTATTTCGAAGCTAAGGACTACCAGAAATCTGCGGCCACCATCACTGATAATCTAGAGCAACTGATTTACGCTGGTCAGTCCACGGCGATCCTGGGACAATTGAGAAAACTCGGCCCCCAAATGCTCAATGCGGCAACCTGGGCCTCAGTGTGCATGGCCATAGGCGATGCCTGTATGATAGCAGGTGAGTACGATGGCGCCATCGCAAGCTATCAAGCCGTCCTGGAGATCGAGCCCCTCCTGCTAAGCTCACGCCAAGTAGCCGATGTCCAACGCAAGATTGGCGAAGGGTACGACAGAAAAGGTCAATACGATCAAGCACTAGAGCACTACCGTGAGGGAATCCAGGTATTGGGTGATGATGCTTCGGTTGAGATGGCGAGAATCTATGGGCGACTCAGCCGGATTTATGCTCATCAAGGGGAATACGAAAAAGCCATCGAGAGTGCCCGGCAAGGTCTCACGATTGTCAAAGGAACGGGATATGAAAAAGAGACCGCAGATTGCTATGATGCTATCGGACTGATTTACTTGCGAAAGGGCGACTACGATAGAGCCATCGAGCATTACACGAAAGCCCTCGAGGCCAGGGAGAGAATTGGAGATAAGCTTGGGCTGACAGGATCTTACATTAAGCTTGGAATCGCGTACAAATCCAAGGGCGAATACGATAGGGCGCTTGAATACTACACCGATAGCCTGGCGACCTCAGAAGAAGTCGAGGATATCATCCGCATCGCTGTCTCCCACGGTGAACTGGGCTTCGTGCAGGATGTGAAGGGCAACTACGCTCAGGCAATATGGCACTATAACAAGGCGCTTCCATTGCTCCAGAGGCTGGGAAACAAGCCCCTGGAAGCGATCACCCATAACAACCTGGGAGAGGTCTACAGAGGCAAAGGTGAATACGGCCAGGCGATGGAGCACCTTTACTTGGCGCTGAGGATGTATATGGATCTGGAGGACAAAGAGGGTCTGTCCGACGTATATCGAATCCTCAGCGAGATTAGCCTACTCCTAGATAATATGACCCAGGCGCAAGACTACTGTCAAAAAGCCCTTCAATTGGCCACTGAGAGCGACTCCAAGTACTGCGAGGGTTGTGCCTACAGAGCCCTTGGGAAGATCCAGGCCACGACGGAAAATCCCGACGAGGCCAGAAAGCACCTAAATCTAGCACTGGACATCTTCAGGGAATTGGGCGATGAAGGGGAGGTAGCCTACACGCTGAGTGACATCGCCAACTTCGAGTACGATACGGGAGATAGCGGAAGGGCAAGGGAGACATGTACCGAGGCACTAGAGATGGCCGAAGAGTTGGGGATAAGTAAGATTGTTGAACAGATGACCGATCTGAAGCACAAGCTGGCCTAGCGCTGAGTGCCCGGCACTTGAAAATAGGCTCAAAACAATATATGGTCAGCAGGGAGTTGCTCACAATCGAACCCAAAAGTGCCGGGCACCTCAGACCCCTTGGAACCGCAATACACGGCCCAAGGGGTCTTTTTTATCCCTGGAACTGGAAAATCCAGACAGCCCCATTAGAGTAAACAGGACGATAGTGGGAACTATCCATGAGCATCTGTGGAGTGATGCTCCCTCCTCGAGCGCCTATGTAGACATGCGTCACGCCGTGATTGCGCAGGAGCTGGCGCGTGTTTTCTTCATCGAAAGATTCCACAGCGACGATAGCCTCCGCCAAGTCGTTGATCCCCTGCACGTACTCGGCAGAGCCATAGATGTAAATCGCCGGAGGGAGGATCGTTTCGCGCCCGGTCAACAACGGTATCCAATATCCCCCATCGGTGCCTACGTATGTTCCGCCCTGCCAATGGCGCACATTAATCAGGAACTTGGCATCGGAGGTAACGTTGCGGCGGATCCAATCCATGGCTGCCATGTCGTCCCGGGTGGCCAGCACGGTGTTGGAGTTGACAATAGACAACATGTCCCATGCGCCCCACAGAGCAACAAGAGCAATCACAACAGTAAGTATCAACCATTGGAGACTGGAGATTGGAGACTTGAGATTGGATATTGGATATCGTAGAGAGGACAAGAAATAGCCGCCTAGAATGGCCAAAGGTACGAACAAGGAAATCGCCAGCGAGGCATTGTTCACCAGCCAGGTGCTAGGTAAGCCCAAGATGGTAAGGTTGGTGATCGCAACCAAAATGACCACCCAAAGGGATATCACAATCACGGCCCGTTCCCGCTTGAAGAGCCCCAAAAGAAAACCACAGATGGAGAGAATGATCAGCTCCCGGTTATGCCTGAGCACGATGAGATCATAGGGAAAAGCATTGTATGAGGGTGTCCCCTGCATTCTGGAGGTCAGCGTCCTCAGGGGAAGCAAAGCACGAGCCAAATTAACAAGCCAGGGCAAGGTCAACAGGACAACCGAGAGGCACACTATCGCCGCACGCCCCCAATATTTCAGAAACTTGGAGGACTTGTCGCGATGGGCGAAGGTCTCGTAGAGCAGATAAGCCAACACGAAGCCACCATAGAATATCAACACCCGATAATGGGTGAGCACCAGCCCGGCCACACTAACGGCAGCCAACACTATTGGTAGGTTGGTAGATTGGTAGATTGGTAAATTGGGATTTTGGCCTGAGCCCTGCCTTAGAGCAGTTTTGGCCTCGATACTCCTCATCGTGAACACGATTGCCGGGGGTAGAAGCACAAGTCCTGTCAACTGAGTGTAACGTCCCCAACTGACGTAGTAGGCAGGCATGATGGAAACCAAGCCTACGATCAAGCTACCGAACAGGCCCGCCAGACGACGACCAGTCAGGCACTTTACCAGTAGATAGGTCGAGAGGACCATCAGCCCGTTGATAACCTGCCCCACGACGAGCATCGCTCTTGGTATCTCCAAGCCTGTCAGCCAGTGAAACACCGCCACCAGCGAGTGAAAGCCGAAGTGATAGATAAACCCCTCTATGGGCAAGAGAGGCTCATAGGATTGTGGCACCCCGCCCTTTTCCACTATCAACTGCGTGATCAAAGTGTGATGTACCGAATCAATCCAGGAAGGCACGACCAGGTTGCGAATGTGGAGAAAGCGTACCAGAAGGGAGACCAGGAAGATGAAGAGAAAAGCGACGATGAAGAGCCTGTCGGCAGTGCACCCCCATCGCTTCAGGTCCCTGAAACGCGTGGAAGCCAGCCGCCAGAGAGCCCCGATGCTTAGCGCCACTACTGCTATCAAGACCCTCGTCCCGTTCAAGGCAATTCCCAAAACAGAGCAAAAGAGCAGAGCCAGAGGCACCAAAGCCAGGCTCAAGCCAACAACGAGTGCCAAATGCTCCAAGGGATCTGGTTCGGATTCGACGGAGAGTAGGCTGTAAAGTAGGTAGCCAGGGAGGACGAAAAGAGCCAGAAGGGGCAGGATAAGCCAGAGGCCACTGCGCAGGCCACGCCAGATGTCGAGGGCGATGATGGCTAGGTTGTAATTGTAGTAGGTCTTGAAGCGCAGGTCCCCCTCGTTCGGCTGGCTATCCAGGTACATCTCTCCCTCACCATAGGCATCGAAGGAGTTATACCAGACCGTCGTTCTGTTTCCTTCCGGGGCATCGAGGAAAAAGTAGTAGGTTTTGTTCTCCGAGTCGGCTTGAGGAGGGAAGGAAAACCGGCATGGGTCGTTGTGTTTCAGGCTGGATGGGTCAATGGTGAGGGTGACGATGTCCACTTCGTCCTGGGGATCGGAGCGGAGGTGAAAAGTCAGGTTGCGTGGAGTGCCAGAGGGCGCGTCATCATCATAGACGACCAAAAGCAGCTCTACAGCCGAGAGGTGGAGATAATGAGAAACAAAAGTCTGGCCCACAGTCTGTGGGCCAGCGATCACTGGGGCAGCCTTGTCCAGCCTCTCTTGGACGTTGTCTGCCTCATCAATAGAGGCAGTACAGCCGCTGCTACGAGCTACCAAGCAGAGGAGCAAGCCTAGTATGAGCTTTTTGTGCAACATCTGTGATGTGGCAGGCACTCTGGCGGCCTACATCTAGCCGGTAGGATAGGGGGTAGGTGGCATGGGTGTAGGCGTGGGTAACATTGGATAGGGAATCGCCGGCGCCGGCGTGGCCGTGGGTTGCACTGGGTAGGGAGTCGCCTGGACCGATGTAGGCGTTGGCGGCACTGGCGTTGCCGTCGCTGCCGCTGGCACAGAGGTAGCGGCAGGCACTGGTGTAGGTGTCGGCTCTGGTGGTTTCTTGCAGCCAGCCAGCAGGGCGGTAATTACAACTAGAGCGAAAAGACCCCTCAGAGGTTTCATCTTGTCTCCTTTTGCTATCAATGTTTGTATGTTCACGACAAAAACCTCCCCGCCAGGAGATCTAACAAAACTGGCAAGGATGGCTTCTTCATCCTTCACTCCTTTCTCCCAGGACATGTACTCCAGCCCGTGGTCTGAAAATATGACAGGGGCAATTTTAACCTAAGTTGGCAGTAATGTCAAACTTGGATTGGGCGTGGAGAGTGATAGCCCTACGCGCTGGCCCGCAAGCGATAGCCCACGCCGGGTTCGGTCAGGATGTGACGTGGGCGAGCCGGGTCCGGCTCAATCTTGCGCCGCAGGTTGCTGACGTTGACGCGCAGCATGTGCATCTCTTGCTCGTAGCCCATGCCCCACACCTCACGCAACAGTTGACGATGCGTCAACATCTTGCCAGCATTCATCACCAGCACGCGGAGCAAATCATACTCCGTCGGTGTCAGTTGCACCTCACGCCCGGCCACCGTCACCACGCGCCGCACCAAATCCACTGTGAGGTCGCCGCTGGTAAAGACCGGCTCGGTGCCGGATTGACCCGTGTGCCGCAAAGCCACTCGTATCCGTGCCAGCAGTTCCCCTGTACCAAAGGGCTTGGTCAAGTAGTCGTCCGCGCCTGCATCCAGCGCGGTGATCTTGTCGGCTTCTTGCCCACGCACCGAGAGAATAACGATCGGGATGTGCGTCCACTCTCGCAAAAGACGCGTAACTTCAATCCCGTCGAGGTCGGGCAGACCCAAATCCAGGATGATCAGATCGGGCCGGTCGGCAACGACTGCCGACAGCGCCGCCTGGCCGTTATCTGCCTCGAAGACGACGTACCCGTGCGCCGAAAGAGATACGCGCAGAAAACGCCGGATGGCCGGTTCGTCGTCCACGATGAGCACACGTGCGCCGGTCTCACTCATTTGGCTACCTCGTTGGGTGCATGCAGCGGCAGAGCGACGGCGACAACCGTTCCGCCTCCCTCGCGGTTGTGCGCCCAGATACGCCCACCGTGCGCTTCCACAATCCCTTTACAGATGGACAGCCCCAGCCCGGTTCCGGTAACCTGGCCGGGCTGTTGAACACGGTAGAATTTGTCAAACACGCGCTCCAGGTCGTCCGGGGGAATGCCCACGCCGCGGTCGGCAACTTGTATGTGCGCTTCCGCGCCGTCCACATGCGCGCACACCTCTATCGGCGTCCCCGGCGGCGAATACTTGAGCGCATTGTCCAGCAGGTTCACCAGCACCTGCGCCATCAAGACGAAATCCATCGGCACGAGCGGCAGGTCAGATGGCACGTCCACCGTCAGCGGACGGCTGCGCAGCCAGTCGTCCAGCGACTCCAATGCCGTCCCGATCACATCCTGTACGTCGCATGGCTCACGTGCCACCTTGAGTGCACCAGCCTCGATGCGCGTCATGTCGAGCAGGTTGCCCACCAGCCGGTTGAGCCGCTCGGCCTCCTCACGGGCATTTTCCACCAGGCTGTGGCGCGTGGCTTCGTCCAGTTCGACATCATCCTCCTGCAGGCTGCTGAGCGCGCCTGTAATCGAAACCAGCGGCGTGCGCAGGTCATGCGAGATCGAATTGAGCAGCGCAGTTTGAAGTTTTTCGGTAGCTTGCAGCACTTCAGCTTGTCGAGCTTGCTCTGCCAGTTGCACCCGCTCGATGGCGAGGGCAGCCTGGCTGGCGAAAGCATCCAGCAATTGTCGTTGATCCGGGGTGAGGCGACGGCTCAGATCAGACGGTTTCACTCCCAACACGCCAACCACACCGCGAGCCGTCTTGAGCGGGAGATAGCGCACGCTGGCCGCCGGGAGCGTGTCCGTCCCACGTCCGGCAGGCTGGCCATGCTGAAATGCCCAGGCCGCGACGGCCAACTCGTTCTCGCTCAGTTCAAAACCAGGGCTGAGAACGCACGGCCTGACCACGCCGCGCGGGGCATCCGGCAACAAAACAACCACTTCGCGGCTGAAGGTTTGGCTGAAGTGAGTGAGAATGGCTTGCAAGATCGTGTCCAGATCAACCGCCACCGCCAGGTCACGACTGAGGGCATACAACTCGGCGGTCTGTGCCTCCCGGTGTTCGGCCACTTCGGCCTGTTCGCGCGTTCGTACGGTCAGGCTGCTGATAACCAGGCTCACGACCAGCAACGCAACGAATGTCAACAAGTACTGCGTGTCCGCCACGGCCAGCGTCAAATGAGGCGGAACAAAAAAGTAATCAAACGCCAGCACGCTGAGAACCGCAGCCAGGAGAGACGGCCCGCGCCCCAGGTAAATAGCGGCGATGACGACGGTGAGCAAGTAAATCATCACCAGGTTCGCGGGAGCGAAGAGTGGATGCACCAGCGCACCCAACAAGGTGCCTGCTCCGACCAGAAGCACACTGTACACATAACGCAGCCACGGACGGTACGGCTGCCACGCTGCCGTCTCCAGCGGCACACTCCCCCTCGCGTCCGGTGTTCCACTAATGACGTACACGTCAATCGGCCCGCTTTCGCGAATGATCTGATCCACCACTGAACCCCACAACAGCTCGTACCAGCGCGGGCGGATGGGTTTGCCCACGATGATTTTGGTGACGTTGTGTTTGCGAGCATAGTTGAACGTGGCTTCCGCAATGGAGCGGCCCGGCAATATGACCGCCTTGCCACCCAGTTCTTCGGCCAGGTGGAGCGTGCGTGAGATGCGCTCCTTTTCGGCTTGTGACAGCCGGGCATGCTCGTGGGTTTCCACATAGACGGCAAACCATTCGGCATTCAGTTCTTCGGCCAGGCGGCGCGCTGCACGCACCAACCGCCCTGACACTGGACTGGGGCTGACACACACCAGTAACCTCTCCTTGGCCGGCCAGGGGCCAGGGATGGCACGGGTCTGCATGTAGGCCCGCATCTGGTCGTCCACCCGTTCCGCCGCGCGGCGCATGGTCAGCTCGCGCAGCGCGGTGAGGTTGCCAGCGCGAAAGAACTTTCTGATAGCGCGCGCTGCCTGGTCAGGCACATAGACCTTGCCCTCTTTGAGGCGCTGCAGCAATTCGTCGGGAGGCAGGTCAACCAGCTCGATGTCCGTGGCCTCGTCAATCACCCGGTCAGGGATAGTCTCGCGAACGGTGACGCCGGTGATTTGCGCCACTACGTCATTCAGGCTTTCGAGGTGCTGGACGTTAAGTGTAGTGTACACATCAATTCCAGCTCCCAACAGCTCTTCGACGTCCTGATAGCGCTTGAGGTGAAGAGAACCAGGCGCGTTGGTGTGGGCCAGCTCATCCACCAGCGCCAGTTGCGGGCGGCGAGCCAACACCGCGTCCACATCCATCTCAGGCAGGACAATGCCACGGTACTCGACCTGACAGCGCGGGATGATCTCCAGGTCTTGAAGCATCACCTCGGTCTCAGCCCGGCCATGAGTCTCGACATAGGCCGCTACCAGGTCTATACCTTCCTCTTTGCGCTGGTGGGCTGCTTCCAGCATGGCGTAGGTCTTGCCCACGCCGGCGGCGTAGCCCAGGAAGATTTTGAGCCTGCCACGGGCCTGCTGCTGTTCTTCGGCTTGGCTGCGCGCCAACAATTCATCAGGGTTGGGGCGCCGGTGTTCTTCTGCCATGCTTCCTATTGTACACCATTCAGCGATCCAGCGCCAAATTGAGCTTGAACACGTTCACTCTCGCCTCGCCCAAGATTCCAAACTGGCGGCCTTCGGTAAACTGCTTGACCAACGTCCGGACTTGATCCTCGCTCAAACCACGCCCTCGCGCTACGCGCGGAACCTGGTAGAGCGCCGCTGCGACGCTGAGGTGCGGGTCAAGTCCGCTGGCCGAGGCCGTCACCAAATCCACCGGGATGGGCGCGGTGTTGCCGGAGTCAGCGGCGCGTAGCGCGTTGATGCGGGCCTGTGCCGCCTTGACCAGGTCGGGGTTCAGCGGGCCGAGGTTGGAGCCGGCCGAGGCTGCCGCGTTGTATGGAAACAGTAAAGTCGCTGACGGGCGGCTCCAAAAGTATTTCGGATCATCAAAGGGCTGACCGATCAGTTCGGAGCCGAGGGCCTGTCCATTCCTGACCATCAGGTTGCCATTGGCCTGATGTGGAAACAAAACCTGCACCAGTCCCGTCACCGCCAACGGATAGACCACGCCAGTGATCACTGTGAACAGAATCAGCGAGACGGCAGCCGGTCTGAGTTGTGCACGCATATCTCCCCTCTATCTCGCGCTCGCATTGGCGAGTGTGTTCGCGCGCACCTCGGCCTCGGCCAACCGCGCGCGTTCGAGCGCCAGTGCAGCCTGTGTGGTAAAGTTCTGGAGCAGGTGACTGTCTTCCGGCGGCAACCAGCCGTGGCCACGCCACAAACGGATTTCACCCACCAGCCCTGGCGCAGCCAGGATTGGCAGCACTCGATCGGCCTTGCCGTTTGCCACGCCATCCAGCGGCGCTTGGACGATCAACGGCGACGATTGGCTTCCGGGCTGAATGAGCAGCACCTCCACGAGCGCGGCCTGAAACATTTGTTGAAGATGCCTTGCCAGGGCGTGAACGACAGCATCCTGAGTGCGCAGACCAGCCAGAGCCGCGCTCAGTTCGTACATGAAGATGGCGTTGCGCTCGCTGGCCTGTGCCTTGGACAGGCTGGACTGGATGCGGCCCACCACCACAATGGCCACAGCCAGAAAGATCGCCAGCACCAGCCAGCCCTCCAGTCTCCCAACCGCAAACGTGTGAAACGGCGGGATGAAAAAGAAGTCAAACGTCAGGGCTGCCGCCAGTGCCGCGCACATGCCTGGCCCTTGCCCCCACCGGCTGGCGCTCCAGCCGACCGGAACCAGATACAGCAAGGCAATTACGGCTTCGCCGAGCGTGTCACGCCCGATCAGCACCAGAGGAACCGTGGTGACTGCCACTATCAACACGGCCAGCAGGCAATGGGAAAACAGTTCGGGTGAGAACGACCAGCGAATTTTCTTCATAGGATGCCTCCCTCAAAAGAGTTGCTTCGACACCGGATTGACCTAAACCAGATGCATCTCCGTCTCAGCTAATCGCGCTCGTTCGAGCGCCAATGCCGCTTGCGTAGCAAAGTTCTGAAACAGGTAGCTGTCTTCGGGCGGTAGCCAGCCGTCGTTCCACAGGCGTATTTCACCCCCCAGGTCCGGCGCAGCTAAGATCGGCAGCACTCGATCGGGCTTGCCGTTTGTCAGGCCATCCGATGGCACTCTGACGATCATCGGCGACGAGTGACTGGGCTGAATGAACACTTCCACGAGCGCGGCCGGAAACATTTGCTGGAGACGACTGGCCAGGACATGCATGACCGCTTCCTGGGTGCACAGGCCAGCGAGGGCCGCACTCAATTCGTGCACAAAGATGGCAGGGTACTCATGGTACACGCCGGCCTGTGCCTTGGACAGGTTGGACTGGAGGCGGCCCAACACTACATTTGCCACCGCCAGCAGGATCGCCAGCAGCAGCCAGCCCTCCAGCCTGCCCACCGCGAACGAGTAGAACGGCGGGATGAAAAAGAGGTCAAAGGCCAGGATTGCCGCCAGTGCTGCACACGTGCCGGGCCCCGGCCCCCACCGGGCAGTACTCCACCCGACCGGCACGAGATAGCACAAGGCAATTATGGTTTTGTCGAGCACGTCACGCCCGATGAGCAGCAGTACGACCGTGGTCGCCGCTACCGTCAACACGGCCAGCGCGCATTGGGAGAACATTTTAGATGCGGGTGACAAACGGGCGTTCTTCATAGGATGCCTCCATAGCTTGGGTTAACGCCTGGCCTTCCTAAACCAAGTGCAACGCCGCCAGGAGCAAGTCAATCAACTTGATCCCGATGAACGGTGCAATGAGTCCGCCCACACCATAGATCAGGAGGTTGTCGCGCAAGAGTTGCGCCGCGCCGACCGGGCGATAGGGCACACCCCGCAGCGCCAACGGGATGAGCGCCACGATAATCAGCGCGTTAAAGATCACCGCCGACAGAATCGCGCTTTGTGGTGTCGCCAGCCGCATCAAGTTCAGCGCGCCGAGCGCCGGATAGGTGGATGCAAACGCCGCCGGGATGATGGCGAAATACTTGGACACGTCGTTGGCGATGCTGAACG
>CAYUPJ010000074.1:0-18713 GCA_964446635.1 uncultured Anaerolineae bacterium
GTTAGCTTCGGCACGGATGGGGTCAATGCCACCCACACCTAGTATCCATCGTTTACGGCTAGGACTACCGGGGTATCTAATCCCGTTCGCTCCCCTAGCTTTCGCGTCTTAGTGTCAGGAGCAGGCCAGGAGGCCGCCTTCGCCACTGGTGTTCCTCCCGATATCTACGCATTTCACCACTACACCGGGAATTCCACCTCCCTCTCCTGCCCTCAAGTGCTTCAGTATTGAACGGCCCCTCCCAGTTAAGCCAGGAGATTTCACGCCCAACTTAAAGCACCACCTGCACGCGCTTTACGCCCAGTGAATCCGGATAACGCTTGCCTCCTACGTCTTACCGCGGCTGCTGGCACGTAGTTAGCCGAGACTTGTTCCTGGGGTACCGTCCTTCCTCGTCCCCCAGAAAAGGGGTTTACAACCCGAAGGCTTTCATCCCCCACGCGGCGTTGCTGCGTCAGGCTTTCGCCCATTGCGCAATATCCCTCACTGCTGCCTCCCGTAGGAGTCGGGCCCGTGTCTCAGTGCCCGTGTGGCTGACCGTCCTCTCAGACCAGCTACCCGTCATTGCCTTGGTGGGCCATTACCCCACCAACTAGCTGATAGGCCGCAGGCCCCTCCCGAAGCGCCGGAGCTTTAGCCATGAGGCCTCTAACCCTCATGGCCACATGGGGTATTAGCTGCCGTTTCCAGCAGTTATCCCCCTCTTCGGGGCAGGTCACCTACGTGTTACTCACCCGTTCGCCACTAACTAGCTAATAGCTGATAGCTTATGGCTGATGGTAAACCATCTGCTATTCGCTATCTGCTATCTGCTAGTTCGTTCGACTTGCATGTGTTAGGCACGCCGCCAGCGTTCATCCTGAGCCAGGATCAAACCCTCCATAAAGGAGTTAACTTTTGGGACCCAAGATTCCCGCACTGCCTTCTTACCACTCTTCAGTTGTTAAGGTGCCTCTGCGAGGTAGTCTAGATTATAACACGACTCCCAAAATTTGTCAAATCCACTCTGGACAAAAAAACCGATGCTTTCACATCGGCGGAGACAAAAGGCCATTGCTATTTTGCAATTCCCTTTAAGCTTAGACTCTTTGTCTCCTTTCTCCATTTGTTAGATCTTCCCGCTAAGGGCGAGCGAGATCAACTTTCTAGCTGCACCTATATTATACCACAAAAGAGCGCGGTTGTCAAGAGGTAAACGCGACATTTTTCGAAATTGGTTGGGAATTGGCCACCTCCAACGCCAGGGTCTTGCGTTTGACATCAGCCCTTTTCAGTGCTACAATTATGCATGAAAGAGATGCTCATATAGCCGAAGAACGGCTGGGGGAGCCTAGCGAGCCAGGCTGAGAAGAGGCCAGGCTGGCAGATAGCAGATGGCAGATAGTACCATCAGCTATCTGCCAGCGGCCAAATGCCTCGACCCCTTGAACCTGACCTGGATCATGCCAGCGGAGGGAAGCCATTGGGTTTTCACAAGGCCGCCAACCCTTGTCCAGGTTAGGTGGCCTTCTTCTTTTGACGCTGATTGGGAGAGGACAAATGAGAGCCATCATCATCGCCAACGGCCAAATCCACGATAGCGATTTCTATCGAAGCCTGGTCGCTCCAACGGACCTGGTCATCTGCGCCGACGGTGGAGCCAGTAATGCCCTCGCTTTGGGCCTGCAACCCCAGGCGGTCATCGGCGACCTGGATTCTCTCGACGAGAGTCTGCGCTCTCAATTGGAAAAGATGCACTGCCAGTTCATCGTCCACCCGGCTGGCAAGGACGAGACGGATCTGGAGCTGGCCGTGAAATACGCCACAGAGCAAGGTGCTCAAGAGATGCTCATCTTGGGAGCCCTGGGCGACCGGCTCGACCATGCACTGGCTAATGTCCTGCTCTTAGCCTTGCCGGAGTTGCGCTCTGTTAAAGCCAAGATCATCGCTGGCAAGCAAGAAGTCTTTCTCATCAGGGATGAGGCCCTCATCGCGGGCCAGGTTGGCGATACCCTCTCCCTACTGCCCCTGACCGAGCAGGTAACAGGCATCTACACCGCGGGCCTGGAGTATCCCTTGGGAAACGGCACTTTGTACCTGGGGCCAACCCGAGGGGTTAGCAACACCCTCACCGCGCCACAAGCACGGATTATAGTGGGCCAGGGGCTGTTGCTAGCCGTGATTATACGCCATAGCGAAAGGAGATTGCCATGAAAAGGACGATGCTTGTGTTCTTAATATTGGTGCTGCTAATGGCAGCTGGCTGTGGGCCGAGACAGACTCCCGCCCCCACCCCAACCCCCAGCGGCCCGCGTACCCTGACGGTGATGACCCACGATAGCTTCGACGCCAGCAAGGAGGTCATTGCCCAATTCGAGGCGGAGACAGGAGCCGCGGTCAAGTTCCTCAAATCGGGCGACACCGGCACGGCCCTGAACCAGGCCATCCTCAGCAAAGACGCCCCCCTGGCCGATGTGTTCTACGGAGTGGACAACACGTTCTTCAGCCGGGCCATCAAAGCCGACATCTTCGAGCCCTACGCTTCACCTGTCCTGGCCGACATCCCCGACGAATTGGAGCTGGATCCCCAGCACCGCCTCAGCCCGGTGGACTTTGGCGACGTGTGCTTGAATTACGACAGGGCCTGGTTCCAGGAGAAGGGCCTCACCCCGCCGGCCACGCTGGAGGACCTGACCAAACCGGAGATGAAGGGGCTGCTGGTGGTGGAGAACCCGGCCACCTCGTCGCCGGGGCTGGCCTTCCTGATGGCTACGGTAGGTCACTTTGGTGAGGACGGCTATCGCGACTTCTGGGCCAAGTTGCGCGATAACGACGTGCTGGTCACAGCCGGCTGGGAGGATGCCTACTGGGGCCAGTTCAGCGCGGCCAGCGATGGCGACCGCCCCATCGTGGTCAGCTACGCCACCAGCCCGGCCGCCGAGGTCTACTTCAGCGAGGGTAAGTACACCGAGCCGCCCACCGGCAACGTGCTGGGTGACGGGGCCTGCTTCCGCCAGATCGAGTTCGTGGGCATCCTGAAAGGCACCGCCAACCGTGACCTGGCCGAGAAGTGGATTGATTTCATGCTCAGCCCAGCCTTTCAGGCCGACATCCCGTTGCACATGTGGGTTTTCCCGGCCAACCCCAAGGCCGAACTGCCAGAGGTCTTCGAGTTCGCCGAAGTACCACCCAAGCCAGCTCAGTTCAGCCCAGAGGCCATTGACCAGAACCGCGAGAAGTGGATCGAGGCCTGGACGGAGACAGTGCTTCATTGAGGGCTCCATGGCGCTGAAACATGAGGACAAGGGGACACGGAGACACAGAGACAAGGAGACGGGGAGAATTCACCATGTCTCCTTGTCTCCCCTTCTCCGCGTCTCCCTGTACCTGATCCCCCTGACTTTCCTGGCTCTGTTCTACTTCTACCCCCTCTTTTCCATCCTCCGGTTGAGCCTGGCCCCGCAGGGACAACCAGCGCTGACGGCACTGCGAGCACTGGTCAACACGTCGTACCACATCCGGACGCTGTGGTTCACCGTCTGGCAGGCGACTCTCTCGACCCTGTTGACGCTGCTGGCCGCCCTGCCAGCGGCCTACGTTTTCGCCCGCTACCAGTTCCGGGGCAAGTCGCTGTTACAGGCGTTGACTACTATCCCCTTCGTCCTGCCAACCATCGTGGTGGCGGCAGCTTTCACCTCGCTGTTGGGGCCAAAGGGATGGATCAACCAGGCTCTCATGGCCATCTTGGGCCTCGGCCACCCGCCCATCAGCCTGTTGCACACCCTGGCTATCATCCTGCTGGCCCACGTGTTCTACAATTACACCATTATCCTGCGGATGGTGGGCGGCTTCTGGGCCAACCTGGACCCTCAATTGGAGGCCGCGGCGCGAATGCTGGGCGCTTCGCCCTGGCGGGCCTTCTGGGAAGTGACCTTGCCGCTGCTGCGCCCGGCGCTGGCAGCCGCCTCGCTATTGGTCTTCCTGTTCGATTTCACCAGCTTCGGAGTGATTCTGATCCTGGGCGGCCCCCGCTACGCCACGCTGGAGGTGGAAATCTACCGCCAGGCGGCCAATCTATTCAACCTGCCGGTGGCGGCGGCCCTGTCGCTGCTCCAGATTGGCTGCACCTTTGGGCTGATGGTGGCCTACACCCGCCTGCAGAAGCGCATCACCGTGCCGCTGGAACTGCGCCCCCGCCAGATCACCGCCCGCCGGCCCCGTACCTGGGGAGAACGCTGGCTGGTGGGGATCAACGTGGCCTTCATGATCTTGTTGCTGATACTGCCGCTACTCTCCCTGGCCGAACGTTCCCTCTCCACCGGGCAGGCGGGTTATAGCCTGGCCCATTACCGAGAGCTGAGCGTCAACCGGCAGAGTTCCATCTTCTTCGTGCCACCGCTGCTGGCGGTACGTAATTCGTTGCTCTTCGCCGGGGCGACGGTGGGGCTGGCCCTGACCTTGGGACTGATCGGCGCCTGGCTGCTGGCTCGCGAGCGGGATCGGTTGGGTCGGCTGCTCGACCCCGTGTTTATGCTGCCTCTGGGCACTTCGGCCGTCACGCTGGGCTTTGGCTACATCATCGCCCTGGCTCGACCGCCGCTGAACTTGCGGACCTCGCCGGTACTGGTCCCCTTGGCCCATACCCTGGTGGCCCTCCCCTTTGTGGTGCGCTCGTTATTGCCCGTCATCCGTAGCATCCACCCCCACCTGCGGGAGGCGGCGCGGGTGCTGGGAGCCTCGTCCTGGCGGGTGTGGCGGGAGGTGGATTTGCCCATCGTAGGACGGGCGCTGCTAGTGGGGGCGGTGTTCGCCTTCACCGTCAGTCTGGGCGAATTCGGGGCCACGGTGTTCGTGGCCCGGCCGCAGATGCCGACCATGCCGGTGGTCATCTATCGTTTTCTGGGCCAGCCGGGGGCCATCAACTATGGCCAGGCCCTGGCCATGAGCACCCTGCTGATGCTGGTCTGCGCGGCTGGGTTCCTGGCCATTGAGCGGTTCAGGTATGGGGAAATCGGGGAGTTCTGAGATGCCCTTGCTTGAAGTCTATCACCTCACCAAATCATACGGCGAGGGGCGCTTTCCAGACGACATCAGTTTCGTCGTGGACGAAGGAGAGATCCTCTGCCTGCTGGGCCCCTCTGGCTGCGGCAAGACCACGCTGCTGCGCATTATCGCCGGGCTGGAGATACCCGACAGCGGGAAGGTGCTGTTCGAGGGCCGTGACATCCGTGACGTGCCTGTGCACCGGCGCAACTTCGGCCTGATGTTCCAGGACCAGGCGCTCTTTCCCCACAAGAATGTTTTCGAGAACATAGCTTTTGGCCTGCGGATGCAACGTTTGCCGAAGGAAGAAGTCCAAGCGCGAGTGGCCAAAGTGCTGGACCTGGTAGGTATGGCCGGTTTCGAGAAGCGGGACGTGAACGAATTGTCGGGAGGCGAACAGCAACGAGTGGCCCTGGCCCGCAGTCTGGCTCCCCGCCCGCGCCTGCTCATGCTGGACGAACCCTTGGGTGCCCTCGACCGCGCCTTGCGCGAACGGTTGATGAACGAATTACGAACCATCCTCAAGGACATAGGCGTCACCGCCATCTATGTCACCCACGACCAGCAGGAGGCCTTTGCGGTGGCCGATCGGGTGGTCATTATGAATCTGGGACGCAAGGTGCAGGAGGGTAGGCCAGAGGAGGTGTACCAGCGACCGGCAACAGAGTTCGTGGCCCGTTTCCTGGGGCTGGAGAACCTGCTGTCCGGCCGGGTGGTTGCGGCGGGCCCGCCCTTGGCCGTGGAGACGGCTCTTGGCTTGCTGACGACGACGGACTCGTTCGCACTGCCCGTCGGGCAGGAGGTGACGGTGCTCATCCGGCCCGAAGGAGTACGCTGCCTGAGCACTGGCACGGCAGCGGAAAACCTCATTGCCGGGCAAGTGCAAGCCCGCTCCTTCCGGGGTGGGCATTACCAGATCACTGTGGCAGCGGGAGGCATGTGGCTGCGCTTTGAGCTGGACGTACTCAATGGGCCGGTGCCGGAACCGGACGAGCAGGTGAGATTGTGTCCTCAGCGCGTACTGGTGTTGCCAGCGGCTTGAAGTTAATCCTTCTGACTATCCGGCTTTTGCTGACTTGACAGATGGGCCATGTTGGCTATAATTTATTTGTTTTTTAGGGGTAACTGCTCAGCCCGTGTCATTGCGAGGAGCGTTTTTTGCGACGAAGCAATCTCCTCCTTACGGCTTGGGGATTGCTTCGCTTCGCTACTCAGAAACTTGTAATGTCATTGCGAGCGCTTTTTGCGAAGCAATCTCCAACTCGCGACTTGGGGATTGCTTCGTCGGCAAAGACCGCCTCCTCGCAATGACAGTCACGGTTTCTGTCCTTTAGAATGGCGGGGCACGCCATGGCCGACTCGCAATGACAGCCTGAGTAGTTACTTTTAGGGTAGCTTTTGAGAAGGGAGGAAAACCATGAAACTTACAGGTCGCCAGAGGGAGTTCCTCGGCCGATTTCTCGACCTATATCAGAGGATCAAACAGCCTATTCACTACACCCAGGTAGCTGAAAAGGCGGGGGTAAGCAAGCTGACCGCCTACGATATGCTGCGTCTCCTGGAAGAGCGAGGGCTAGTGGCCTCGGAGTACACACTGCCTAAGGAGGCTGGGCCAGGCCGCTCCAGCATCGTGTTTTATCCCACGGAAAAGGCAGCCGAGGTGATGGCCCAGCCGCTTGGCGAGGAATGGGACAGGACGGAATGGGAGCGGGTCAAAGGGCGCATCCTGCAAGCTCTGGATGAACGCAAAGGCGCTTACCAGAACCTCTTGGACGAGATCCTGCTTCGTATCCCCAAGAGTAAATCGCCCATGCTCTACGTCACCGAGATGATCACCGCCATCTTTCTGCAGTTGCACCAACTGCGGGAAGAACTGAAAGTCAATGGAATCTTCCCTGATCTTCACCTTCTGGGATTGCCTGGCGAGCTAGGGCTCAACGCCCTGCCCGGCGTGACTCTGGGTCTGACTATGGTGGAGGAGGCCAATCGCCACGTCACCACACTGCTGCTTTCCTACACGCAGAAGTATCAGGATCACTTGGCCAGACTGAGCGCCGAGAACAAGAAAAGAGTGTCGGACTTTGCCCAGGAGGTGATGAAGATCGTGGGGATGTAATCGCCCTTTTTTTCCGCGAATTTTTGGTTTTTTTGGACTCGTATCGTTTTTAAGATTCTCAGAAGGGAGGTAGAATCCGTGAAAGCAGTGCTGAGCTTGGTTAAGGCGGCTTCGAGTATATTGGAGAGGATCCGCCAGAGGATTGATGCCCAGGTGCGTTCATGGACGTTGCTGGACCGCAGCACGTGGGTCCGAAAGATGACAGATATGGCGATAATAGGAATCGAGGTGGAGCCCATTCCCGCCTGTCTGGGCGATAGTAAGCGTGTGATTTTGGTGAGCAATTATCCCTCGGTTTCACAGACGCTAAGGGCGGTTATAAAGGTTGGCTGTCGCCTGCCCGGACAAAGGTTCCGAGTGAAAGCGATTGGCAGAAAAGAGGTTGTGACGGGAGCAAACGCGCTGTTAAAAGTCTTGGGGGTGGATCAGCACGTCTTCCCGGCCCTGAAGGACCAATCCGGGAAATTTGTGCTGGAGCCCGACGTTCTCAAGCAGGTTCTGGCTCACCTCGAGGGCCAGGAGAACGTCTTGTGGCTTTCGATCACGGGCAAAACGAGGGGCAACGGCCTATTGGAGCGCGATTTGAGAACCGGGGCGGCACTGTTTTCCGTCAAGAAGAACATCCCCATCGTGCCAATGGGGCTGGTGACGGAAGAGAAAAGGGGAGAAGTCAAGATCGTGAAGGTCAGGTTTGGAGAGCTGATAAACCCGCCAGACGTGGGGAAACTGGGCGAGTTCGAAATGAGCGATCTTTTGCTCGATATTTCGCGGCTGATGATGTGCCAGATAGCAGCCCTTCTCCCTCCTGGACAGAGGGGGGATTTTGAGGCCGTTGAGGATAAATTGAGAGAGGTTAAGAGTAGGCTGGGCTATCAATCATCTGCTCCCCTTGAGACATCAGGGAGCAATTGATGTGAACACTGGAGAGGCAGTTGCGTTTTATAGGATTCTTTAGTATAATTGTGAACTGAGCAAGACCAAATGAGACAACCCGCCTGGTCTTAGACAACGAGAATCTGATAGCCTCTGGTTCGGCAGGTAAGCTCCAGGAAGCTATCAGAGAGAGCTGTGCTGAGTGCTAGCCAACCATTTTGAGGAACATCAAGGAGGCATCGGGATGAGGAAACTGTTATTGGCTTTGCTCTTAGGATTTCTGGTTTTGAGCGTGAGCTGCGAGACGGCTACTGAGGTTCCCCCGACACTGACCGCTACACCGAGACCACCCATCTCTACTCCCCCGCCAACCCCTACCCCAACCGAGATACCGCCCACTCCCACACCAAAACCGCCGACACCAACGCGAACCCATACCCCACGCCCCACTTCCACTCCTGTGCCTACTGCCACACCGACCCCAGTCCCACCAACACCAACTCATACTCCGGTTCCCACTGCTACTCCCACTCCTGTGCCCACTGCCACACCGACACCACGTCCGCCCACACCGACTTATACCCGGATTCCTCCCACTCCCACTCCTGTGCCGACTGCCATACCTACGTTGGGCGCCCCGCCCCCAAAGGTGGAGGCGGCCATGATCACCATCCCTGCCGGCGAGTTCACCATGGGCAGCAATGTTGAGGACGAGAGGCCGCCTCACGTGGTCTTCGTGGATGCCTTTGAGATTGACAAGCTGGAGGTGACCAACCAGGAGTTTGAGCGGCTCGTCTATGAGACGGGCTACGTTACCGATGCGGAGAAAGCCGGTGAAACGTCTTGGCGGTACTATGCCAAGGACAAGCCCAACCATCCTGTGGTGAAGGTGAGCTGGAACGACGGCAAGGCATATTGTGAGTGGCTTGGGAAAAGGCTGCCCACCGAGGCCGAGTGGGAGAAGGCGGCGCGGGGCACCGATGCGCGCGTCTATCCCTGGGGGAACCAATGGGATGCAGCCAAGGCGAACACCAAGGAGGCAAAGCTTCGGGGGACCACCGCTGTGGGGAGCTTCCCGGGCGGAGCCAGCCCCTACGGGATGATGGACATGGCTGGTAATGTTGCTGAGTGGACGTCTGATTGGTTCAAGGCCTATCCTGGGAGCGACTTTTATTCTCCCTATTTTGGGGAGAAGTACCGGGTGATTCGGGGAGGTGGTTGGTTCAGCGACAAGCAATTGGTGCGCACCACCGAGCGGAGCTGTAGCGGTGTTGGGCTGGCCAACGACGATGTCGGATTCCGCTGCGCCAGATAGCCGGGTAATCACACCCGATAAGTAAATTACTTCTTTCTGCTTTCCTGTTTGTCAAGAGGTCTCACAGGATTCCTTACGTAAACCAAGTTTTCTGTCCCTATTCCAGGAACATCCTTCGAAACTCAGGCCCAGCGTTGCCTGATAGTGCATCCAACTTTATTTTCAATCTGTTTACTACAGAATCTCGCTTTATCAGCATGTTTGTTCAGATTTCTTACGTAGACTAAACTTCTGTTTTCGGTTGACCCGACTGCGTTTTATGCTTTCTTACGTAAATCAAGGTCTCGGCCGTGGTTTATCGGGATGTCCTTGCAGTCTCAGCCAGACCGTCCCTGGTCGTACATTCACACATCCAGTTTCAACCTCTTTTCAATTAAATCTGGCATTTTCATATCATTTCTTTAATTTTTCTTACGTAAATCAGACTGTCTCCCCTGAAATGCCTCCTTCTCAAATGACTACGCCTGTTTGACGTAGATGGCTTTTTGTATTATACTTTCCTGCAGACTCAAGCACTATGAGGATACCATAATCAGCGAAAGGAGAAAGAAAATGTATCAGAAAGTCATCATCGTGGGACGTCTGGGTCAGGACCCGGAGATGCGCTACACGCCCAGTGGC
Organism: uncultured Anaerolineae bacterium; assembly: GCA_964446635.1. Taxonomy (GTDB): domain Bacteria; phylum Chloroflexota; class Anaerolineae; order VGOG01; family VGOG01; genus CAYUPJ01. The sequence goes on from CAYUPJ010000074.1 coordinate 9,948, forward strand.
CAGCCGGTCACCAGCTTCTCCGTGGCCACTGACCGTCGCTGGACCGACCAGGCAGGTCAACAGCAAGAGAGGACCACCTGGTTCCGGGTCTCGGTTTGGGGCAAGCAGGCGGAATCCTGCAACCAATATCTGGTTAAGGGACAGCAGGTTTTGGTGGAGGGGCAGATGAATCCAGACCCCGAGACTGGTAGGCCCAAGATTTGGACGAGACAGGATGGCACCTCCGGTGCCTCGTACGAGTTGACCGCCTATACAGTGAAGTTCTTGGCCAAGCCCCGTGGAGCGCCGCTCGAGGAGGCCCCGGTTATAGAAGAGGAGGGGGCGATAGAAGAGGGGGAGATGCCCTTCTAGCGATTGTCTCCCGTGGTTTACTGCCACCCGTCTGGCGCGGCTATCCTATGCCGTCTGCATTCCTGGTGCAGGCGGCATTTTTGTGGCCGTTGACAAGGATGGCATTTGGGAGTAGTATTCTAAGGTGCTGCTGACATAGCCCAAAGTGCTCAAACGAATCGTATTGCTGATAGGAGGGTAAAATGAACTCACGAAATAAAGCTCTCATCATTGGGGGGCTGGTGGGAAGTGCGCTGGGGATCCTGGCTGCTTGGCTCTACATACAGACTGCCAGAGAAGAGGATACAGCATCCGAGGCTGTCCCAACAGGCAAGATGATTGGGCTGGGTCTGTCCATGATGGAGGTCTTGCGTCAGGTAGCTACCCTGGGTGAGCAAGAGGAGAAAGGCCAAAAGCGAGGCCGACTTCGCAAAAGGTAAGGTGTTTTGACAGGTGCATTGTTTAGGTATATAATCCTCCAGGTTTGACCTCTCAACTACCATCTTCATCATACAAGCGAGGAGGCTAAAGCGTGTACGAGATATTAGCCAAAGAGGCCCTAGCGCCGGTCATCAAGCTGATGGTGATTTCTGCGCCCGACGTGGCGCGCAAGGCCAGGGCGGGCCAGTTCGTCATCGTCCGCGTCTCGAAGGAAGGCGAGCGCATTCCCTTGACCATCGCCGATTATGATCGGGACGGGGGCACAATCACCATAGTCTTTCAAGAGGTGGGCAAGACCACGATGCATCTGGGTACTCTGGAGGTCGGCGATAAACTGGCCAGCTTCACCGGCCCTCTGGGCAACCCCACCGAGATCAAGCACTACGGCACTGTGATCTGTGCGGCCGGCGGTTTGTGCATTGCCCTCGTGTTCCCCATCGCCCGTGCCTTGCGAGAGGCTGGGAACTATGTCATCTCTATCATTGGCGCTCGCAACAAGGAGCTCCTCTTTTGGGAAGACAAAATGCGCTCCGTCTCCGATGAGCTCATCGTCTGCACCGACGATGGTTCCTACGGACGCAAGGCATTTGTCGTGCATCCCCTCAAAGAACTGTTGGAGACCCGCGGCGGCATTGACCACATCTGGGTCATCGGGCCGGCTATCATGATGAAGTTCACCACCCTCGCCACGCAACCTTTCAACGTGCCGACCACTGTCAGCCTCAACTCCATCATGGTGGATGGCACGGGGATGTGCGGCTCCTGTCGCTGCGAGGTGGGTGGAGAGACGCGCTTCGCCTGTGTCCACGGCCCGGAGTTCGATGGCCACGAAGTGGACTGGAACCTGCTGCTGGCCCGCCAGCGCGTTTACCTCGATGAGGAGAAGCAGGCCCTGGAACTTTTCAAGCAGCAAGGGGCTCGTTAGATTGCAGATGAAGTATGGGTTCTTGGATGAATCAGGCGATGTGGGATGTGCCGAAGGTTCTTCCCACAAGCTGGTCGTCGCTATTGTGGCAACCGACAACCCTGCGCGGCTTAGGAAAGTGGCGGCCAGAACCAGAAAGAGCTTAAGGAAAAGGCGAAAGGACATTCCAGAGTTCAAAGCGTTCAAGACGGATGTTAGAATCACCAAGAGATTATTGAGACATGCTGCCAAGACCGAATGCGACATCGTAGTCCTCGTAGCCGATAAAAAGGTGATGGGCGATTTGGACGACCCAGAGGCTCTCTATAGGCAGCTCTGCGCTTCGGTTGTCAGGCGATGCTTGGAGAGGAATCCTCAGCTATCTTTGTGCGTGGACAGACGCTACACTAATCCTCATTTGCGCGAGAAGCAAAACAGGGCCATCCTGAAGGAGATTAGCTCCGTGCAGAAAGCAGTGCTGGTTGTAGAACACTCCGAATCCAAGAGTGAGAGTGCTTTACAGGTAGCTGACGCGGTAGCATGGGCGCTGTTTCAGAAGTACGAACGAGGCGATGATAGCTTCTACATGCTGGTGAAGGACAAAATCGTCATAGAGGAGCTTTGGAAGGCAAAATAAAAACTGGCTCACCCTGGGGGCCGATTCTCACCGTTCACGCCAAAGGCGGGCTTGAAGCCAGACGGAGTATCACCTACTTACGTAGGAGCAGCCTTATCCAGGACTTACGAGTCCAGTCTAGTTAAGATTATACCAGATATAGGTTCTTTTGTCAAGGAGACAAAATGGCAAAAGTGATACCCAACCGAGTGGAGATGCCTCGGCAGGATCCCGAGGTGCGTCGCCATAATTTCAACGAGGTGGCCTTGGGCTTCGACATGGAATTGGCCCAGGCCGAGGCAGAGCGATGCCTGCAATGCAAGAAGCTGACGTGTATTGATGGCTGCCCTGTAGAGATCAGGATTCCGGAGTTCATACTCAAGATAAAAGAAGGAGACATGCCCGGTGCGGTGGAGATCCTCAAAGGCGATAACAACCTGCCGGCCATCTGCGGGCGAGTCTGTCCCCAGGAGACCCAGTGCGAGGAAATCTGCGTCATGGCCAAGAAGTACGAGCCGGTGGCCATTGGGCGCTTGGAACGCTTTGTTGCCGATTGGGACATGGCCAGGGGGATGGCGATACCTGGAGTCCCTCCACCGACGGGCAAGAAGGTGGCCGTCATCGGGGCGGGACCGGCCGGCCTGACCTGCGCCGCGGACCTGGCTCGTTACGGCCACGCTGTGACCATCTTCGAGTCGTTACACGCGGCAGGCGGCGTGCTCATCTATGGCATCCCCGAATTCCGCCTGCCCAAAGCCATCGTCAAGGCCGAGGTAGACTACGTGCGCCAGTTGGGAGTGGATATCCGCCTCGACTCGGTCATCGGCAAGCTCTTTACCATTGACGAGCTCCTGGGGAAGCAGGGCTACGATGCCGTTTTCTTGGGCACAGGAGCTGGCTTGCCTAATTTCATGGGCATCCCTGGCGAGAATTACAACGGCGTGTATTCGGCCAACGAGTTCTTGACCCGCACCAACCTGATGAAGGCCTATCTCTTCCCTGAGTACGACACGCCCATCAAGGTCAAGGGTCGAGCAGTGGTGGTGGGTGGCGGTAACGTGGCCATGGACTCGGCTCGCTGCGCCTTGCGTCTGGGGTACGAGGAGGTGAGGATCGTCTATCGCCGTTCGAGGACCGAGCTACCTGCCCGGCTGGAGGAGGTGGAGAACGCCGAGGAGGAGGGCATCATCTTCGAGCTGCTCACCAACCCTGTGGAGATCTATGGAGATGACAACGGCTGGGTGCGCGGCATGAGGTGCATCCGCATGGAGCTAGGAGAGCCCGACGCCAGCGGGCGCCGGAGGCCCGTGCCCATCCCAGGTTCAGAGTTCGACACAGAGGTAGACACCGTGGTCATCGCCATCGGCACCAGTCCCAATCCGCTGGTCTTCACCGAGGCCGGGGGTTTAGAGCGCACCAGGTGGGGGACGGTAGTGGCCGATGAAGAGACGGGCCGGACGACCAGAGCCAGGGTCTGGGCCGGCGGTGACGTCGCCACCGGCGCAGCCACCGTCATCAGCGCCATGGGCGCTGCCAAGCGCGCCGCAGCGGACATTGACCGCTTCCTGAGAGGGGAGATAAGTGTTGAGGGTTGGGATTAGGCGGGGTGCTGATCAGGTCACGGAAAAAGCGGGAGGTTTAAGGACCTCCCGCTTTACTTTTAGAGCCCTTGTCAGCGAGGTCAAGATTGGACCTGAGAGGATCAGGGATATCAAGCGGCCTAACGACCAAGCTCACCTGCCGCCATGAAGCGCAGCGGAATGGCGGTCAGGTGCTGCGCCTGGTTAGCTGTTCCCTGAATATTCTTTCCATGTAATCGTACTCGCTGCTGCGCCCCAGGAACAGGATATGCGCAGCGGCGAACTTTTCTTTGTCCCATGTCCCGTCGTATTTCTTGCGGAGATCGTCGTATGGCGTGGCTGAGATAATGTACGAATCAAGCGTTATCTGCTTCTTCACCCTGCTTCGTTTGCCTATTTCTTCCGCCAGGCCCGGCAGGACCTCGTGCAGTCGGGCCTTATCATCGTGTGTATAGGCGTTTGCATGAAGCATTCCATGAGGCTCAATAAACACGATGTGCTGCTGTTTCCCATCCATGATCCATAAGATAAAGTCCGGATAAAAGCCCCGCTCCTCAAAAAAACCAATTCCGGTGCCCCGGCTCAGGTTGCGCAACAGGAACACCTGGAGACTGGCCAGGGATTTGTTCCTCTCTTGTGCCCAGTATTCTTTCATATCCCGCACAAACTGCGCTTCGCTCTCTTTGAGTCCGGGGGGAGTCATCCTCACTTTGTCCCCGTGCTCCACCAGCAAGGGCTGGTAAAGATGCCGGTCGAAGTAGATGCGCGGTAGCTCCGCTGTATCTTGCTTGTACAGGGCTTCCGCATCGGCAATGAGTTTTTCGACAGCGGATACCAATGCGCTTTCGGACCGCTGGATCGCCACCACGTATCCGCCGGCCTTGGCTTCCCTCACCACCCCACGGCCGAAGCTGAGATTCGGGTCCTTCTCATCGAGAGTCCGGTAGACCATGTGCTTCGATTCCCACTGCTCCCGATTTACCCTGTAGGATTCGTCGGCGTATTTGCGCAGAATGCTGACCACGGCCTCCTGCAGCAGTACCATTCCGGCAAACGATGTCGGCCTGACCACGGCCTCGTCGGCCACAAGACGGTAGAGGCGATTGGGATGGGTTGTGGCGATAATTCGCCTCGGCGCATCCGGCGGTATGACCAGGTTTCTGAGGCCTTTCCGTTCCTTGTACTCGAGCAGGTCGAGGTAGGCGCGTTCCCAGTCCACAAGACGGAGGCTTTCCTCCGGGATGGTCAGTTCGCGTCCCTGCCTCGCGTCAACCGCCTTGATGCCTGTAGCGCTGCTTTCCATCGCCTGGACTTTCAGTGACATATCCACGCGCACCTGTAGAGCCGGATCGGGCGCCAGCACAATGGCCGCCTCCGCCGCAAAGTCGCAGTCTTCCGGCACGCGCGGCACGACAAGCCCCTGGCGCAGGAATTCCTTGTTGGCCCAGACGAACAGCGGCAACTCCACCGCCCCTTCGGTCTCGACGCCTTCTTTCTCCAGATACTCGCGGAACTGGCCCATGTAATTGGCTCTCACCGCAAAGATGTTCAGCGTCTCCAGTAGACTCACGTGGTCCGGGTGTTCGCCGCTCAGGGCCGAGCTTCTCTTGAGTGTGAACCCCTTGCCCCGCAGGCGCACGCCGCGCCCAAAGAGCTGGATGATCTGCGACCCCTCCTGGCGGCCGATGTTGAGCAGACCCATGTTGGACACCCGCCAGGAATTCCAGCCCTCCATGAACTTTTTGGCGCCGATGAGGATGTCAATGGTCGTGTCCGGTTTACCGATGCCCTCGAACAGAGAGCCGCCAATGGCGTCCTCTTCCAGCGTGATCCCCGCGTCGTCGTCTTCTTCTACCAGCTTCTTGAAGCTACTGGTGTCGCCGATGTAGATCAGGCCGAAGTAGTCTTGCGCGCCGCTTGCCTTCAGCCCAAGCTCGCCGGCGCTGCCGCGCATATCGCACAGGTGCAGGCCGCCGCCCGTGGGCGCATGGAGCACCCTGGCAAGGATGTCCTGATACGCTTGCTCGGCGGCCAGGCCGGTTTCCCGAAGGTACTTGAACTTGTCCTCGAACACGTCCTGTCCATAGGGCGTAACCAGGCCGGTCTTGCCTTCGAGCAGCTTACGGATCGTTTTGACCGCCCAGCCACGCTTGTTCTCCAGGAGGTGATGCAGGAACCGCGCCACGGTCAACACATCGCTTCGTTTCTGTTTGTTCTCCGTGTAGACCGCGTTCACAGTGCTGCCGACAAAGACCCACAACGGCCTTTCCAGGTTATATGGCCGCAGCGCTTCCGCCTGCTCTTCGAACACCCGCTGCTGCTCGTAGAAGGAGAGCAGGTTGCCCAAGAGTAGCGTCTCCGTCCTGTTCTCTGTCGTCTCCTCCTTCAAATTGAGGATACGGAAATCCTTGCCGTATCCGTCGCCGTAAAAGTAGCGGTAGGAGTAGTCAAAAGCGATGGCCTTGCCGTACTCCGCCGTAAGCTCGTCGTTGCGCGCCGCCGTCAGGGCCTGCCCGAACGTGGCGCTGTATTCAAACGTGAAGCCCGTCTCGCCCAGCGCGTCGCGGAAGCTTCGCCAGGCCACGCCGCCGGAGCCTTTGTGACCCTCGTCCACGAAAATCAGGTTATTGCCTTCAAACGCCTCCACCGGCACGCTCACCCCGCCGCCGCGCTTTTCTTCCACCAGCTTGGTGATCTCGATCACCCGTACCGCGTCTTTCTCGGCCATCCCCAAACCGCTTTCGTTCAGGTCAAACCGCCGCGCGGGGATGCCCGAAGCGGCCAGCTCCGCCAGGTGCTGCCCGCTCAAGCCCTCGTTGGGCGTGATCAGCAGGATGTTGTCCAGCGGCTTGCTGTTGTAATGCAGAAACTGCCGGTAGTTGAGGTGCATGATCAGCGTCTTGCCGCTGCCGGTGGCCATCCAGAAGGCCAGCTTCTTGAGGTCCACTTCCGAAAAGTCGGTGTCTTTCGGTTCGCCGGCGAGCTTTTTGGCGTTGCGCTCCGCGACAAAGCCATTCAGCGAACGAAGCAGCTCCGCCCGGCGGTTGAAGTACCAATCCAGAAAGATTTCGGCGTAGAGCGCTGCCAGGTGCTGGAAGTAGCGCAGGGTGATCGGCTCCGTCCGTTGGGCGTTCATGGCCCGCAGGTGCTCGCGGATATTATCGTCGTAGCGGACCAGGTCGGCCGGCGCGATCTTGACCTTGTCCCCGCGCGCCACCAGCCGGTGATAGATGAAACTGCGGCCCGAGGCGTCGAACCCTTCGGCGGCCTCCTTCATGTCCGCAAGCAGGTCGCGGTTGCTCCGGTAGCCGAACAGCCCGTTCAGCCAGGCCAGCAGGAGCAGCCGCTCTTCAAGTTTGACGTATTCCTGGACACCGTTCGCCATCGGCTAGGCCTCCACCGGCGCGAACAGGCGCGCCTTGAACACCGGCTCCAGCGCCCGGGCGTTGGGGATGAACGAATCGCCGTTGACGAACACCTCGTCCGCCCCATCGGCGAGCTTTTGCTCAGCCACGAACTTCTTGTCCCGCTCCAGGTCGGCCTGCTGCCAAGCCTCTGTCTCGCGCCAGATGACGGCGATGTTGCGGTGGTCAATCCGGCCGCGATAAACCAGATAGCGCCGCCAGCCGTCGTCGTAAACGCGCCGCGTTTGGACGTGCAAGCCGAGCAAGTAGTTGAACGTCTCGGGGATGTCCACCAGCTTCTCGTGCGTCTGGCCGTCGGCATGAATATGCAGTTTGTAATGGAACGGACGGGCCAGTTTTTCTACGTTCAGCAGTGTCTCACTCGCCCGCGTCTCCCACCTGAGCATGTACTGGAGCAGGTAGTCGTCGAACTGCATGGCCTGCTGGCCGCTGGCGTCGTCGAAGGCGATGTTGTTCAGCGCGTCTTCGTAGGATTCGAGGCGGATGTACTTGACGATGCGCGGGCTGCGCTCGGCCTCTTCCGCTGTGGCCTTGCGCTTGGGCTTGCCGTCCTTCCATTCGGGCGTGAAGGTGACTTTCTTGATCCGCGGCAGCAGGACAGTGTCGAAGTAGTCGGCCATCTCGACGAGGATGAACTTTCGGCGGCCACCGTCTTCACGGTTAAGGTTGATGACGGCGTGGCCGGTGGTGCCGGAGCCGGCGAAGAAATCAACACAATACGCATCATCCTCAATGCCAGCGGCAAATATGGCATCTCCGACAGTATGTATCGATTTTGGGTACGAAAATGGGTTATGAACACCAATTATGTTCATTAGCAAATTTGCGCCAAAGGTACCTGCGTTGTATCGTGAATCTACCCAGTTACTGAAAAGTGCCGCGGTCCGGTCTTGCGCCTCAATGAGCTGGTAAATTGTCATGTTGTCACTACACTGAAGCTTGTTGTCTTTCACTAACGGCAGGCATGATTCGTAGGAACGCCGCCAAACTCTCTCTTCGCCTTGGGCTCCTAGCGGATAGACTCTGACGTATCCCTCCTTGGTTTTATGAGACGGATAGTGATTGCTAGCTCGATCAGGGGGCGGCTCTATTCCCACTACTCGCTTGGTGTCTGGATCAACCAGAATCGCGTAGAAACTGTTCGGTCGTCCATATCTGAAGTTACTCTCAGCTGTTCCGCTCCGCTTGAATGGACGAAGCTCAACTCCGTCTTTACTGATGCGCCCCGCTAATGTGCGGTCTGAAGCTGCCTTCACACAGCAAAGCATGTATTCGTGGGTATTTGCCAACGTCTTCGCTTTTCCACCTTGGGGATGATGATTCACAACAATCATCTCGCGGCGAAGAAACGGGAAGTGCTTGTCGATCATTTCGCAAAGATCGACCATCTCGAAGTCATCAATTGCGATGAAAAGATAGAACTTTACCAATTAACATAATTTGGAGTTGTCGTTCCCTGGTGGATGCCAA
>CAYUPJ010000075.1:0-18713 GCA_964446635.1 uncultured Anaerolineae bacterium
CGGCCAGTAAACAAGCCAGACGTGCCCTTTGATCGTATCCACCGGCACCGGCCCAATAGCGCGGGAGTCCCGCGAGTTGCTGCGATTGTCACCCAGAACGAAAACGTGATCCGGTGGCACGACCGTCGGCGGATAGCTCGGCCCACCGAAGTTGGTTACCCACGGCTCCTCGATCTGCTCCCCGTTAATAAACGTATGCCCATTGCGTACCTCTACTGTCTCTCCGGGCAGAGCCACCACCCGCTTGATCAGCGACACCTCGTTCCCCGGCCGATCAGCGATCACGACATCTCCGCGGCACGGGGGGTGGAAACGATAGGAGACCTTTTCTGCCATCACCCGATAGCCGCGATACAAATTGGGCTCCATACTCGGTCCATGTTCCACCAGTGCTGCCTCAGCGACAAAGACGTTGATGAACAGTGCCACCAGGAGAGCCGGCAAGATCGTAATCGCCAGCTCCCACACCGCATTGAATACAAACTGCGCCTTGGATGCATGCTCTTCTTTGGGCTCTTTCGTGAACTCTTCCATAACTCTCTCACTCGTTGACTTGTTGTTTTTTTGTTGTTTGGTTATTGGCGGGCGAAGCGAACAGTTGTCTCGGTCACTACGACGAATTGGCCAGCAAGTCGGTCTGCGTAACCTGCGAGAAGTCGCCGCACTGCTTCAATCTTCTTATTGGCTCTTTCATCGTCGAGGCGCAGGAGGATAATCCCTTTGTGCGGCCATCGGTCTCGGTAGACTTTCTCCCCAAAGTCTTTGTCGTTCGTAATCAGGATTCGATTCTCTGCAGATGCCTTCTGGATAATTTCATCGTCGTTCATCCCACGCGCTTCTTCGTACACGGAGAAAACCTCATGCTGTCGTTCTCTTAACCATCGAGCCACGGCGGGGCCAGTACATTCGTCCACGAGGAATCGCATTTAGGCCATCTCCATCGCCAGCGGCATAAAGACAGTACTCTGCAAAGATTGAGCCGCAAACAATAAACAGGCCTGAATGTCCTCTTGAACCAATCCGTCGTATTCCTGGAGAATCTCCTCAAAGGTTGCGCCGTGGGCCAGTAGGTTAAGAATGTATTCGACAGTCAGACGTGTTCCCCTGATGACTGGCTTCCCTACCATGACTCTGGGGTTGAGGGTGATTCGTTCAAGTAACTGATTCTGTTTCATAGGTTTCTCACCTCCGGCTTATCACTGAACTGGAAATGATGTCTACTACCCGGCTTTATGGGGTGGTTTCGGTGACTGCCGTGCTGGGCACGATGGTCTCACCAGGCGTCAGATTCAGGAAGGGAACAAAGCTACCGGGAGGCATGATGCCCCAGGTGACCCTGCCCTCTGGGTCGCTCAGCGATTCCACAAACCGCAGTTGGATGATGGCCGGGTACTTTGCCAAAGCCTCACCCTTAACCTGGATGGCTTCTGCCTCCGCTCCCGCCAGCAACTTCACCTTCTCCGCATCGCCCTTGGCCCGTTCGATGGTGGACTGAGCCTCACCTTTAGCCAGCTCAACCTTGGCCTGAGCTTGATAAACTGCCTGCTCGGCCCGATGCTGCTCCGTGGTGATGTTCTCGGCCTCGATCTGTTTCTGCTCCACGGCCTGCTTGTAGTCCTCGGTAAACTCGATCTTCCGCAGGCCGAAACTTTCGAGGATGATGCCCTTCTCGGCAAAGAGGGGACTGAGCTGCTCTTCGAACTGATCCTGGACGGCCTGGATGTTCCCCGTGTAGAGATCCAGGGCCGCGTATTCCTTGGGGATGTTACGGGCCAGGATGCGGCTGTGGAACTTGACCACTTTCTCCACCACGTCCTGCTCGTCGCCGATGTTGTTGGCAATCCAGCTCACCTTGTTGGGGTCAATGCGGAAGCGAATGGAATACTTCAGGATGATCTGCTGACCATCGGCGGTGGTGGTGTCGGTGGGGGAGTCCACGTAGTCAGTCTGTGACTCCCCCTCGCTGGCAGTTTGATAGACGATCTCCTGGGTGCGGTAGGGCAATACACTCTCCATGAGAGGTATCTTCCAGTTCAGGCCTGGCTGCATGAGTCTCCCCGTCACCGCCCCGAAGCGGGTGACCAGTCCCACTGTGCCGTATTCGACCTGGACGTAGCTTGAGGATAACAGGATCAGAGCCAGGAGCGTCGCTCCGGCAACGATCAACATGCTGCAACTAGGCCGCGGAAACTTCAGCTTCTTCATGTCAATCTCCTTATCATCTGGGAATTATGCGAGGAATCAATTGGCCAACGCTACATTTGTCAAGATACTGCTGCTCTCATTTGGATGTAGTATTGTATGGCGGGCAGGGTATATTATACCAGATTTCAAGCTTTTTGCATAGTATTGATGCCCCCAGGTTGTGCCGCTCATTTGCGGGGTTGCAAGAACCGGCAAAAGAGGATATAATTGGGAGGCGTACACAATGACTGAGGAGGTCGAGCGTGAAGATTTTTCTGGACACAGCCAAGATCGAGGAGATTCGCGAAGCGGCCAGACTAGGGGTCATCAGCGGGGTGACCACCAATCCCAGCCTGATGATGGAGGCTGGCCGCAGTGACTACAAGGAAGTCACTCAGGATATCTGCTACATCGTGCAGGGGCCCATCAGCGCAGAGGTTACTGAGCTGGAGGCCGACAAGATGGCCGAACAAGCCAGAGAGATTGCTCAGTGGTCGCCGCACGTGGTGGTGAAAATACCCGTCACCGCTGAGGGCCTTAGGGCGATCAATATCCTTTCCGAGTTGGACATTGACGCGGAGAGCATTTGCCAGGGTTGCGCTTGGCTGGGCCAGTGCGACACCGACCCGGCCATCGCTCATGACTTGGCTTACATGTGGGGCATCCGCACCAACGCCACCCTCGTCTTCTCGGCCAATCAGGCGCTCTTGGCTGCCTTGGCAGGAGCCTCGTTTGTTTCCATTTTCGTGGGGCGTCTGGACGATGCGGGCAACGACGGCATGGAGGTGGTCGCCGATGCTGTGGAGATCTTTGAAACCTATGGCCTCGATGCTGAGATCATCGCCGCCAGCATCCGCCACCCGATGCACATCGTCGAGGCAGCCCGGTTGGGCGCCGATATCGCTACTGTACCCTATGGCATCCTGATGAAGGCCATCAAGCACCCCTTGACCGACGTCGGTATCGAGCGCTTCATGGCCGATTGGGAGAAAGTGAAACGTGAAACGTGAAACGTAGATGAAAGTCTTTCTCCGTCTGTTAAAGTATCTAAAGCCATATTGGCGCTGGGTGGTGATGAGCACGGTCTGCCTGTTGCTCCTCACCACGCTCAATCTGCTGCCCCCCCTTTTCCAGAGACAGATCATTGACGAGGTCATTGGCAAGCGCCTGCTGAGCCTTTTGCCCATGCTCATTTTGGGGCTGATCGTCGTCTACGCCCTGACCCGTCTCCTGAACTTCGGGGAGCAGTATCTCAGACACGTCCTGGGTGAGAGGTTCATCCTTGACTTTCGTGTTCTCCTCTATGACTATCTGCAGCGCCTGTCCATTTCCTTCTTCGAGAATCAGCAAACGGGCGAGATCATGTCGCGCATCACCAACGATGTGAATGCCCTGGAGGACTTCGTCACCCACTCCGTCGGGTTCCTCATCGTTGATCTGCTGCGCCTGGTCGGGACAGCGATCATCCTCTTCGCTCTGGACTGGCCACTGGCTCTCTTGACCTTGCTACCGGTTCCCGTTCTGGCCGTGGCCCTGCGCGCCTTCAACACCCGCGTGCGCCCCATCTACCGCCAGATCCGCGACCGCCTGGGCGACATCAACGCTGAGTTGCAGGACAATATCTCCGGCATTCGGGTGATCCAGGCCTTTGGTCAGGAGCGGCACGAGCTTGACCGCTTCACCCAGCGCAGCAGTCGGTACTACGAAGAGCGCGTAAAGGGTATTCGCCAGTGGTCAACCTTCTTCCCGGCTATTGGCTTTGTGGCGTCCCTGGGCATGGTCATCGTCCTGGGCTTCGGTGCCTATCGTGTCTTCAGCGGGGCACTGACCCTGGGTGGGCTGGTGGCCTTCATCTCCTACGTGGCCTCTTTCTACGAGCCCATCAACCGGCTGGTCCAGATTGACAACACCTTGCAGCAAGCGATTGCGGCTGGCGAGCGGGTGTTCGAACTGCTGGATACCGTGCCTGAGATCGAGGACGCGCCCGAGGCCATCGAGTTGCCTGCCATTGAGGGGGCTATCGTCTTCGAGGGAGTTTCGTTTCGTTATGGCACAGGGGAGGAGGTGTTGCGCAACGTCAGCTTCGAGATGCAGCCTGGGCAGGTGGTGGCTTTGGTCGGCCCCAGCGGGGCGGGCAAGACCAGCATCGCTAATCTGATCCCCCGCTTCTACGATCCTGTTAGCGGCCGGATCACCGTTGAGGGTCACGATGTCAGAAAAGTCAAGTTGGCCTCCCTCCGCAGGCTGGTCGCCGTGGTGTTGCAGGACACCTTTTTGTTTAACGGGACGGTGCGAGAGAATATCCTCTACGGCAAACCGGACGCCAGCGAAGAGGAGATGATCGCTGCCGCCGAAGTGGCCTATGCCCACGAGTTTATCGTGAATCTGCCGCAGAGTTACGACACCCAGATCGGGGAAAGAGGGGTGAAGCTATCCGGTGGCCAGAAACAGCGTCTGGCGCTGGCCCGAGCCATCCTGACCGACCCCCGCATCCTCATTCTCGACGAGGCCACCTCTTCCGTTGACGCCGAGGCCGAATACCTGATCCAGCGGGCGTTGGAAAAGGTCCTGGAGGGGCGCACCGCTTTGGTCATTGCTCATCGGCTGTCTACCATCCGCCACGCGGACAAAATCATTGCTCTGGAAGACGGCCGTATCGTCGAGGTTGGCGACCATCGCGAACTCCTGGCCCGTGGTGGTCTCTATAGCCAGATGTACCGGCGGCAGTATGACTTGGCAGCAATCAGGGAACAGTAATCAGTGCTCAGTGGGTGACTGATGATTGGTGACTGATCACTGCCGAAATCCGTAATCGGATTGGGAGGTACGGGAGATGAAAGATGAACAGAAGACAAGAGAGCAACTCCTGAACAAGCTAGTGGAAATGCGCCAACGAGTTGCCGAATTGGAAGCGGCGGACGCCGAGCACAAGCAGGCGGAGAAGGCGGTGCGGGAGAGGGAGGAGTTGTTCCGATCCCTGATGGAAAACACCTACTTTGGCATCACGCTGGTAGACGTCAACTACAAGATACTCATGGTGAACACCGCGATTAGCAGAAATTTTTGCAAGCCTGTTGGTGAGTTTATCGGTCGAGAGTGTTTCAGGGAATTCGAGAAACGCGAGTCAGTATGCCCCCATTGCCCTGGGATACGGGCCATGGCCACCGGGCAGTCGGTAGAGGTCGAGACCGAAGGAGTCCGTGATGATGGCGGTCGTTTTTCGGTTCGCATCCAGGCCTTTCCGGTCATTGGGCTGGATGACGCGGTGACGGGGTTCATCGAGATTGTGGAAGACATCACCGAGCGCCAACTGGCGGAGCAGGCGCTGATGAACGAGCGCAACCTGTTGCGCACCCTGATAGACAACCTGCCAGATTACATCTATGCTAAAGATACTGAGAGTCGGTTTGTTCTCGGCAACATTGCGGCTGCATGTGAAGTTGGGGTGACAACGCCGGATGAGATGCTTGGAAAGACGGACTTCGACTTTTTCTCAGAGGAACTGGCAGCGCAATACTATGCCGATGAGCGAGCGATCATCGAATCAGGTCAACCACTGATCAACCGGGAGGAACCCGTCATAGACCACGCAGGGAACAGGCTATGGGTTTTAACCACCAAAGTGCCTTTGCGGGATAGTCAGGGGCAGATCGTTGGACTTGTGGGCATGAACCACGACATCACCGAGCGCAAGCGGGCGGAGGAGGAGATCCAGCAACGCACGGCCCAACTGGAGGCGCTGCGAGAGGTGGAACTGGAACTCACTGCCCAGTTGGACCTGGATACTCTCCTCCGCTCTATCGTCTCGCGGGCTGTTGAACTGCTAGGAGGCTTCTCAGGCACTCTCGACCTCTACCGGCCAGATCGTGACGTGCTGGAGTGGGTTGTGTCTGTCGGTCTCGATCACCCGCCTGCAAAGCCCCTCCTCCGCCGGGGGGAGGGCCTTTGCGGCAAGGTCTGGGAAACTGGGGAGCTGCTCATCGTGGATGACTATCATCGCTGGGAGGGGCGGAGGCCCGGCTGGGAATGCTACCCGTTCCAGGCCGCGATAGGCGTGCCGGTCCGCTGGGGGAAGGAGTTCCTGGGGGTGTTGGAGGTTGATGCCGTTCCCCCACGTGCCTTCTCCCAGGCCGACGCTGAACTGCTGAGCCTGTTCGCCACCCAGGCGGCCATCGCCATCCGCAACGCCCGTCTGTACGAGGAGGCCCGCCGTCGGGCCGAACGGCTGGCCGTTGTCAACCACATCGCTCGGGCCGCCAGTGCCACCCTCCACCTGGATGACTTGATGGAGACGGTGTATCGTGAGGTCACTTCCGTCTTCGAGGCTGACGCTTTCTTCATTGCTCTCTACGATGCAGAGACCAAAGAACTGGACTACCGCCTGCAGGTGGACGAAGGGATACGAGAGCCCCGAGAGCGACGGCCCTTGGGGACAGGGTTGACCTCCGTGGTCGTGACGGAGAGAAAACCTTTGCTCATTCGGGATATGGAACGGGAGCGGGACCGCCTGCCGACGCCTCATGTATGGGGAACGATGAAACTCCCTACCTCCTGGCTGGGGGTGCCGATGCTAATCGGCGAGCGACTGATCGGTGTCATCTGCGTGCAGACCTACCGTCCTCGCGCCTACGGCGAAGAAGAACAACTACTGCTCTCCACCATCGCTGACCAGGTGGCCATCACCATCGAAAACGCCAGGCTCTTCGAGGAGGAGAAAAAGAGAGCCACCCAACTGGCCCTAATCAACGAGGTGGGGGACAAAGCGGCTTCCATCCTGGATCTGGATAGGCTGATGCAGGAGGTGACTCGCTCCATACAGGAGAGTTTCAACTACTATAACGTGATCCTTGGACTTGTGGATGAGGAGTGCCGTCAGGTGGTGGTGCAGGCCATAGCCGGCGGTTATGAGCACCTGGCACCAGGCGAGTACCGTCAATCCATAGACGAGGGCATCATGGGCTTTGTGGTCAGGACAGGCCAATCCTGGCTGGCCGGCGATGTCAGCAAGGATCCCTACTACATCAAAGGCTTCCTGGGGGAAGTGCTCACCAGATCGGAGTTGGGTGTTCCCATCAAGCTGGGCGATCAGGTAATCGGCCTTCTAGACCTGCAAAGTATTTTCCTCAACGATTTCGATCAGGCGGACGTGGTGGCCATGGAAGCGGTGGCTGACCGGCTAGCCATCGCCATGGAGAACGCGAGGCTCTTTCAGGAGACACGCCAGCGAGCCCTCCAGTTGCAGACCGTCGAGGAAGTCGGGCGGAAGGTCTCCGCCATCCTCGACCCCGGTGAGTTGTTCCCCTATGTAGTCAGGGCCATCCAGCAGAACTTCAGTTACTATCACGTGGACATCTTCCTCGCAGACCAGGTTACCGGCTACGTTGTCTTCAAGGCCAGTAGTGACCCTGCAACGGGAAAGGCGTGGGAAAAGCAAGGTCTTCGCTTTAAGATCGGTGAGGAGGGGATGGTCAGTTGGGTGGCCTATACGGGGGAACCCCTCCTGGCCAACGACGTCAGCCAGGAGCCCCACTACCTTCCAGACGACTTGCTTCCGGAGACGAAGTCCGAGCTGGTTGTGCCGTTGAAGGTGGGAGATCAGGTGGTGGGAGTGTTGGATGTGAACAGCAACGTGCTCAACGCCTTCGACCAGGACGATCTCTTCGTCTTGCAAACTCTGGCCAACCAGATCGCCATCGCCATTGAGAATGCGCAGCTTCACCAGGAGACTCAGGATCGCAGCCGCTACCTGGAGACCCTACAGCGGATCAACGCCACCCTGCGCAGCACGCTCCCGCTGAGCCAGGTGCTGGAAACCGTCGCCCAAGGTACGAGTGAAGCCCTCAATTACGTTGGAACTCTCATCGCGGTTCCTGATGCCGCTGGAAAGCTGTTGACCGTGGGCGCGGTGTGGGGCGGTAGGTTCCTGGATACCGTCCTCAAACTCACTGGAGTCAGACTAAACGCCTTCAGGCTGCCTGTGACGGCTGAGGAGAACGCTATAGTCCGGGCCTACCTGAGTGGCGAACTACAGACCACGAGCGGGGAGCCGGAACGGATCGTTGTGAGCCTGGAGCCGGCCGTCAGCCTGAAGCTGGCCTGGCTCATCAGGCAAGCCGTGGGAGCTGAGCTGGCGGTCTGTGTTCCCCTGCCCGTTGGCCAGAAGGTGGTGGGGGTGTTGGTGGTCTTCTCCCCCCGGAAGCAGCTCCCGGACGAGGAGCGAGCCATGCTGCTCGGCCTGGCCGATCAGGCCGGATTGGCTATCGAAAACACCCGGCTCTTCGAGGACACCCGCCGACACCACGAGCAACTGGCCGCCCTCAACACCATAGCGATGGCTGTGACAGGCACGCTCCATCTACGAGAGGTTTTGCAGACCATCCAAGGCAGGGTGATGGAGTTGCTGGGTGAAAAGCATCCCCCCGTCTTTGCTCTTTTCAATGAGAGGGATGAAACCTTTGAGGTCGTGGTGACCCATGTGCGACCACGGGTGCTGAGGACGACGGAGAGGCTATTGAGAATCAGATTTGGGGAACTCGTCTTCCCCCTTTCCGGGCTAAAGCCAGCTCTGCGCGAGGCCCTGCTGGCAGGGAAGCCCTACGTAACCGACGACGGCACTGACATCCTGGGAACTCGGACAGGCAGATTGTTGGTCAAGGGTGCTCAGCGAGCCATGGGGGTCAGGTGCATTGTGGACCTGCCGCTTTGGGCGAAGGGGAAATTGGTAGGAAGCATGGTTCTACTCTCTCAGAAGGGAATGATACCCGATGAAGAGATGGAACTCCTGTCAGCTATTGCCGGCCAGGCGGCCATCGCCGTAGAGAATGCGCGGCTGTATGAAGCCGAACAGCGGCGGCGGCGGGATGCCGAGGCCCTGCGCGAGACAGCCCTGGCCCTCACCAGTGCCCTGGATCGGAATCAGGTCGTCGAACGCATCCTGAGCCAGTTGCAGCAGGTAGTGCCCTACGACAGCGCCTCGGTCCAACTCCTGCAAGGGGACAGGCTGGTGATAACCGGTGGGCGGGGTTTCCCTAACCTGAAGGATCTTCTGGGCCTCTCCTTCCCTGTGGAAGGTGACAATCCCAACCGGGAGGTGATGCGCACCCGGGCCCCCTTCATCGTAGAGGACGCCCCGGCCGTGTACGAGGTATTTCGAAAAAGCCCGCACATTCAGGCCGTTATCCGCTCCTGGCTGGGAGTGCCGATGTTGATTGGGGAACGGGTGGTGGGAATGATTGCCCTGGACAAGAGAGAGCCGAGGTTCTACACCGAGGAGCACGCCCGGCTGGCCCAAACCTTCGCCGCGCAGGCGGCTGTCGCTGTCGAGAATGCGAGGCTCTTCGAGGAGGTCGAAAAGCGTCGGCTGTACCTGGAAGGGGTGCTGGGAGCCGCCCCCGATGCCATCGTTACCCTGGATGCCCACGATCGGATCGTGGAATGGAATCCGGGCGCAGAGAGATTGTTCGGGTACTCACAGGAGGAAGTGATTGGCCGGAACATTGACGACCTGGTCACCGGCCCTGATGTGCTCGCGGAGGCAATCGAGTTTACGCGGGTGGTCATGGGCGGGCTGGAGGTGCGTCCGGTAGAGGCCGTCCGCTATCGGAAAGATGGTTCTCCCGTGGATGTCATCGTGGCTGGGTCTCCGATCCTGGTGGGAGATGAGTTAATTGGGGCAGTCGTTGTCTACACCGACATCACCCGGCGGAAGCGGATGGAGGAGGAGCTGCGGGCCCTGTTACTGGTGGACGAACTTACGGGCCTGTACAACCGGCGAGGGTTCTTAACCCTGGGCCAGCAGCAGTTGAGGATGGCCAATCGGATGAAGAGGAGAATGTTACTGCTCTTTGCCGACTTTGATCATCTGAAGCAGATTAACGACACCTTTGGCCACCCTGAGGGAGACCGGGCGTTGATCGAGGTCGCCCATGTTTTCCAAGAGACCTTTCGCGAGTCGGACATCATCGCTCGTATCGCCGGGGATGAGTTTGTGATTCTGGCCTTAGAAACCATTGATGATAGTGCCGAGATTCTTGCTACTCGTTTGCAGAAGAACGTAGCGGCTCGCAATGCCAGGGGAGACCTTCGCTTCGAGCTATCGTTAAGCGTGGGGGTGGCGTGCTACGATCCCGAAGCCCCCTGTCCCATTGACGACTTGGTGGCTCAGGCGGATAGGGCGATGTACGAACAGAAACGGGGCGAGCAAAAGGGTTAACGAAGGAGGGGAACGGATGGACAAATCGCTGCGTGACCTGATCGAAATCATCCACTTCACGGAGAACGTGTCCGCGAAGATACACGGCCTGTTGGACGAGGCGGAGATCTACAGGACTGTGAAGGAGGAGTTTGCGAAGTCGAAACGATACACATCGAGCATCCTATTGTTGACGGATGATGGGTCAAAGCTGGGGATCGCGGAAACATCAATGGCCCCTGAGGAGTTGCAGGCGGGAGAGAAGACGGCTGGGGTCCGACTGAGGGGGTACAAGATTGACCTGGACAAATCCAGCATCTACCGTCAGGTCGTAAGAGAGGGGAAAACCCTTCAGGTCAACGTCAGCGACATAATAGGCGAATTGTTTCCGCGACCGCTGGCCTACCTGATATCAAAGACCATGGGCTACGAGAAGAAGCCCTCCATCCTGACGCCGTTGACTCTGCGTGGAAGGATAATAGGCGCCCTCGGCGTATCTTCTACCGATCTGGCCGAATACTTCGTTCCGTCAGTGAGAAACCTCGCCCAGCACATTTCAGCCGCCGTGGAGCTGGCCGATGAACACGCGGAGCGTAAGCGGGTGGAAGGGGAGTTGAGGAAATACCGCGACCACCTGGAGGAACTGGTGAAAGAGCGCACCGCAGAACTCATGCGAGCCAATGAACAACTGCAAAGGGAAATCGCCGCGCGCAAGCGAGTGCAGGAGGAGTTGTGTCGGGAGCGTGATCTTGCCGAGGCGCTGGCGGAGGCGGCTGCCGTCGTCGGTAGTACCTTGGATCCTGACCAGGTGCTGGACCGCATCCTGGAACAGGTCAGCCGTGTCGTTCCCAACGATGCCACTAACATCATGCTCATTGAGGGTGACCTGGCGCGCCCTGTCCGTTGGCGTGGTTACGAGCGCTTTGGCGCAGAGGAGTTCGTCTCAGCAGTCGTCTTCCATATCCCTGACGTGCCTGGTTTACAGCGAATGTTGGGCGGTAGGGGGCCAATGATCATTCCTGACACCCACGCCTACCCCGACTGGGTTCGTTTGCCTGTGACGGAGTGGCTGCGGTCGTATGCGGCTGCGCCCATTATGGTGCGCGGTGAGGTGATCGGTTTCCTTAATGTGGACAGCGCCACCCCAGGCTTCTTCACCCAGGACCACGCCGAGAGCTTGCGTGCTTTTGCTGGCCACGCTGCTGCTGCCATCGAGAACGCGCGGCTGTACGAGGAAGCCCAGCGGAGGATTGCCGAACTCACAGGGCTCCATGAGCTGTCCCAGGCCTTCAGTTCCGTGACCGATGTGCGAGAGACATACGGTGAGTTGACCAAGCGTATGGCCCACCTGATCGGCTGCCAGACATGCACCATAGCCACGTACGATCACAAAACCAGAGAGATGCGGGCCCAACCCCCAGGCTATGGAGTGCCCGACGAGCTAGTCCAATCCTTCCGCTATAGGGTGGATGGGCCGGCCCGCAATGCCTGGAATTTCCGCCTCCAGGGGCCTCTCCTGGCTAATGACATCGTCCAGATACCCGGCTTCTTTTCGCAGTGGGTGGAGGGCTTTGACCTGTTCAATCTCCTCATTGTCCCCATGACTCTCGAAGGGAGGATCACTGGGCTGGTCTATGCTGCCAATAAGCCCGGTGGCTTTGCAGCGGATGATTCCAAGCTGCTAACCATTTTCGCTGGCCAGGCGGCTGTCATCATCGAGAACGCCCGGCTCTACGAAGAGGCGCAGCGTTGGGCCGGAGAAATGACCAGTGTGTACAACATCGGTGTCGCTACCACCTCCACCCTCAGCCCGGATGAGGTCCTGAAGTCGGTTTGCGACCAGGTCTGCCACTTGATGAACGTATCCACCTTTTTTATCGCGCTCTACGATGCGGAGAGGGAGGAGCTGAGCTTTGAGTTGGCTCTGGACGAGGGGGTGACTGTGGACAAGTTCACTCGCAGACTGGTGAACGGAGGCGGTTTGAGTGGATGGATCGTCCAATCAAGGAAACCTCTGTTGCGGAGGGACATCCAGAAAGAGGAATTGCCTATCGAGGCCATCGTAGTGGGCGACCCGGCTCGCTCCTGGTTAGGTGTGCCCCTTTTGTATATGGACCGGGTGGTGGGTGTTATGGGTGTGCAGAGCTACCAGACCAACGCCTTCGACGAGGACGATCAGCAACTTCTGTCTACCATCGCTGCACAAGTGGCCATTGCTATCGAGAACGCACGGCTGTATGAGGAAAGCAATCGCCGACTGAGTGAGCTTTCCACCATCCAGGAGGTCAGCATAGCCGCCACCTCTACCATAAACTTCGATCAGGCGTTGGAGCGAGTTGTTGATGCCATGCAACAGTTGCTGCATTTTCAGGTCTTCGGTTTCCTGCTGGTGGATGAGCAGACAGGGGAGTTGCATTTGCACCCCTCCTATCGCGG
Organism: uncultured Anaerolineae bacterium; assembly: GCA_964446635.1. GTDB lineage: Bacteria > Chloroflexota > Anaerolineae > VGOG01 > VGOG01 > CAYUPJ01. The sequence continues at coordinate 12,812 of CAYUPJ010000075.1, forward strand.
CATTGATGCGGAGGTAGCAGAGAAGCTGGACCTCCGCCTGGGCAGAGGAATCACCGGCTGCGTGGCCGAGACCGGCCGGCCGCTCCTGGTGCTCGACGTCAGCCAGAACCCACGCTATCTTGATGCTATACCAGGGATCCGCTCGGAGATGTGTGTTCCCCTCAAGATCGGGGAACGAGCTATCGGTGTCATTGACGTCGAGAGCGATCAGGCCAATGCCTTCTCTGAGGATGACCTGCGGCTGTTATCTACCCTGGCCGGACAACTGGCGGTCACCATTGAGAATGCCCGCCTCTTCGCCGAAACTGAGAAAAAGGCAAACGACCTTGCTCTTCTCCTTGGCACCAGCATCGCTATCTCTTCCACCCTCGACCTGGATCAGATCCTGGAAACCGTAGCCCATCAGATCACTGCCTCACTGGTGGCTACCTTCTGCCGCATCACCTTGCTGGACGAGACAAGGGAGGGCTTGGTTATCCGTGCTGTTTCTCCCATTCGGGACAAGACAGTGGAAGATGGTTTCGGCCGACGATACCCCTTGGCCATGGCTCCCTGGCACAGACAGGTGGTTGAGACCTCTGAGCTGGTTGTCCTGCGCCAGGACGTGCCAGAGCGGGCCCTGTCGGACGCAGAGCGCAAAATGGCCCTGACCGAGGAAGTGAAATCGGCTGCTTTGATTCCTCTGATTGTGGGAGGCCGCGTGCTGGGGGTGATCTCCCTGGGTGAGGAGCGAAGCTGGGAGCGCAGCCCCTTCACCAAGGAGAAGGTGGATCTTTGTCAGAGCATCGCCGCCCAGGCTGCGGTGGCCATTGAGAACGCCCGGCTGTACGAGGAACTCCAGCAAAGCTTCCTTCAGACCATCGCCGCCCTGGCTGCGGCGGTGGACGCCAAGGATCCCTACACCGGTGGCCATTCCCAGCGCACTACGGAGCTGGCGGCGACCATCGCCCAGAAGTTGGGGTTGAGCGGTGAGGAGATAGAAGTGATCCGTTATGCCGGTCTCCTGCACGATGTGGGCAAGATCGGCATCAACGAGCAGATCCTGGGGAAGCCCGGCTCCCTGAATGCTGAAGAATGGGTAGAAATTCGCAAACATCCCGCTATTGGCGCTAACATTGTGGAGAGGGCTGCTTTGTTGCAGAACTTGGTGCCGGTTATCATGCACCATCACGAGCACTACGATGGCCAAGGCTATCCGGATGGACTTAGGGGAGATGACATCCCTCTCAAGGCCCGCATCCTGGCCGTGGCCGATGCCTACGAAGCCATGACCTCCGATCGGGCCTACCGGCCGGCCATGACGGTGGAGCAGGCGTTGGCTACCTTGCGGGAGGGAGCGGGCCAGCAGTGGGATGGTGAGATTGTAGATGTTCTTCATAGGACCATCCGAGAACAAGGCTATCGTGATGGGGAGGAGGTATAGATGAAAAAGCTGTATCTTGTCATAACCTTAGCACTGGTCCTGGGCCTGTTGGTGGGCCTGACCGGGCGCCCCGCCGTGTTGGCTGCCTATCCTGGCAAAAAGATCCAGATCCCCAGCATCAACGTCGAGAATGGCTGGAGCACGTGGATACACGCGCAAAACGTGGGGGATGATCATACCGGGGCAGTGGTTTTCTTCTGGGGAGAGTATTCGAGGCTGTGCCCACCCAACTCGCCTGGACCCACCGCCGTCGTGTGCCAGACCATCGTCGAGAACGGCGTGTGGACCCTGCGGACTGCTATCCCCACCCAGGCGAAAGCCGCGATCATCTATTCGGTAGACAAGGGAGTTTTCAACGAAGCCTGCCAGGAGGCCCACGATGCCATCGGCGACGACTCTGCCTGGTTGCAGTGGAAGAACGAATACCAGGGCACCGGCCAGTCCCTGGCATCGGTTGTTCTGCGCTTTGGCCCCTACAACTCTTACAGCTCCTACATTGGCATCTCCGAGGCCATGGAAGGGGAGCCGCCCTACGAGTACTATGCTCTGTATCTGGTGAAGGCGTACCAGGGCGAGAATGCCCAGCTTTCTATCCAGAACTCAGGCCAGTACTGTGTCTCCGTCTTGGTCGAGTACAGAGAAGACGGCACCGGTCGGCTGGTCTACACTCAGCACTTCGAGGGATTGGCGCCCGGCGAGGCTTTGCACCTGAGAATGGAGGAAATCGCGGAGATACCTACCAACTGGCTGGGGACGGCTTTCGTCAGGGCGGCCCAGCCATTGGGGGTCGTTGTGGAGCACATGAATGTCCCTCCCACTCCCACCAGCACGGTAACACCAACCCCGACTGCGACTTTGACCAGCACGCCGACCGCAACCCCTACTGCGACTCCTACGCCAACAGGTACACTTTTACCAACGCCGACCCCCACAGACACGTCAACGCCGACTACCACCCCGACGCTGACCTCGACTAATACCCCAACGGTGACTCCAATCGGCACGGCCACCCCGACAGCAACAGCCACACCTACGGCAACAGCTACGCCTACTGAGACCGTAGCTGCACGTTGGTACGTGTACTTGCCTCTGGTGTTCAAGGACTACGGCGCTAACCCTATGGTAAGTAACGTGCACATGAGTAATACTCCTTATGGGCTGCCCATGACCCAATTCCCTTCCGGCACAATTGCCGTCTACGTGATCTTTAGCTATTCTGATATGCAGAACGACGAGATCAGGGTAAGGATTTATGACCAGGTGGGCAGTATCCTGTTCGAACAAGTTAAGACTTACACTGGGTCTGGCACAGAATCCATCGGCATATCTGGTCCGGAGGCAGGAGTCTTTGCCGATGGCTGGTATGTCACCAACGTGTATTCGTACAGCGGGTTGTTCCCCATTGAGACCATCCTTTGGGATGTTGGGGAGCGTTAAAGGTACTTGCCTTTCTCACGTGGGCGAGTATAATACTCTGGTCAAAGGAGGTTCCAGATGGCTAGGTTGGCAGGTAATAGCGTGAGGCAGAGTACAGCTCCTATAGATGCGGAAGTGATCAACAATTTCCCTGGCCGGTATCCTACCGAAGACTGGCAGGCCCACTACTGGGTGGTCACCGAAAGCAGGGACTTGGCGGATAGGAGAGTCACCATCCAGTTGCCCCGAGGATACACCGATGTCTGTCCAGAGGTGGACCAAGGCCAGAGTGGCTGCATTCATCGTGTGAGACGATGGGGGGTGGCGTGCTATACCTCCCTGCTGGAGGAGATGGGGTTTGATCCCGATATACTCGTGACTCACGACCAGGAATCCCCGGGCGAGGAGGGACAGGAAATCCTGCGGATGATGATTCAGGTCACGCACTTTGACCTCCCTGGCCATTTCATTATCGCCAGTTGGGAGCATCCATTTTCGCTCTTCGATCCTGAGGGCACGCTGAAGGGATCGTACACGACATGGTGCACCTACCTGGGCGCTCTAGCCTGGTTGGCCTCCGGGGGCAAAGTGAGCACCGACTTTGAGTTTTTGGAAGTCGTCAACCGCCGGCTGTACGACGATGCAGTTGATTACCTCGTGAGCGCAGCGCAGGGATGACAGAACGGGGGTGAGACATGGCTAAGAAGAGGGCTCACGTGTTCGTCAGCGGTTGGGTGCAGGGTGTCTTCTTCCGGGGCGAGACCCGAGACCTGGCCCGCCAGTTGGGCGTGACCGGCTGGGTCAGGAACCTGTGGGATGAGCGGGTGGAGGCTCTCTTCGAGGGGGAGGATTGGGCCGTCGAGCGGCTGGTAGCCTGGTGCCACCACGGGCCGCACGGTGCGCGGGTGGAAAACGTGGAAGTAACCTACGAGGACTACACCGCCGAGTACCAAACTTTCAACATTCGATACAGCAGTTAGCAGTCAATACCCAATACCCAATAACCAACGAAGGAGAAAACATCAATGAAGATGGACAAGGTTTCACAAGCAATGGAGCGGATGGGTATACCTGGCAGGGATGCCTACGATCTTCCCACCAGCCAAAAGCGCTTCCCGGACGGGGCCTGGTACCGGATGGAAATCTCCGGCATCGAGCGCCCCAAGGTGCTGGAGGCGGTCATTGACGAATCCCAGAAGCGGAACATGCCCATCCACCGCCTGATCTCGGTGGTGATGGGCGCTACCCTTCTGGACAAAGCGGAGTTGAAGGACTTTGCCCAGATGGCCGCCGAGGCCAGGATGGAGGTCATCCTGACCCCCGGCCCTCGCTCTGCCTGGGACACGGGTCGGCAGTTGATCACCCCAGAGGGGGCCTTCTCTGGCCTGCGCTTCCGCGGCTCCGACCAGTTGCGGCAAGTTATCACTGACATTTTGACTTGCATAGACATCGGCTTCCGGGGGTTCCTGGTGATTGACGAGGGGTTGCTCTGGCTGCTCAACGAGATGCGAGAGAATGGCGACATTCCAGAGGACGTGATCTTCAAGGTCTCCATCTACGCTGGCCATGCTTCGGCTGCAGGCGGCAAGGTGCTGCAAATGCTGGGCGCTGGCACGTTCAACCCTGTGGCCGACCTCAGTCTACCTCAGTTGGCTTCTATCCGGCAGGCCATTGACATCCCGCTGGACCTTCACATCATGCTTACTGAGTCCTTCGGCGGATACATCCGCATCTACGAGGGGCCGGAGATGGCTCGGGTGTGCGCGCCGTGTTACTTCAAGATCGAGCCAGGCACGGCGTGTGCGGCTGGGCCAGGGGCTCTGTACAAGCCGTGGGTGGATGAGGGAATGCTGGCCCATTGGGGCCGCATGAAGGTCAAGTATGCCCAGATCATCCACGAGATCATCCAGGAGAACTTCCCCCAGGCCACGATGTCGGGGGTAGGGCCTGCGGATTTGGCCATCCCCAAAGGAGCGAGGTAAACTGGTAGATTGGTAGACCGGCAGTTGCTCAAGAGAATCATTCTCAATGCCGATGATTTTGGTCGTTCGGCGGGCATCAACGCGGCAGTGATGCGGGCTCACCGCGAGGGCGTGCTGACCAGCGCCAGTCTCATGGTGGCTGGGGATGCGGTAGAGGAAGCCGTGGCCCTGGCCCAGGAGACACCTACTCTGGCCGTGGGACTGCATTTGGTGGTGATTGGCGGACGAGCTACGTTGCCGCCCAGGGAGATACCTCACCTGGTGGACAGCAGGGGCCACTTCCCGGACGATGCGGTGCAGGTCGGCCTGCGTTACTTCTTGAGCCGTACTCACCAAGAGGAGCTAGCCCAGGAAATGGCGGCCCAGTTTGGGCGTTTCACCGCTACTGGATTGCCCCTCTCGCACGTGGATGGCCACTTCCACATGCACGTGCATCCTACAGTGTTCAAGCTGTTGCTGCCCCTGGCGGAGCAGTACGGGGATCGAGGCCTTCGTTTGCCCCGGGACGATCTCCGGCTAGCCCTGGGCTATGACCGGCGGCACATTGGGACAAAGGTCGGCTGGGCCATCTCCCTCGGTCTGCTCTGTCGGTGGTGTCTGGCTCACCTGCGGAATCACCACCTAGCCGTGACCGACCGGGTGTACGGTCTGATGCAGACCGGCCAGATGCAGGAAGCCTACGTGGTGAGCCTGCTGCGCCGTCTGGAAGTGCCCACGGCGGAGCTCTATTTCCACCCCAGCACTGAGCCTGTCAGCGAGTTTCTGGGCCCTAACCCCGGCGATCTGGCTACCCTGCTCAGCCCGGCTGTGCGGCAGGTTATCCAGGAGCGAGACCTGTGTCTCGCCACCTATCTTACCCTCAACCAAGTGAGGTGAGATGCTGGAAACCCTACTTTTTCTGCTCACCGCTGCCAGTTGGGTATACTGGCTGGTGGCCTGCTGGTGGGTCCGTGCCTTCTTTAGTACCCGAGCGAACCACAATCCCAGCTTCATGCCGCCGGTATCCATCCTCAAGCCGGTCAAGGGGCTGGACTTCCAGGCCTACGAAAACTTCGTCAGTTTCTGCCAGCAGGATTACCCG
>CAYUPJ010000076.1:0-18639 GCA_964446635.1 uncultured Anaerolineae bacterium
GCTGTTTCCCTGGCGTTTTACCAGAAATGTTGGTTACCCAATCTATATGGATAGATGTGGTTACCATGCCCTTGTGTGCTCAGATTATCCTTGCTGAGGGAGAATTCTTGAGCGGCAAGGCTTTGCTACCTAGGAGGTGGAAGGAAAGGCTGCGGCTAATTTGGTAGACGCATATAATATGCGGGAGTGGTTGAGTGCCGGTGTGCTCCGCGGTCTTCAAAACCGTTGTGGCGGCGCGAAAGCGTTGCTGTGTGGGTTCGACTCCCATCCACTCCCGCCACTTTTGTCTCCACGTCGGGCCATGAGACTTTAAGGATGAGTAGATGCGCGTCATTGGTACGGCGGGACACGTGGATCACGGCAAATCGGCCCTGGTCCAGGCCCTGACAGGCATTGACCCCGACCGCCTCAAGGAAGAGAAGGAGCGGGGGATGACCATTGATCTGGGCTTCGCCTGGCTGACCCTGCCCAGCGGCCGGACGGTCAGCATCGTGGACGTGCCGGGCCACGAGGACTTCATCAAGAACATGCTGGCCGGCGTGGGGGGCATAGATGCTGCTCTCTTCGTGGTGGCCGCCGACGAGGGGGTGATGCCCCAGACCCGAGAACACCTGGCCATCCTCGACCTGCTCCAGGTCAAGAGCGGGGTTGTGGCGCTGACCAAGATCGACCTGATAGACGATCCGGAGTGGCTGGAGTTGGTCGAGATCGACGTGGCCGAGTTGCTGGAGGGCACCTGCCTGGAAGTGGCGGAGATCCTGCCCGTCTCGGCCAAGACGGGCCAGGGGCTGGAGGCCCTGGCGGCTGAGCTGGATCGCCTGCTGGCAGCCACGGCCCCTCGGCTCGACCTGGGCCGGCCGCGACTCTCCATTGACCGGGTCTTCACCATCGCCGGCTTCGGCACGGTGGTCACGGGCACCCTCATGGACGGACGGTTCCGGGTAGGGCAGGAGGTGGAGATCCTCCCCCAGGGCCTGAAAGCCCGCATCCGCGGCCTCCAGACCCACAAGCAGAAGATCGAAGAGGCAGTGCCCGGCAGCCGGGTGGCTATCAACCTGACTGGGGTGAGCACCGATCAGCTCCAGCGGGGCGACGTGGTGACCACGCCCGGCTGGCTGGAGCTGACCCAACTGATGGACGTGCGCCTCCGGCTTCTTTCCGGGGCTCCCAAGCCCCTCAAGCACAATGTGAACATGGAGTTCTTCTCCGGCTCAGCCCAGATCATGACCCGCGTGCGGCTCCTGGGAGCCAAGCAAATAGATCCCGGCGGGATGGGCTGGGCCCAACTACGGCTGGCTCAGCCGATGGCTGTGATCAAGAACGATCGCTTCGTTATCCGCCAGCCATCGCCCGGCCTGACCATTGGCGGCGGCGTCATCGTGGATCCCCACCCCCGGCGGCGCCACCGCCGCTTCCGACCTGAGGTCATCCAACGACTGGAGACCCTGGCCCATGGCACCCCGGAGGAGATCATGCTGGAGGCCCTGCGACGCCAGGAGCCCTGCCCGGCCAGAGAGCTCATGCAGCGCAGCGGCCTCTCCAAAGAGGCGGCCCCGGAAGCCCTGGGCCAACTGCTCATGGCGGGACAGATCCTCGTCCTGGACCTGGACGCTGAGGGGAGGGGGATGGACTATCGAGCGCTGGCCGCCAGCGGCAAGCTTCTCATCTCGGCCTTGGGCTATGCAGCTTTGACGGACCGCGTGACGGGCCTGCTGAGGGAGTACCACCGCCGGTACCCTCTGCAGACCGGCATGCCCCGGGGGGAGCTCAGGAGCCGCCTGCATCTGGAGACCGGGCTCTTCAACGAGGTGGTGGAGCTGGCGGCCAGGCAGGGGAGGGTAGCCGTGACCGAGGCGATGCTACGGCTGGCGGAGCACGAGGTGCGCTTCACCTCCGAGCAGCAGGCCAAAGTGGACGCCCTTCTGGCCGCTTTCGCCAGGAACCCCTACACCCCGCCCTCAGTGGCCGAGGCGGAGGCCTTGGTGGGCCCCGAGGTCTTCAATGCCCTCGTTGAGCAGGGGGTGCTGGTCAAGGTGAGCGATGTCGTCTGCTTCCTCAGCCTGGTCTATGAGGGGATGGTGAGGAGGGTAGTGGATCACATCAAAGCGAAGGGGAGCATCACCGTAGCCCAGGTGCGGGATATGTTCGGGGCCAGTCGCAAGTACGCCTTGGCCCTTATGGAGCACCTGGATGATCGGCGGGTGACCAAACGCGTGGGCGATGAGCGGGTGCTGCGATAAGAGAGAACCACAGGATGCCTCTCGCCTCACTCGTTCCCACCACTCCCTCTTTCCTGATGCTGGTGGCTAGTGTGCCTTGCTGGTTTGCACTTATCAGGCTTTTGTGGTAAACTGTGTTCGCAATAGAGGTTACAGGAGCAATGACCATGTTGCATCATCGCCGCACCTGAGTGGCGGCCTGGGGCGCCGGTCGGCGTCCGCAGGCCCATCTACACACGCCAGGGGCTTCGACGGCTCGACTGAGCTCGCCGAAGTCTAGGCTCAGCCGAAGGGGCGGCGATGTGACCGCGCCCTGAGCCTGGACGTGGTGTCCCTCCTGGGGCGACTGCCGCCGCTGGCGTGTGCTGACGGCGGTTTTGCATTCTGGGGGTGTTTGAAGTATACTTAGTTTAGGCAGGGAAAGCTGAGATGGACGCCATGAGCAGAGTCAAAGCACAGCGACAACAGGAAGCCGATTGCATCCTGGCCCGGCTCAGGGAAGCTCTTCCCTCTATCCTGGCCAGATACCCGGTGGATGCAGCCTACGTCTACGGTTCGGTGGCGCGGGGCACGGTGACGCCCTTCAGTGACGTGGACATCGCCTTGCTCTTGGCCACCCCTGTGCCGCCCTACGAGCGACTGAACATGGAACTGACCATCCAGGGAGACATCGAGGTTTCTTGTGGTCTCTCCCCCGTGGACGTGCGGGCCATCAACGAGGCCCCACTGACGGTCCAGGGCCGGATCGTGCAGCAGGGTATCCTGCTCTACGAGGGGCATCGAGGGCGTCGTGTCGCCTTCGAGGTGGCGACGCGCAAGCGATACTTCGACTTCGCTCCCGTGGCTCGTCGCTTGCGAGACGCCTTCCTGCAGCGAGTACATAGGGAGGGGTTGCTCCATGGTTGACTTAGATACCCTGGTCTCGATTATCGAAAACCTACTGTTGATGGCATCCGAAGCTCTGTAGGCAAAGATCGTGTCGAATCCGGACATTGAGCAGCAGATGGGGACAAGAAGATCTTTTGGAGGAATATGTGAGAGCGTCAACTTCCATGCTTGATGAGTTGAGAAACCAAATTGACGAGATCGATCTCAATCTACTGCATCTATTGAATTCCAGGGCCACGGGGGTATTGGAAATCCAAAGGACTAAACGGGAATTGGGACTGCCCCCATACTCCGCAGCTCGGGAAAGCGAAATAGTGCACCGGCTCAAGACCGCCAACAAGGGACCGCTGCCCGACGAAGCCATAGAAGACATCTTCCGTAAGATTCTTCAACATTCACTGTCTTCACTAGTGCTGATAGATGAGCAGTGAGATGCGTAGTCTTCCAGGTGAACCTGGCGTGGTCCGCATAGGGCACGTGGCCATTGGCGGACCACAAAAGGTCTTTATGTGTGGTCCTTGCGCCGTGGAATCGGAAGAGCAAGTAGAGCAGACAGCCGCATTTTTGAGCAGATTTGGCATACCCATTATTATGCGTGGGGGAGCTTTCAAGCCTCGGACATCCCCCCACACTTTTCAAGGCTTGGGGCGTGATGGGCTAGAAATCTTGAACAGAGCAGCTCGACGGCACGGTTTGCTAGTGGTTTCGGAGATTATTGATCCGCGTGACCTTGATTTCTTCGTTGATCATGTTGATATTCTGCAAATCGGTGCTCGAAACATGCATAACTCTCCGCTACTGCGCGAAGTTGGTCGGAGTGGAAAACCTGTCTTGCTCAAGCGCGGTTTCATGTCAACAATCGAAGAGCTGCTTCTGGCAGCCGACTACATATTCCTAGAAGGCAACCAACAAGTTATTCTATGTGAACGGGGAATTCGTACTTTTGAACCTCTTACGCGGTACACGCTTGATTTGGCTTGTGTTGCTCTCGTGAAGCGCATGAATCCTATCCCCATTATTGTGGATCTGTCACACTCTCTGGGGCGAACGGACATTATGGTACCTATGGCCAAGGCGGCATTGGCGTGCGGATGTGATGGGCTAATGATAGAAATCCATCCCGATCCGATCAAGGCTCTGTCCGATGGCAGACAGTCCTTATCCTTTGAAGGGTTTGCCAAGCTATTGGCCGACATCGAGCCGCTGTTGCGGTTTGTAGAAGGGAGGGAGTAGCAGATGCCTGAGGTCTCATGGGAAAGTCCAATCCCTGGGGCAAAGTGGGTGCGCACCTGGCGAACGGGCAAATGCCACTGGATCAAGGGCAGGAGCCGCCGCAAGTCGCGGGAAATATCGTACTGCTGCATCCCAAACCAGGCAGCCGCCAATTCCTGGGTCAGGTGCAAGCGCAAATAGGTCAATACCGCCAGTACCCGCAAGAGCAATGAATGGCGAAAGCTGTTCCCGGCTCCCACAGCCCGTTTGCGGTCGGGGCGCTGTAAACGCTCGTACTGGTAGTTCTCAAAATCGTTCTCAATCTGCGCAAAGAGCGCCCAGAACTCTTCAGCGGTCAAGCCGGTTAGCATTTTGATCCAGCGTTCGTTCCGGCGTAAGAATGTCTCGGTCAACATGGAGGCCTCCCAATGCCGTGGTGAATTGCCTCCAAATTATACCCGATAAATCGCTATTGTGCATAAACTCTAATGTAGAGAGTGCCAAGCATCTGCTGCAGGTTTCTATCGAATGTTGCCTGGACATCGCGCACCACATTGTCGCCGACGAGGGATACTCGCCGACCGATTATTGTGACACTTTCGTTGTCTTATACGAGAACGGCATCCTGCCGGAGGCCTTTATGCTCACACTGCGCCAGATGGTCAGTTTCCGCAATCGTGTGGTGCACCTGTATTGGGACGTTGACGATGAGATGGTGTATCGCATCCTGCAGGAGAACTTGAGCGATTTCGAGATGTACATTGGGTACATTCTGGACTTCATTCAGCCTGAGACTAGCAAAGAGGAGTAGGACCTTGTTCACGTTGCATCACCGCCGCACCTGAGGTTTCGCCTCGGGCGCCGGTTGGCGTCCGCAGGCCCATCTGCACACGCCAGGAGCTTCGGCTGAGCTCAGCCCAGGGGGGCGGTGATGTGACCGCGCCCTGAGCCTGGACGTGGTGCCCCTCCTGGGGCAACTGCCGTCGCTGGCGTGTGCTGGCGGCGGTTTTTTGTTGCCCACACTGCGGTCCCCGGACCGTGTGGAGATCATATTTTAGGAGGTTTGTACCATGTCCGAAAAGCTTACCCGTTTCTTTGCCTCACGCTGGGGCATCGTCCTAGCCGGAGCCGTCATCGGGGTCCTGGCTCCGCTCCTCCAAAAGGCCGGTAACCCACCCAACATGGGCATCTGCGTGGCCTGCTTCGAGCGAGACATCGCTGGGGCGCTGGGGCTCCACCGCGCCGCCGTCGTCCAGTACATTCGGCCAGAGATCATCGCCTTTGTATTGGGCTCGACCATCGCTGCGCTCCTCTTCCGCGAGTTCAAGCCCCGCGCTGGATCCGCCCCCATCGTCCGCTTTGTCCTAGGGATGTTTGCCATGATCGGCGCGCTGGTCTTCCTGGGCTGCCCCTGGCGAGCGCTCTTCCGGCTGGCCGGCGGTGACCTGAACGCCATCCTGGGCTTAGCTGGACTGGCCATTGGCGTCACCATCGGCGTCCAATTCCTCAAGGCCGGCTACAACCTGGGCCGCTCCTACAAGACCTACGCCGCCGTTGGCTGGATCATGCCCATCATCATGATCGGCCTGTTGCTGTTGCGCATCTTCAAGCCGCAGTTCAGCGAGGGCGGCGCTATCTTCTTCAGTGAGACAGGCCCTGGATCAATGCACGCCCTTCTGCTCATCTCCCTGGGTGCGGGACTGGTCATCGGCTTCCTGGCCCAGCGCACCCGCTTCTGCACCATGGGCTCCATCCGAGACGTCGTCCTGATGGGCGACACCCACCTCATCAGCGGTCTCGGCGCGCTGTTGGCGGTGGCTTTCCTCACCAACTTGATCCTGGGGCAGGTGAACTTCGGCTTCTTCGGCCAGCCAGTGGCCCACAGCCAGCACCTGTGGAACTTCCTGGGAATGGTGCTGGCGGGCCTAGCCTTCGCCCTGGCCGGCGGCTGCCCGGGTCGGCAACTGTTCCTCTCCGGCGAAGGAGACGGCGACGCCGGCGTTTTCGTCCTGGGGATGATCACCGGCGCCGCCTTCGCCCACAACTTCGCCCTGGCTGGCAAACCGGATAATGTCGCCAACGGCACAGTGGGCGGCATCTCACCTTACGGGATGGCCGCCGTGGTGTTGGGGCTGGCGGTTTGCCTTATCATCGGCTTCACCATGCGCGAAAAGTAGGACTAGGATTGAGTCCATCGAAATCAATGGAGGTTTGACAATGGCTAAATTGGTAGATGCTCGTGGCTTCTCCTGCCCTCAGCCGGTCATCCTGACCCGCAGGGCCATCCAGGAGGGCCAATTTCCCATCGAGGTGGTGGTGGAGACTGTGACCTCACGCGAGAACGTGCGGCGCGCAGCCGAGAAGGCCGGCTGCCAGGTCGCAGTCGAAGAGATGGGGGACGAGTTCAGGTTGATCGTCACGAAGTGACAGCCGCAGGTGCCGGGCACTTGCCAAGTGCCCGGCACCTCTGGAGGTGTAGATGATTTACTTTGACAACGCCGCCACCTCCTGGCCCAAGCCGCCAGGCGTGGCCGAGGCGATGATGCACTTCTTGAACGACGTAGGCGCCAATCCGGGCCGTTCCGCCCATCGCCTTGCAGTCGAGTCCGGGCGTATCGTGTACAACGCACGCGAAGTGGTAGCCGAACTGTTCAACGCGCCGGATCCGTTGCGGGTGGTCTTCGGCCACAACGTGACCGAGGCGCTCAACCTGGCCCTGCGTGGCCTCCTGCGCCCTGGCGACCACGTCATCACCAGCAGTATGGAGCACAACTCGGTGATGCGCCCGCTGCGCGCTCTGGAGCGACAGGGCGTGGAGGTGACAGTGGTACCGTGCTCGCCGGAGGGCTTCCTCGATCCATCTGACGTGGAGGGGGCGGTGCAGCCCAACACGGTGATGATTGCCCTCAACCATGCCTCCAACGTGGTGGGCACCATCCTCCCCATCGCTGAGGCGGGGGAAATCGCTCGCCGCCACGGTTTGCTCCTCCTGGTTGATGCGGCCCAGACGGCGGGAGCTTATCCCATTGACGTGGAAGCCGACAAAATCGATCTCCTGGCCTTCACCGGCCACAAGTCCCTACTTGGCCCAATGGGGACGGGCGGGCTCTACATCGGCGAGAGGGTGAACTTGATAGAGTTGGATCCCCTCACACGTGGGGGAACGGGAAGCCGCTCCGAGTTGGAGGAGCAACCCAACTTCCTCCCCGATATGTGCGAGAGCGGCACGCCGAACGCTGTGGGGATAGCGGGGCTTTTGGCGGGCGTCCGCTTCGTCTTGGAGCGAGGTGTGAACGAGATACGCCGCCGCGAAGTGGAGTTGACCAAAAGGCTCATCGAGGGCCTTTTGGCGATAGCGGGTGTCACCGTCCACGGTAGTCACGATGCCCAGCGCCAAACGGCCGCGGTTTCTTTTAACATCGAGGAGCTTTTGCCCTCACAAGTAGGCCTCAGGCTAGATGAGGAATACGGCATTTTGTGTCGTGTGGGGTTGCACTGCGCGCCTGCGGCTCACAGGACGATGGGCACTTTCCCGGTCGGTACGGTACGCTTCGGGCTGGGGGTCTTCAACACACAGGAGGAGGTGTACATCGTTGTGGCTGCTGTGGACGAACTTGCCCGGGAGGCACGATGACCAGCCACAAGTATACCGTCATCCTGGTCTACTCGACAAGCCATGCCCTGCGGGCGGAGAAGGTTCTAGCGGAGGCGGGTATCCCCTGCAAATTGATCCCTGTCCCCCGCCATCTGAGTTCCGACTGCGGGGTGTGTATCCGCATCGAGCGGGCCGATCAGGGGGCAGCGCTTCAGGCCTTGGAAGCGGCCCGCGTAAAGATTGAAAGAGTTCACGAGATTTGAAGGAGGAAGATCATGTTGGGAGAGATCCTCGTCCGAGGCTTCTTTCACACCCTGGGCGAGGTGGAGCCTTTGCCCGATACCATCATCTTTTTTAACAGCGGGGTCAAACTGGTAGTGGAAGGGTCATCGGTGTTGGAAGACCTTCGGGATCTACACGAACGAGGCGTAGAAATCCTGATTTGCGGCACCTGCCTGGGATACTATGAACTGAAGGAGAAGGTAGTTGTGGGCGAGGTGTCCAATATGTACACCATCGCCGAGACCATGCTGAGGGCGGGTAAAGTGGTGAGCCTGTGATCAGGCACAAGACGCTAAGGGTTTCCCCAACCCTTTAGGATCTCTCGAGGAGGTGGAAAAGTGACCTGTGAGGAGATACGTTTGACAGCGCTGACCAGCGCGGCCGGTTGAGCGGCCAAAAGAGGGCCCGAGGCCCTGGCGCAGGTCCTGCGCCCGCTGCGCGAGATGTTTCGCGCTGAAGAATATCCTGACCTGCTCGTCGGCCTGGAAGTGAGCGATGACGCCGCCGTGTACAAGATCAACGACAACGTGGCCGTCATCCATACGCTTGACTTCTTCCCGCCCGTGGTGGACGCTCCCTACGACTACGGAGCCATCGCCGCTGCCAACGCCATGAGTGACATTTACGCCATGGGCGGCGTGGTTGTGCTGGCGCTCAACATCTGCGGCTTCCCCTCCGAGCTCCCGTCGGAGATCATCGCTGAGATCCTACGCGGCGGGGCGGAGAAGGTAGCCGAGGCCGGCGGCATCCTGGCCGGCGGCCACACCATCGATGCTAAGGAGCCCACTTATGGCCTGTCGGTGATGGGGTTCGTACACCCGGATCGTGTGCTGACCAAGGCCGGCGCCCGGCCCGGCGACGTGCTGGTACTGACCAAGCCGCTGGGGGTGGGCATCATCACCACCGCCCTCAAGGGACAGGTGGCCGACCCGGCCCACGTGGCAGCCGCAGTGGAGACTATGAAGAAGCTCAACCGAGATGCAGCCCGACTGGTTCAGCAGGTCGGCGTGAACGCCTGCACCGACGTCACCGGCTTTGCGCTGCTGGGCCACGGCTACGAGATGGCGGAGAAGAGCGGTGTACGGCTGCGCTTCTACGTGGACAAGCTCCCCTTCCTGGATGGGGCGATGCAGTACGCCGAGGACTGGCTTTTCCCCGGCGGATCTTGCCGCAACCAGCAGTTCTATGGGCAGTGGGTGGACTTCGCACCGGGCATCTCCGAGGAAAAGCAAATGTTGCTCTTCACCCCTGAGACTTCGGGAGGGCTGCTCGTGGCCGTTCCGCCAGAGAAGCTAGAGACGCTTGCTGCTCTCTTCGCCGATGAGGGGCATCCCTGCTGGGCCGTCGGTGAGGTCTTAGAAGGGGAGGGAGTTGAGGTCATTACTTTGTCCCAAACTCGTAACGGTCGCCGGGCACTATTTTGCCAGAGCCACTGAAACCTGGTATAATTACGCGCAGATACTACACTGTGGTGCCGTACGATTGTTGCCGGAGATTCACCGAAGGCTTGAGCCAAAGAAGGGGAGGCGGTGGAATGCGAATCAGGGATTTTGTGCCCAGCGATGCCCACCAACTGGTGGAGATTCTGAAGGCCAACCAGCAATATGGGCATCCCGAAATTGATGGCCCTGAGGCCATGTTGAAGGTGCACCAGTGTCAGGCCGCCGAGTTCTTAGTGGCTGAGGAGGACTATAGGGTGGTGGGGCTCATTAGGGGGGTCTACGATGGCTCCAGAGCTATCATTCACATCGCCTCGGTGCACCCTGACTACCAACGTCGTGGCATTGGCAGGGCCTTGGTGCAGGAGATAGCCAGGAGGTTCAGGGAGCAAGGAGCTTCCTCTTTGGCCGTGACCGTGCCTGGCGAGTTAGGCTTCTGGAAGAAAGCTGGCTTCCGACAGACTATCCGCATCATGTTTGCCTACCCCATTGACGACGTCATTGGTTGATACGAGGGGCTAGGGCTTCGCGCCTATGTCTATTTGTAGAACACTTTAACTAGACGAATATCGCCCTCCATGCGCTGGCTATGGTGAGTTCAGGCCATCGGCAATGGCTTCGACCTCTTTTACCATCTGAGGGTCGAGGTCGAAGACGGAGACTCCCCGGCGGTCGGCCTCGATAGCCAGAGGGCTCTCGGAAAGGAAACCGAGGATCTTGAAGCCGGGCAGCCTCTCGGTGATGAAGTCCCGGTCGGCTTGGCCCCGCACTTTGTTGCCGACGACGTATACCTCGTTAATGCCGATGTCAGCAGCTAAACGCGAGATGGTTTGAGCTGTCTGCAGGCTGCGCTGTCCCGGCTCGACAACGACGATCATGGCGTCCACGGCCTGGGCTGTGCCTCGCCCCAAATGCTCGATACCGGCCTCCATGTCCAGGATGACTACTTCGGTGCGCTGTAAAAGTAGATGGGTTACCAGATTCTTGAGGAGGGCGCTCTCAGGGCAGACACAGCCGGTGCCACCTCCCTTGATCGTGCCCATCACCAGCAGCCTCACACCATGCCATTCGGCCGAGAAGCGATCAGGGATGTCGTCCACGCGGGGGTTCAGTTTGAAAAAGCCGCCGTATTCCCCCGGCTTGGCCCCGGTGCGCTCGTAAATGAGCTCCTCCATCTCGGCGATAGGGGTGATTTGAGTGACCACTTCCTCGGGAAATCCCAGAGCTGAAGCCAAGTTGGCATTGGGATCGGCATCTATGGCCAGCACCCTCTGGCCTCGCTGGGTGTAGATGTAGGCCAGCAAACTGGTTAAAGTGGTTTTGCCCACTCCGCCCTTACCGGTGATAGCGATCTTAGGCATTTTCCCCCCACAAATCTAGTCAATGAAGCGCTCGATAGTGGCGCTGTTCCACTGCTTCTGTATCCAGTGGGCGAAGGTTTGCTCCTTTCGTCAACCCGTACCTCGTTGACTCGTTGCTCATTTCACCCAGGAGATGCTCTGATCCAGCCAATCGGGGAGCTCAGGGCCGAGGTCGAAGACTTTGGTTTGGTTGCTGCCGTCGGGCTTCATGAGGTAGAGGGCCCAGACATCGTCGCGGTCGGAGACAAAAGCGATATATTGCCCGTCGGGAGACCAGGCGGGCAGGCCATCGTTGGCCTCATTGATGGTCAGCCGCCGGACCTCTGGAAAGGGCACTCCAACGGTATAGACCTCCCAGTTGCCGTCGTGATCGGACATGTAGGCGATTTTCGTTCCGTCGGGGGACCAGGCAAGCCCGATATCGCGGGGGTCGGCGGTAATCAAGACGGGACTGGACAGGTTGACATCGGTGGTAAAGCGGATGCCGCAGTTTCCGCCGCCCTCGTTGCAGCCCGTGTAGGCCAGGTTGCCTTTGGGCCCCCAGGCCGGCGCCCAACCAGAGACCAACTGCACCGCCTTCTCCTGCCCATCCGCAGAGGTGATATAGATCCGCCATGAATTCTGCTCTACGTCATAAATGACGAAGGCGATGTGCTTTCCATCAGGCGACCAGGTGGGAAAGCCAGCCTCATCCGAAGCCGAGATGGTTGTTGCGTTGTTCCCTCCGATGTTCACAGCATACAAACCAGGCTTCTGGCTCTGTCGCGAGCGATAAACAAGCCGTTTCCCGTCAGAGCTGAAGCGCGGTTGGTCGGCAAAGCTGGCCACTCTCACCCAGTGCATATCCTCCGCATACACGACGAAGACATCGTAAACTTCTCGCCCCTCCTCGTAGATGGGCAGGGCGATTTTGCCCAGGGGTAAACGAGCGGCATACTCGGGGATAGCGGTGGGGGAAACGGTGCTGGCGGTAGCGGGTGTAGGCGTTACTACCAAACACAGTTGGCTGGCTTCAACTCTCTTCTCTTCCCCAGCTTGATCAGGGTTGATTTCCAGGGCCAGCGCGTATTGGTCCTCCGCTGCACACCACTCGCCTTGATTGGCGTATAGGTCTCCTTTATGCACATAGGCATCGTGGAGACGCTGTTTCACGTCCATGTAGTCGGGCTCGATGCTGTATAATTCATAGAAGTTGGCGATGGCCTTATCCCAGTCAGCGCCCCAATAACCTATCGCGGTTAGATAGAGTGCAGCCAGGTTCCTTTGCTCCAGAACCTCTTCATGGGCCGGCTTCACCTCCAAGGCTTTATCCAGGTAACGCAGAGCCTCCTCCAGCCGCCCCTCGTTGACTAATTCTAGACCTTGGTTGCGGAAGGTCGAAAAGAGCAGATCCTTAACTGCCTCTGGCTCATAGTCAGGGTCCAGGGCGCGCAATCGCTCCAGCACCAGGGCCACGTCATCCCATTTTCTCTCATCATAGAAGGTTTGGGCCTGATGAAGTAACTCAGCCGCTGCCTGTTTCTCCATCTCAACGGTTGGCGTCGCCTGGGCCTCGAGCCTGGCTTTGGCTTCGCTCAGCTTTTCCTCGGCATCTCGGTAATCCGGCGCCAAGCGCAGCGTCAGTTCAAACTCGGCTACGGCCAATTCGTATGCGCCGTTCTCCAGGTGGGCCAGGCCGGCAGCGTAGTGTTCTCCTGCGGTCTGTTGGGTCAGACGATCGCGGTCTCGGAGCCCTTGGTAGACTGCCAGGGCTCCGATAACCAAGAGGATCAGGAGCACGAGGATGACTAATAGGACTAAACCCTTGAGCCAAGCTGGGGCTGTTCGACGAGGTCTGTTCTGCGTGGTAATACCTCCCCATCTACTGAGTATGGGAATTATAACCTTTTTCGGCCATCTTGTCCAATTGGCCTTGACTTGTGTTCAGTATGGTGATATTATATATCCCGTCACACCAACACGAGAAAGGAGTTGCGGTTATGTTCAAGAAATCCTTCGAGGCTATCCGGGAAGAGTTCTCAGGGCAGGCGGCCAAGGGCTACGTGATAGACATCGCCCGCTATCACCGCATGCAAGCCAGCCCTGGTTTCCGCCAGGCAGCGTATTATTGCCTGGAGCGCCTGCGCGAAGCGGGCATCCAGGCCGAGGTCCTGTCCTTCCCCGCAGACGAGAAAACAAAGTACTGGTCGAACCAGATGTTCCAGGAGTGGGAGGCTACGGAAGCCACTTTGCACTTGGTCGAGCCAGAGGAAAAGCGGCGCAAACTAGCCGACTTCCGCGACTGTCCCATCTCCCTCATCCAGCGCAGTGCCCCGTTCAGGGGGGAAGCCGAGGTGGTTATTCTGGAGGATGGCGAAGAGGAAGCGGATTATGAAGGGCTGGACCTGAGGGGCAAAGTAGTATTTACGAAAGGCGATTTGGACCGCGTACGCCAGTTGGCTATAGAGAAACACGGTTCTGTCGGCATCATCTTCGATGGCATGAGGGAGACACCGCCTATCCGCGCCCGAATGGACGTACCCGATGCCCTCCAGTACACCTCCTTTTGGTGGATAGGCCAGGAGAAAAAGTGTTTCGGCTTCGTCCTCTCACCGCGAGAGGGGGAAAGGCTGCGGGGACTGATCAAGAAGCGGGCCCAGGATGGTGAGCCGCCCGTCAAGGTTCGGGCTAAAGTGGTCAGTTGCTTCTACGATGGGGAGATTGAGGTGGTCTCCGCTCTGATACCTGGGGAAACAGACGAGGAGGTAGTGATTGTTGCTCACCTATGCCACCCTAAGCCCTCGGCCAACGACAACGCCTCAGGATCGGCGGCGGCCCTGGAAATCGCCCGCACCCTGCAGAAGCTTGTTGACGAGGGAAAGTTGGCCCCACCCAAGCGAGGCATCAGGTTTCTGTGGGTGCCTGAAATGACAGGCACTTATGCTTACTTGGCTACCCGCGAGGACGAGATTGGGCGCATGGTGGCTGGCCTCAACCTGGACATGGTGGGGCAAAACCAGGAGCTGTGTGGGAGTTCCTTCCTTATTGAGCGCCCTCCCCAGGCGATGCCCTCCTTTGCTCCCGATCTCCTGGAGCGTCTGCGGGAGGAGCTTTTGGGTGAGAGCTCGGCCTTTGGTGGGACGGGAGAATACGCTCTTTTTCGCTACGCCGTGACCCCTTTCTCCGGGGGCAGTGATCACTACATCCTCTCCGATCCCTCGGTGGGAGTGCCAACCCCTATGATCATCCAGTGGCCCGACAGATTCTACCACACCTCCCAAGATACCCCGGACAAGGTTGACCCCGCTATGCTGAGCCGCGTGGGGAGCCTGGCTGCGACCTACGCCGACTTCCTGGCCAACGCTGCCCGAGAAGAGGCCACCTGGTTGGGCTACGAGATGGCGGCCCGTTTCAAGCGAAACATCGTGCGGTTCGTCCAGGAGAAGGTCACTGAGGCGGCAAACATCGAGGAGGGGGAAGAGGAGACAGAAGAGCCAGGGAGGAAGGGGGAGGGAGTTGACAAGCTGGAGAAGGCTGTTACCCTGCTGTGCCAAAAGATCGCCTACCTGATCGAGCGCGAGCAGCAAGCCCTGGTCTCGCTGAAGCGCCTGAGCCGGGAGGTTGCTGTCGAAGGCTGGCAACAGGAAGTGGCCGAATTCGCCAGGGCGGAGTTGGCCAAAGGCGAGGAGGCCATCAAGGCCTGTGTGAGTGAGCAGGTTTGGTCCGAGCTACAGGAGGCGCCAAAGCGGGAACCGGACGAATGGGAGGAGAAGGCAGCTAGGATGGTGCCCAGGCGACTATATCGCGGCCCCATCCCTTTGCGCCACTACCTGAACCAACTGAGCGAGGAAGAACGGGAGCGGTTGTGGCAAATGCGCAAAGAACGACAGAACAAATTCTATACCTTGCCTACCCTGGCCGAGTATTGGGCCGATGGAAAGCTAAGCCTGCTGGAAATCGCCGACTTGATAGAAATCGAGACTGGCCAGCGCGACGTCGAACTCCTGGTGGAATATTTCCAGACGCTGGGCAAGTTGAATTTGATCGAGTTGGTAGCCAATATCTAATGTCCAATACCAAGTAGGAAGCGAGATGTACATCGGACCAAGGAAGAGAAGGCGAAGATCTTCCCCCCTGCGCGTGCTCATCCTGTTGATTTTCATTGCAGCGGGGCTTTACATCGTCACGCAGCGACCCGATTGGTCGCGTCCTTTTAAGCCTACCCCAGCACCCACTAGAACCGCTCGATCGTATCTGGTGGAAGGCCAAGCGTTTTTCCAGGAGGGAAAACTAGACGAAGCCATTGAAGCCTACAGGACAGCGACCAAGCTCGATCCTGAGGATGCAACATCCTATGTAAGCTTAGCCAAGCTCTTGACATTGCGTGGCCGCACGAGCGAGGCCGTACGCCAGGCCCGACGAGCCGTCGAACTCGTGGAGAGCGCCGAGACCTACGCCATTTTGGGCAGGGCCTTAGACTGGGACGGCCAGGTAGACGAAGCCATCACCGCTTGCCTGCACGCTGTGGATCTAGACGCCAATTCGGCCGAAGCCCACGCCTATCTAGCTGAGGCCTACGCGGACAAGGGTCGCTGGGAAAGTGCTCTGGAAACCGCTGAGACAGCCGTCTGGCTTGACGATCAGAGCGTGGATGCCCATCGCAACTTGGGTTATGTCTTGGAGAAGCAAGGGGACTATGAAGGAGCCATCGCCGAATACGAAATCGCCGTATCCCTCCACCCTAACCTCAGCTATCTCTACATTAGCCTGGGTCGCAATTACCGCGTGTTAGATGACTACGATTATGCCATTGAGCAGTTCCAGAAAGCCACTGAAGTTGACCCCAATAACCCCGAAGGCTACGACCAATTGGCGTGGACTTACTATCACCTGGGGGATTACGAGTTGGCTATCATTGAGCTGGAGAAGGCCATCGAAGTGGATCCTGAGTATGGCAGTGCTTATGCCCACTTAGGTGTGATCCATTACGTGCAGCGATACTACGAGGAGGCTATTCCCAATTTTGAGAAAGCTATCGAGCTGGGACTCCAGTCTGAGGAGTATTATTATGAGCTTGGTCTCTCGTATGTCTACCTGGGCGAATGTGACAAGGCTGTTCCCTGGTTGGAGAAGGCGCTGGAGATAAACCCCGACTCTGATCCAGCTTGGGGTGGATTGGAGCTTTGTGGGGGACAGTAAAGAGAGGATAGCGGGAGTGGATGGGAGTCGAACCCACCATGGCCGCTTCAAGTAGTCAAGCTGACTTTACAAATCAGCAGATTTGGTTTATAATATGCCAGCCTTGGTTGCCGACTGAGAGTGTCGCCTCTCAGTTTTGTCGTATAGATGGCCGTTTTTGCATATTGCGCCTCCCCGATATACCAGGCGCTGCGTGTCTCCCTCACCGAACTCGGTGGGGGCTCATCTTTGTCGAGTGAGGAAGCATGACTGAACAGACGACCTTTTTGACGCCAGAGGGACTAAAGAAGCTCGAAGAGGAGCTAGAATACCTTCGTACCGTGCGCCGCCAAGAGGTAGCTCAGCGCCTGCGTGCTGCCTTGGAGGAGGAACAGGATGTCCTGGAGAACGCCGAATACGAGGATGCCAAGAACGAGCAAGCCTTTGTTGAAGGCCGCATCCTGACCTTGGAGATGATCCTGAAGAACTTTGTGCTCATTGAGGAGGGTGGCCCCACCGACAGGGTGAGCATAGGCAGCCGTGTAACGGTGGTAGAGGAGGAGGAAGAGCCGGAGACTTATCACATCGTCGGCTCTACCGAGGCAGATCCCAAGAGTGGCCGTATCTCCAATGAGTCTCCTCTGGGCAGGGCCCTGATGGGTCATCGAGTAGGTGATGAGGTCATCGTAGATGCCCCTGACGGCATCCTGTGTTTCCGGATAACCGCCATCGAATAGTCGAGTGAGGACAGGCCATGGAGAGATTCAGCGATCTGGAAAAGCAGCGCCGTATCAAACTGGAGAGGATCAGAGGAAGAGGCGTAGACCCCTATCCGCCACGAGTACAGCGTACTCATACAGTGGCCGAAGCCATCCTGGAATTCGAAGCTGGCAAACCCGAGAGGGAAATGAGCTTGGTTGGTAGGCTGATGAGCATCCGCGTGATGGGCAAATCAACCTTCGCCCACATCGAAGACGGCAGCGGACGCATCCAGATCTACTTGCGTCAAGATAGCCTGGGGGAAGAGGCCTGCGAATTCTTCAAGCGGGATTTCGACATCGGCGATTTCATCGGGGTAACGGGGCAGCTCTTCCGTACCCGCACGGGTGAAATCACCCTTCAGGTAAATGATTTCAAGATGTTGGCCAAATCCCTGCATCCCTTGCCTGAGAAATGGCACGGACTCAAGGATGTGGAGATTCGCTATCGGCAGCGTTACCTGGACCTCATCGCCAATGAGGAAGTACGGGAGATTTTCGTAACCCGGGCCCGCATCGTCAGCGCCCTGCGTCGCTTTCTGGACGAGAGGGGGTTCCTGGAGGTGGAGACCCCCGTTCTGCAACCCATCTACGGGGGGGCGGCAGCCAGGCCCTTTGTCACCTATCACAACGTCTTGGATGAAGATCTATACCTCCGTATCTCCGATGAGCTCTACCTCAAGCGCCTGATCATCGGCGGCTACGAACGAGTCTACGAGATGGGCAAGGATTTTCGTAATGAGGGCGTCTCCCATAAGCACAACCCCGAATTCACCCAACTGGAATTCTACCAGGCCTACGCTGACTACAACGACATCATGGCGATGGCCGAAGAGATGGTCTCCTATGGGGCTCAGGAAGTGCTGGGCACAACTCGTATCACCTATCAAGGAACCGAGATTGACCTGGCTCCGCCTTGGCAGCGCCGCAGCCTGCGCCAGGCTATCAAAGAAGAATCGGGCATTGACTATGAAGATCACCCTGATGCCGAGAGTCTGTACCAGGCCATCCGAGCCATCAGCGGTAACGTGGAGCCCAAGACCACTCGGGGCAAGCTCATTGATGCCCTTCTTTCCAACTATGTGGAGCCCAGGCTCATCCAGCCCACTTTCCTGGTTGATTATCCCCTGGATGTCTCACCCCTGGCCAAGCGAAAGCCAGGAGACCCCGAAACTGTGGAGCGCTTCGAGGGCTTCGCGGGGGGTATGGAAATCTGCAACGCCTTCAGCGAGCTAAACGACCCCGTAGATCAGGTGGAGCGTTTCCTGGCCCAGGGACGCGCTTATGAAGCTGGTGACGAAGAGGCCCATCAGATGGACGAGGACTTTCTGACCGCTATGAGCTACGGTATGCCACCTACGGGAGGTTTTGGCATGGGCATTGATCGCTTGACCATGTTGTTGACCGACCAAGTCTCCATCCGCGAGGTGATCCTCTTCCCACACCTGAGGACAAAGTAACAGCGCTCAGGTGGTCCTTGGTCAGATGGTCAGGTGGTCCGGAGACTCAGTAGATCTGATTTCGCTTGGTGATATGTGATCTCGCGCCAGAAGCGACTTGCGCTTTCGGCGCTTTTGTGGTATGATATGGGCCGCTCCTAGCACTCTCGATTGGAGAGTGCTAAAAACGAAAAATCTGTCATGGAGGTAGAGTAAATGTCAATGAACTTAAAGCCATTGGGCGACCGGTTGATAGTGGAGCCCATTGAGAGGGAGGAGGTGACGGCCA
>CAYUPJ010000077.1:0-18387 GCA_964446635.1 uncultured Anaerolineae bacterium
TCTTGAAAGAGATTGTGGAGATTTACAACAAGCGGTTATCGGAAGTTGAAACAGATTTATCCCTGCGAATCGAAGTTCGCTAAACACACGGGGCGGCACAACAAGTCGTTGCACCTGATCGCCTACCGCCCGATTTTTCAGAGGTTATGCGCCAGCATAGGTACTTGTGGTTGGGGTGAGTCTTGCTGGCCCGGCGGCAGGTGAACTCTATCGTTGGGCAGCGGTGGGCTGGCTTTGCCACCAAAACATATTCTGTACAAGGGGGCAAATCACGAACATAGTGTGGGATCCGATATATGTGCTCAACTTGGTTCTGTGCATTGTCATTCTGGCCTTCGGCGTGGTAGGTTATCGAAGGTCGCGGAGCGTTTTTCCTCTTTACATCGGGATAGCCTTCGCTCTCTTTGGTCTATCACACCTGGCGACACTGCTGGGCCTGAAGAATTCGCTGGAAGTGCCGCTGATCGTGGTGAGGACGCTGGCATATCTGATCGTCCTGTTTACGGTTTACAAGGCAGCGTTCGGCTCGAAAGCGGGGACCAGGGGATAGTCTCAGGGTGGTTATGGGCAAAGAGGTGGACAGCCCTCCTCCAGCCACCACGAAGGGGTAGATAAGAGTCGCTTTAAACCAGTGCAATCGCTGTTGCACAAAACTCAATTCTAGTGTATAATTCTGGGTGGGTTGAGGGAAAATCGGTGTTCCAACCTGGGCCGCTAGCTCAAGCTGGCAGAGCAGCTGACTCTTAATCAGCGGGCTGCAGGTTCGAGTCCTGCGCGGCTCACCAAATCGAGCAGGTTTCCGCTCGATCGTGAAATCCGTCCAATGGGGCGGATTTCGCCATGTAGTGATGTGAAGGAGGTGCTTCAATGCCATACGCACACGCTGGTAAGCTTCTTTGGGTTGACCTCGATTCGGGGCGGTGGCAGGTAACAGAGGTCGCTCCGGATGAGGTCCGCCACTACCTCTTGGGCAGCGGTTTGGCAGCCAAGATTGTTGACGACAGGTTACAGCCTCAGTTAGATCCCCTGGATCCCTCCAACATGCTCTTGATGATGAACGGCTTGTTGACAGGGACCTTCGTTCCCACTGCTTCTCGCGTGTCCGTCTGCGGGCGCTCACCACTGACCGGCATCTGGTGCGAGTCGGCGGCGGGGGGCTTCTGGGGGCCGGAGCTGCGCTTTGCCGGCTACGATGGCGTGGTGTTCACCGGCCGGGGTGAGAAGCCCGTCTATCTGTGGATCCATGACGGACACGTAGAGCTCCACCCGGCCTCTTCCCTCTGGGGCCTGGATTCCCACGAGACAGCACGGCGTATTCTAGATCAAACTCACCCCAAAGCGTCGGTGGCGTGTGTGGGCCCGGCCGGCGAAAACGGGGTGCCTATCGCCAGCGTGATGTTTGTTGGCAACGGCACGCGGACGGCAGGCCGGGGGGGCATGGGGGCGTTAATGGCCTCCAAGAATCTCAAGGCTGTGGCTGTTAAGGGAAGCCAGCGGCCAGAGTACTATGACCGGGAGGGACTGCGCCGCAGTGTGCGGGAGGACACGGCCTGGATCAAGGGAAACTCCATAGCCCTGTCCCAGTTCGGCACTGCGGGCGGGGTGCCAGCGACGGAGATCTTTGGCGATCTGCCGATCAAGAATTGGCTATTGGGTAGTTGGAAGGAGGGAGCTGATAAGACCTCTGGCCAGACCATGGTGGCTACCATGCTCGACAAGCACTATCGCTGCTTTGCCTGCCCCATCGCCTGCGGCAAGGAGATAAAGATCAAAGAAGGACCTTATGCTGGTATCGAAGGCCATGGGCCAGAGTATGAGACCTTGGCGTCTTTTGGAGCTCTGCTCTTAAACGACAAACTTGAGGTCATTGTCAAGGCCAATCAACTGTGTAACCTTTACGGTATAGACACGATCTCCGCCGGGGCGGTCATCGCCCTGGCTATGGAGGCTTACGAGAAAGGGCTGTTGACAGTCGAAGATACCGGCGGTTTGGAGCTTGAATGGGGCAACGCCGAAGCTATTTTGCAGTTGGTGGAACAGATTGCGTGGCGTCAGGGGCTTGGCGATGTGCTCGCTGACGGAGTTCGAGCCGCGGCCGAGAAGTTGGGGCCCGAGGCCGAGGAGATGGCCATCCACGCCAAAGGGCTCGAAATTCCCATGCACGACCCCCGAGCTTTTGTGGATATGGCGGTCAACTATGCTACGGCCAACCGGGGAGGATGCCACCTCGAAGCACTGTCCTATTGGCGGGGCTATGGATTGCAATGGGCAGGTTGGGGCCAGGCAGGGGAGTACAACCGTCTGGATGGCACTGGCAAGGCACGGGTAGCCTATGGCTTTCAGAACTACCTGAGCGTCTACAATCCCCTGGGTTTGTGCAAGTTCATCGTCAAGGGGCTGGTGGGGCCGGAGACAGTGGTAGAGTGGCTGAACCTGGCCATGGGCTGGGATTGGGATACCGACGACCTCATCCACACTGGCGAAAGACTCTTCAACCTCAAGCGGATGATCAATGTCCGATTGGGGATCACCAGGGCGGACGACACTCTCCCACGGCGGCTCCTGACCCATGCTCGGCCCACCGGTAGCGCGGCCGGCGTACTGCCCGATTTGGAGACCATGCTGGAAGAGTATTACCAACTGCGGGGCTGGACCGCGGAAGGCGTTCCTACGGAGGAGAAACTGCACGACCTGGGTCTGGCATAAAGGTGCTCGCCGTGCCAATTTGCTGAATATGATCGTAAAAACCGATGCCCCTATTGCTAGCAAAGGGGCATCATGCTGATAATGGGATTGGCAGACCTGGGTATCCGTACGGATTTTGTGCACGTCTCTGGAGAGACACGAACCAATGTTAGCATCGTCACCGAAGGCCATGCGCACTATCTCAAAGTGAACGACCCCGGCCCGACGATCGCTCCTGCCGAACAAGCCGCGCTCCTTCAGAAAATCCACGCCCTCGCCGAACCGGGCGATTGGTGGGTGCTGGCCGGCAGCCTGCCGCTCGGCGTTCCAGTGGCGTTTTACGCCGAGGTAATCCGATTGGCGCAATCCGCCAGAGCACACGCGGTGCTTGACACGAGTGGTGAGCCATTGCGCCTCGGGTGTGCAGCTAGGCCCTTCCTGGTCAAACCCAACGCTGCTGAGGCTAGTGAGCTAACGGGAATTCGTGTTACCTCGCCTGAGGACGCGCGCGACGCTATCAGCAAGATCCATGCTCACGGTGTGCAAAATGCCGTCATCTCCCTCGGCCGAGCCGGAGCGCTCTACTCGGATGGGCAAAGCATCTGGCAGGCCGAACCGCCCCTGGTTGATGAACGTAACCCGATTGGCGCGGGCGACGCGGTGGTGGCCGGGCTGGTGTGGAAGTTGAGTCAAGGCGATCACGTTCGCTCTGCTCAGTGCAAGCCTGGGCCGGAAGCTTTGCGCTGGGGTGTGGCTTGTGGTGCGGCAGCGGCCAGTCTCGAAGGCACGGCCATGGGGCCACGATCTCTCGTTGAGACTTTAGCCCGGCAGGTACAACTAATTTCAGTCTCATAGAGGTATCTTTCCAAAAGTTGACACCAGGCGTCCTCTGGTGTAAAATCAGGTAAGATTTCGGACTGGAGGCAGATAACTTGGGTGAATTCAATTACGGAGGACAGGCGGTCATCGAAGGGGTGATGATGCGCGGAGCCAAGCACATGGCCGTGGCCGTCCGAAGTCCTTCGGGCGAGATAGTCTTCCACACTGAACCCTTAAATGCTAGGATCTACGGCGGGCCAATTAGCAAAGTGCCTTTCCTGCGGGGTGTGATAATGCTCTGGGATGCATTGGTCCTGGGCATGCGCGCCCTGCTTTTCTCGGCCGATGTGGCTTTGGAGGAGGAAGAAGTCGAGTTCAAAGGGCCCATAGCCTGGGGTTCTGTGGCTCTCTCCTTGATAATCGGCATAGGTGTCTTTCTTCTCGGGCCGTTGTTCCTGGTTAGAATCGTGGATCGCTACATTACCTCATCGCTGGTCAGCAATGTCCTCGAAGGGCTCATCCGCCTTGCCTTTTTCTTGATCTACGTCTACGCTATCGGTTTTATCCCCGACATCCGGCGCGTCTTCGCCTACCATGGGGCGGAGCACGAGACCATCAATGCCTATGAGGACAGAGCTCCTCTGAGACCGGACGCTATCAAGGCTTACAGCACGGCTCATCCCCGCTGTGGTACCGGTTTCCTGCTGATCTTTGTAGTGATCGCCATCCTGGTCTTCTCCCTGTTGGGACGGCCTCCATTGTTGCTACGTATCCTCTCCCGCCCGGTTCTCATTCCCGTCATCGCTGGCCTGGCCTACGAACTGATCAAGTTCAGCGCTGCGCACCGGGACAACCCGCTGATTAGGGGAGTGATTCTAACGCCCAGCCTGGCCTTGCAAAGGCTCACCACTCAAGAACCCGACGAATCCATGTTGGAAGTGGCCATAGCCGCTTTGCAGCGCCTATTAGCTGTTGAAGAGTAATCGAGGATACAATGATCTCGCCAATGATGGCGGTGATAGCGATTTGGAGGGGAACTTGATGATAGCCCAACATCAGGGCTGTTTGAGGCTCCCCTTTTGCTTGTGTTCACCAGAAACTGATACAAAGGAGTGGTCAGTGTGAGCGAAGAAACAAGTGCCAAGGTTTGGGCAGATCCCCTGCGCGACTTTTGCGCCCGCGTTTTAGAAAAGATGGATGTTCCACCTGACGACGCGGCTGTGACCGCTGACGTTTTAGTTGCCGCTAATCTGCGCAGCATTGACTCCCACGGCGTGGCCCGCCTGAAGCGGTACGTGGACGGCCTGCGCGATGGGGTGATGGTGGCCCGTTCCAGCATCGAGGTTGTGCACGAGACTCCCTGCACAGCCCTGATGGACGGCGGGGCCGGACTGGGACAGCCGGTCGGCGTGCGAGGCATGAGGCTGGCTATCAGAAAAGCCGAGGAGGTGGGCGTTGGTTTCGTGGCGGTGCGCAACTCCAATCACTACGGCATCGCTGGCTACTACGCGATGATGGCGTTGGAGCAGGGGATGATCGGTATCTCCATGACCAACGCCGACGTGCTGGTGGTGCCGACCTTTGGTCGCGACGCCATGTTGGGCACCAATCCCATCAGCGTGGCCGCGCCTGCGGGCCAGGAGCGCCCCTTTGTGCTGGACATGGCCACCTCCACCGTGCCTCGGGGCAAGCTGGAGGAATACGACCGCCAGGGAAAGCTGTTGCCGCTGAGTTGGGCCACGGACGAACGCGGCATACCTACCGCTGATGCCGGGCGGGTGCTCGATAACTTCAAGAAGCGAGCGGGTGGGGGATTGTTGCCGCTAGGCGGGGCCGGGGAATTGCTGGGTGGACATAAGGGGTACGGCCTGGCATTGCTGGTGGACGTCCTCTGCGCCGTCCTTCCCGGCGCGGCTTACGCCAACCTGGTTTATCCCAAAACTCCTGATGAGAAACCCCTACCGTCGAATATCGGTCACTTCTTCGGCGCGTGGCGGGTGGATGCTTTCCGTCCCATAGAAGAATTCGAGGCCGCCATGGACGACCTGCAGCGGCGGGTGAAGAACTCGCCTAAGGCGGAGGGCCAGGAGCGCATCTACATTCACGGGGAGAAGGAGTACGAGGAGACACAGCGACGGCTGGCTCACGGCATCCCCCTGCATCCGAAGGTCGTCGCCGAACTGCAGAAGATCGCCGAAGAGACAGGGGTCGAATACAATCTATAGAGGAAAAGAAGGCAAATGAACTCCTTGATATTACCCATCTCCAGACCCTATGCTATCTTGTTGTATGCACTGCTGGCCGTCTGGGCCGCACTACTGATCCTGGGCTTCGCCTTTGGGCGGCTTGACGAGGAGCGGATCAACCGCATCCCTCGCGCCAACAAGATCCTCTCGTCGGCCATCCTGGTGGTATGCACCCTGATCTGGTGGCTGGCCGGCGCGTCCGGCACACCGCTGGCCGCTTACGCTGCGCTCCTCTTCTTCGGCATGGCCTTCTCGTTCCTCGGCGACGTGATCATGGCCCAACTCCTGCCCCTGCCCCAACACGTGCTCTTCGGTATGGGTGCTTTCGGCGTGGCCCACGTGCTGTACATCAGCGGCTACCTGCGGCTGGGAGGCGTGTTGGGATTGCAGGATAGCCGGGCGCGGGCCGCAGGGCTTGCTGTTCTTCTCGTCCTGGCTGTGGTGCTGTGGTGGACGCTGATCCGCTCGCCGCAGACTCCGGCCGTACTCAACTACGGCTCGCTGGGGTACGCGCTGCTGCTGGCGGCGATGGCCGGGCTGGCGGTGAGCCTGGCGCTGCAAGAGCCCCGCTTCGTGCCGCTGGCGATGGGCGCGCTGTTGTTTCTCATCTCCGACGTTTTCTTGGGGTACCGGCTGTTTCAGGGAGGCAAGTTCCTGCTGGTAGGCGACCTGGTGTGGATGACCTACATCGTGGGCCAACTGCTCATCGTGTTCTCCACGGCGACGGGGCTGCGGATGTTGTAAGCAGGGGACCCCAATGCGGTGATAAAACTCTTTCAAGGAGGATTTCCCAATGGAATCACGAGTCAAAGATTTGATGCGGCAGCTCTTCGAGAGCTATCTGAATTCGGTGGAGGCCATCCTGGACATGGGCCTCACACCGGGGGACATGGGCAAGGTCGGCGGGGAATTGCGGGAGCCGGTAAGCCAATACTTCGCCGACCTGCGCTGGCACGACGATAACCACCTGCGTCAGATGCTCCACACCCGCCAGGCCCTGGACCCACATTGCCTTGATCTGATGGAGGCGGGACAGGTGAACTACGCCCTGAATCTGTGGGGCGAGGCCCGTGGCCGGCTCATCGCCGAGTTGATCGGGGTCACGGCCGGGCAACTGGATGCCCATCCGCTGGGCGAGACAGAGTGGTCCATCGCCGAGATCGCCCGTCATCTGGCTGAGAGCGATGCCTGGCTTGTGGAGAACCTGCGGGCGGCGGCTGGACGTTAGCAGCCAGAGTCGTCAACAAAACAAGATGTACAGAGTGCCATACGGAAAAGGGGAATTGACCTTTGACCTGTCGCCGGGGATGCACGGCACGGTGATCGAATCGAAAACCGTGCCACCCATCGCCGATGTGGAGACAGCCATCGCCGAGGCGCTGGCAAACCCGGTGAATTCGCCGCCGCTGCGGGAGTTGGCCAGGCCAGACGATACCGTATGCATCGTCTTCACCGACATCACCCGCGCCAGTCCGGATCATCTGCTGGTGCCGACGCTGCTGGCGGAGCTGGCCACGGCTGGCGTGCGGGACGAGGACATCATCCTGCTGTGCGGCATCGGCATGCACCGCCCCAGCACGCCGGAGGAGAAAGTCGCCAAGCTGGGCGCGGCGGTGGTGGCCCGCTACCGGGTCATTGACCACGAGCCGCAGAACCCGGCGGCGTTGGTAGACCTGGGGGCAACCGAAACAGGTATTCCCCTCTCAGTGCATCGAGCCGCTTACGAGGCCGACCTGCTCATCGCCACCGGCATCGTGGAGCCGCACCAATACGCCGGCTACTCAGGCGGGCGGAAGACGGTAGCCGTGGGCGCGGCGGGCGAG
Source organism: uncultured Anaerolineae bacterium (assembly GCA_964446635.1). Classification (GTDB taxonomy): domain Bacteria; phylum Chloroflexota; class Anaerolineae; order VGOG01; family VGOG01; genus CAYUPJ01. Next base: position 7,574 of record CAYUPJ010000077.1, read on the forward strand.
GCCATGATCGCCTACACCCATGGCCCGCAGATGGTGGATCATCCCGGCACGCGGCTGGGCCGTATCGAGGGCAATCCTTTCCACGAAGCTGTCACTGAGGCGGCGCAGCGGGCGGGGCTGTGCTTCATTCTCAACGTCGTGCTGGACGACGACAAGCGGGTGGTGGCGGTGCGGGCCGGCCAGCCGACGGCGGCCTTCCTCGAGTTGGTAGCCTTCGCCAGAGAACTGTACGAGGTGTCGGTGCCGCAGCAGTACGATGTCGTCATCGGCGGCGTGGGATTCCCCAAGGATGCCAACCTCTACCAGGCCAGCCGGGCCGCCAGTTACCTCTTCTTCGCCCCCACGCCGGTGGTCAAGCCGGGCGGCTTTTTCATCATCCCTGCTTGCTGTGAGGAGGGCGCGGGCGAGGGAGTGGGGGAGCAACGTTTCCTCGAGAAGATGCGAGATGCCAGGGACATGCCCAGCCTGTTGGAGGAACTGCGGCACACCGGCTATCCGCCTGGCGCGCAGCGAGCCTTCATCATGGCCAAGGTGTTGGAGCAAGCGCGGGTGATCATCGTGGGCGCTGAATGTCCGGAGATCGTGCAGGCGGCCAAGATGATCCCCGCGGCGACGATGGAGGAGGCGCTGGGTGTCGCGGCCGGGGCACTGGGGCCAGAGCTGGATGTGCTGATTGTACCCCACGCGCTACTCACGTTGCCCGTGGTGTGCAGTAGGCTATGGCCGCCGCATCCTCGAAAGGCAAAACCGATCTTGAACCCTGCATCCTGCAGCGGAGGATTGCATGACCGTTGGTGAATCGAACCCTGACCCGCAGCGGCCCGCCGAGGAAGAGGCGCTCTACTGTGTCCGCTGTGGGCTCTGCTTGTCTGTCTGTCCAGGCTATCGCCAGAGCCTGAACGAGACGGATTCCCCTCGCGCTCGCGTGGCTCTGGTGCGAGCGGTCAAAGAGGGGCTGCTGAGGAACCCCACTGCTGAATACTCGAAAGCTTTCTTTCGCTGCTTGCTGTGTGGCGCCTGCACCTTCATCTGCCCCAGCGGGGTGGCCGTGGACCGCATCCTGGAGCTGACCCGGGGGGAGCTGGCCGGCCTGGGGTTGCTGCCGGAGGTCCTCTCCGATCTGGACAACCGTATCGCCCAGTACCGCAACATCTCCGCCGAGGAGAACGAGGGGCGGCTGATATGGGCTGACAATATGCCTATCCCGCCCACCGGCCTGGGCAAGGATCGGGCTGAGGTGGCCTACTTCGTCGGCTGTGTTAGTTCCTTCTTCCCTCGTAGCTACAAAGTGCCCCAATCTCTGGTTCAAATCTTCGATCTCGCTGGCGTGGACTATGCCCTGCTGGGCGGGGCCGAGTGGTGCTGCGGCTACCCGATGTTCATCAACGGCGAGCTGGAACGGGCCCGCGAGTTGATCCACCACAACGTCGAAGCAGTGCGGGCCATGGGGGTGAAAAAGGTGGTGACGACCTGCCCGTCCTGTTTCCACTTCTGGAAACATTCCTACCCTGCTGCATTGGCAACCCCCCCTTCATCCCCCCCAATCCTTCGACAAGCTCAGGACACCGCTTTGGGGGGGAAAGAGGGGGGGCTGGAAGTGCAGCACGCCACCGAGTTCCTGGCCGACCTATTGGAGACAGGCAACCTGAAACTGCGCGAACTGCGGGAGAACGTGACCTACCACGACCCGTGCGACCTGGGACGCAAAGGGGGCGTGATCGAAGCCCCGCGCCGCGTCCTGAAGCAGATTCCCGGACTGCGGCTGGTGGAGATGGCCGAGAACCGCGATAACTCCCACTGCTGTGGCGGCGGAGGCAACCTGGAGACCTTTGCTCCAGAGGTGAGCAAAGCGGTGGCTCGCAATCGCATCCGCCAGGCCGCCGCGGTTGGAGCAGGAACCCTGGTCTCAGCCTGCCAGCAATGCGAACGGACGCTGACCAATGCCGCCCGCGACGAGCGGATCCGTATCAGAGTGAAAGACATCGCCGAGGTAGTGCTGGAAGCACTGGAATAGTTTCGTGTTCAGGGTTTCGAGTTGTGCAAACCCGAAACCTGGGACCTGAAACCTGGAGCTTGAGACAATGACAGACATAATTGCAAAGCTTCAAGAGGCAATTGGCCTGGATAAGGTGCTTTCCTCCCCGGTGGATTTGATCGCCTACTCCTTCGACGGTACCTTCGAGCAGCACCTGCCGGACGCGGTGGTGCTGCCGGAGACGAACGAAGAGGTTTCGGCGGTAGTCAGAATCGCCTCCCAGTACGACGTGCCCGTCGTTCCTAGGGGCATGTCCAGCGGGCTGGCCGGGGGCTCGATCCCCGTTCGAGGCGGCATTGTCCTGTCGCTGACCCGCATGAACCGCATCCTGGAGATCGACCGGGAGAACATGACGGCCACCGTTCAGGCCGGCGTGGTCACTGCTGACCTGCAGGCAGAGGTAGAGAAGCTGGGCTTGTTCTATCCGCCTGACCCCTCCAGCAACAAGCAATCCACCATCGGCGGCAACGTGGCCTGCAACGCCGGCGGGCCGCGCTGCCTGAAGTATGGGGTCACGGAGAATTACGTGCTGGGGCTCACTGTCGTCCTGGCCGACGGGCGGATCATGCGGAGCGGCGGCAAAGCCATCAAGTACGTGACTGGTTTCAACATAGACCAACTGTTCGTCGGTTCGGAGGGGGCGCTGGGGATTATCACCGAGGTGATCCTGCGATTGATCGCTAAGCCGCCCTATGTCCGTACCGCACTGGTTCACTTTCCCACCCTGGATGACGCGGGCCGCTCGGTGCAAGCCGTGCTGGCGCGGGGCCTGGTTCCCGCGGCCATGGAACTGCTGGACGAGACGGCCATTGCCTGTATCGAGGAGGCCATGCACTTGGGACTGCCACTGGATGTGGAGGCGCTTCTGGTGATCGAATCCGACAGCGCCGACGAGGAGTCGGTTCAGCGGGAGATTGACGCCATTGCCGACATCTGTTTGCAAACGGGAGCCAGTCGGGTGGACGTGGCCCGTAACGAAGAGGAACGGGACAATCTGTGGCGTGCGCGCCGCAGCATTAGCCCTTCGCTGGCGCGTAGGGCGCCCAACAAGCTGGGAGAGGACATCACCGTCCCCCGCAGTGCCATCCCGGAAGCGATCCGCTGCATCAAGGACATCAGCGCCAGATACGGGCTGCCCATCGTCATCTTCGGCCATGCTGGCGACGGCAACCTGCACCCCAACATCCTCTTCGACCGGCGGGACCCGGCCCAGTGGGCAAAGGTGGAGCAGATGGTGGGGGAAGTATTCCGCGTGGCGCTGGACCTGGGGGGCACACTCAGTGGGGAGCACGGTATCGGCACCTTCAAGCTGCCCTACATGCGAGAGGCGCTGGGGCCGGCTTCCATCAACATCCAGTGGCGCATCAAACAGGCAGTGGATCCGCAGAACATCCTGAATCCGGGGAAGGTGTTGCCTGAACCGTGAGTACGTCAAACGTGAAACGTGAAACGTCAAACGTAATTTGAATTTGAGGAAGAGAGTAGGAGCAGGATGACCAAGATGTCTACAAAGCCATACTTGCTACTCGATGCCGGTGGCGTACTGCTCTTCATGGATCAGGACTACCTGTCATGGCTGGCGGATAGGCATGGTTTCCGGGTTGAGGCTAAGCGGTTCTACGACCAACACTTTCGCCTCATCCACTGGTTCGACACGTATGTCAGTACCCACCGCAGATTTCCGCCGGGGCTTTCCAGTCCTTACCACCGGGTCCTTCTTGAGACGCTGGGCATGTCAGCGGAGACCGCGGCGCAGGCAGCACAAATGGCCCAAGCCAGGAACGAGCAGATAAATCTCTGGGGATTCACCTTTCCATGGGTTGCCGAGACCCTGGATCAGTTGAAGAGCGAAGGGTATCGAATGTCCATCATCTCCAATTCCGATGGTACGGTAGAGCGGGAGTTGCACAATCGGGGGATGCGAGGTTATTTCGAGAGGGTATACGATTCTGAAGTAGTGGGAGTTCGGAAGCCAGCGCCAGGAATCTACGAGAGGGTCTTGAGGGATCTCGGTCTCCGGCCCGAGGAAGCCCTGTTCGTAGGAGATATGTTCTACATAGACATCTTGGGAGCCAACGGGGTGGGGATTCCTGGCCTGCACCTCGATCCGCTGGGCCTCTACGATGGATGGCAAGGAGCGCGCATCCAGGACGTGCGACAACTGCCCGGCTGGTTGAGGGAATACGCCGATGCCCCAGGGCGGTTTGACGTGCTGCCTCTGCGTGATTTTGCATTGTTGCCGGAGTAGGAACATTAGTGAATCGGGAGGTGGTAAAGCCATGTCAGAAAAGCAGAAGTTAGGACGAAACGATCCCTGTTGATGCGGCAGCGGCAAGAAGTACAAACATTGCCACATGCTTCAGGACCGGGCAGAGACGGAAGAGTCCGCAGTGGAGCCCGCGCCGGCGACACCGGCCGCAGCTACCCCTGCGCCGATGAACCCGACCATGCCTGAACCGCCACCAATCCCGCCGGAACTTGTCCTGAGCCCCGTCGAAGGGATCGAAGCCATCAACGCCCGCTGGGAGCAGTTTGAGGCCGCCGACAAGGTCACGTACCAGCGCAAGCCCAGCGTGTAGCAACTGATTGAGATCGCCGAAGATCAGACCCTGGACGACCTGCACTACGCCATCCAGGGCGCCGTGCACTTCGACTCCGATCACCTGTATTCCTTCTTCATGAGCGGGCGGGCCTGGGACGACACGACAGAGTACGCTTCGCCCTACGGTGAGGGACGCAGTGCAGCAAGAGTGAGAATCGGTGACTTATCGCTGCGCATGAAGCAGAAGTTCCTGTACCTGTTTGACTATGGCGACGAGCATCGCTTCGAAGTCCAACTGGTGGGCATCAATCCTGAGGCGCCGAAAGGCCGCTATCCCAAGATAGTGGAGAAGCATGGCAAAGCTCCGCGGCAGTATGGCGGTTGGTGATGAATTTGATCATCCAGCACGGGTACTACCAGGAGGTCCTGCGCCCTCAGCCCTGCGTGCGGGACGTAGAGGCCGATGCCGTGGCAGCGGACGCGGTAGAGGAGAAGGAGTGTTAAACGTGTTAGAACTCAAAAAAGGCATGGACATCCTTGCCAAAGTTGGCGGGATTGAGAGCCTGGATGAAGCAAGCGCGCTGTTCGAGGTCAAGTGTGACCAGGAGAATCTGTCCAAGCTGAGCAAGATCACCAACGAAGAGGCGCTTCTGAAAATCGCCAACGCCATTTCCATGACCGATCCTGACGCGGTCTTCGTGAATACCGGATCCGATGCTGATGTTCAAAGGATCAGGGAGATGAGCCTGGAAAAAGGCGAAGAGCGGCCGTTGCCCATGAAAGACCACACCATTCACTTCGATCTTACCAAGGAGCAGGCGCGCATCATTGATAGAACCTTCTACATCGTGAACGAAGGCGAGGAGACCAGTGTGCTGGCCCTGAGCATCCCCCGTAATGAAGCGTACGAGTATGTCAAGACACAGATGACCGGAATCGCGAGCGGGATGACTCTGCTCGTTGGCTTCTTCAGCAGGGGACCCATCGGCGCTCAGGCGGCAATTCCAGGTCTGCAAATCACGACTTCGACGTACGTCATGCACTCGGCGAACATCCTGTACCGAAATGTCTATGACCGATTCGATGAAGAAGTGCAGCGCGTGGGGCTGTTCTTCACTAATCTCCACAGCGAGGGGCCAAACAGGCCGGAGGATCTGCCGAACGCCAGGGTGTTCATGGACCGAAGCTGGCTGACGACCTTCTCGACGTTCTGTACGTATGCTGGCAACACGCTGCTGCTGAAAAAAGGGAATCACCGTTTTGCCGTTGACCTGGCAACCTATTACCACAGAGAACAAGAACTCTCAGAGCACATGTTCATCACCGGCTTAACAGGCCCTGGCGGGAGAAAGACGTACTTTGCCGGGGCGGCGCCTTCTGGATGCGGGAAAACCACCACGGCCATGGTGGGCACCGATTTCGTCGGCGATGACCTGGCCCAGATGTGGATCGCTGAAGACGGGACGCTGCGAGCCATCAACCCTGAGATCGGCATCTTCGGGATCGTTCAGGACGTGAGCCGCGAAAGCGATCCGTACTTGATGAAAGCCCTGCGGGAAGAAGGCGTGGAGGTGATCTGGTCAAACGTGTTGATTGACGAGCACGGCGTGCCCCACTGGGTCGGGAGCGGAGAGGAACACCCGAAAAAAGGCCTTAACTTCCAGGGCGAATGGTGGGAAGGCAAAGCCGATGAAAAAGGCAAGCCGATTCCGATTTCTCATCCCAACGCGCGGTGCACACTCTCAAACAGCTTCATCGGGAACTACAACGAAGCCGTGGCCGAAGATCCATGCGGGGTGGAGATCAAAGTGATCACCTACAGCGGGCGCGATAGCGATACCATGCCCCCGGTGAGGGTGGCCAAGAACCCCGATCACGGTGTGGTCATCGGAGCCTCGATCCTCTCGGCGGCCACGGCAACCGAGGTGGGGGCCAAGGGCGTCCGACGCCAGCCCTGGGCCAACGAGCCGTTCATCCCGGGTCCCCTGGCCGACTACATGGATGCCCAGTTTGTGTTCTTTAATTCTGATAAGCTGAAGAACAAACCCGTTATGGCTGGATTGAACTACTTCCTGACGCATGGCGCCCGTGGCGGGGAAGGGGATAAACTGCTTGGTGAGAAACGGGATGTGAAAGTGTGGCTGGGCTGGCTTGAGTTAAGGGCGCACGGAGAGGTGGATGCCATTGAGACCCCCATCGGATTCATTCCGAAATACGAGGATCTCAAAGAGCTGTTCGCCGGGATTGGCAAGGAGTATCCGAAAGAACTCTACGACAAGCAGTTTGCCTTCTACGTGGACAATATCCTGGCCAGGATAAACTTGCAGGAAGAAGCTTACAGGAAAGAGACGAACATTCCGGCCAAGTTGTTTGAAGTCTATGAGGAGCAGCGGAAGGGGCTGGAGGCGCTGAAAGCGAAATATGGTCCCATCGTCTCGGTTGAACAGCTTATTGAGGCTTAAGGAGGTCTTATGCTTACCAAAGAAGAATTGCTGGCGAAGGCGAAGAAGCCAGCAGAAGATGCGATGAGGCTGCATCCCTTTTACCAGGGCAAGATACAGACGGCGCTGAAATGCGTCGTCCGCGACATCGGCGACTTTGCCATCTGGTATACGCCGGGCGTGGCGGCACCTTGCCGCGCCATCAAAGAGGATCCGGCCCTGGTCTTCGAATACACCAATCGGGCCAACACGGTAGCCGTGGTTTCCGACGGCACACGGGTGCTGGGGCTGGGTGACATCGGGCCGGAGGCGGCCCTGCCGGTCATGGAGGGCAAGGCGCTGCTCTTCAAGTACCTGGGCGGCGTGGACGCCGTGCCCATCTGTTTGGATACCAAAGACCCCTATCGGATCATGTTGGCCGTCAAGCTGATCCAGCCCTCCTTTGGCGGCATCAACCTGGAGGACATCTCCCAGCCCAAGTGCTTCCGCGTGCTGGACATGTTGCGCACCGACCCAGAGGTGCAGATCCCCGTGTGGCACGATGACCAACAGGGGACAGCGACCGTGGTGCTGGCTGGCGTGCTCAACGCGCTGAAGATCGTGGGCAAGAAGCTGGAGGACATCAAGGTCGCGCTCATCGGCGTGGGTTCGGCCAACGTGGCCACGCTGCGGCTGCTGATCGCCAGCGGCGTCCAATGGGGCAATGTCATCACTTGTGATAGCAGTGGCATCCTGCATGCTGAGCGTAAGGACATCGAAGCCCGCAAGATCGAGTTCGTGGACAAGTGGCGCATTTGCCAAAAGAGCAACGCCGAGGGGCGGCGCGGCGGCCCCGCCGAGGCCATGTGTGGCGCCGATCTGTGTATCGCCCTGAGCAAGCCGGGGCCGGGCACCATCTTGCCGGAGTGGGTATCGGCTATGGCAGAGGATGCGATCATCTTCCCCTGCGCCAATCCCATCCCCGAGCTCTGGCCCTGGGAGGCGAAAGAGGCCGGAGCACGCGTCGTGGGCACGGGGCGCTCCGATTTCCCCAATCAGGTGAACAACTCGCTGGGCTTCCCCGGCATCTTCCGCGGCGTGCTGGACGTGCGGGCGCGTACCATCACCGACGAGATGGCCATCGCTGCCGCCGAGGAGTTGGCCCGCTGTGCCGAAGAGCGGGGTATCACCGAGGACAACATCATGCCCACGATGGACGAGTGGGAAGTATTCCCGCGAGAGGCAGTGGCCGTGGCCCTCAAGGCTCAGGAGCAAGGGGTGGCCCGCTTGCATCTCTCCCGCGACGAGCTCTACCGCATGGCCGAGACGAAAATCCGGCAGGCGCGGGAGATGACGCAGTTTATGATGGAAAAAGGGATCATTCCGCCCGTGCCGGCTGAATGGGCATAGACAGCAGGAAGCAAGAGGCAAGAAGGAGGAGGCACGATGTACGATTTGATTGTTATCGGTGGTGGGCCAGCAGGCATCACCGCCGCTGTGACAGCCATCAATCGCCGCCTGGAAACGCTCATCATCGCCGAGCGGTGGGGTGGCCAGACCGCTTACTTCATGGAACTGGAAGACGCCGACACGCACCACGTGATCACCGGCGAAGAGTTACTCAGCCGTTTCCGCCAGCAGTTGGATTACCTGGACTTTTGCCGTCACTTCGACCGGGTGGTGCAGGTTTCGCCTGTAGAAGATCACTTTTCGGTCGTCACCGTAGATGGCGACCGATTCGAGGCGCGCTCGTTGATTTTTGCCACGGGTGCCAAGCCGCAGCGTTTGGGCGTGCCGGGGGAGGACCTGCTGGTTGGGCATGGGCTCAGCTACTCAGTGGTGGCTCACGGAGCGCTGTTCCTGGGCAAGGACGTGGCCGTAGTGGGCACCTACCGCCGGGCGCAACTGGCAGCCAGCGAGCTGGCCCAGTACGCCCACCAGGTGTACCTGTTCGCGCCAGAGTTGTTGCCTGCCGACTCGCCGCTGGTGCCGGTGCTGCGCCGCCTGCCGAACGTGAGCATCTACGAGGGAGTCACCATCCGAGAGGTGAAAGGGGCACGGTTCGTCGAGGGGATCGTGGTGGAGACAGTGGGCGGGGCGACGCTGGAGGTGCCGGTCAAGGGCGTGTTCGTCAAGCTGCCGCGCAAGCCCAACTCCGAATTGGTTCGCGACTGGATAGAATGCGACGAGGAGGGTCGCATCAAGATCAACTTATACGGAGCCACGAGTTACCCTGGCGTATTCGCCGCCGGCGACGTGACTCACATCTCCGAGCAGGTGTTGGTGCACATCGGCGAGGGGGCCAAGGCTGCTGTCGAGGCCTATGGCTATTTGTTGGAGCTGAAGAGTCGGGGGCAGCAGGGGACGAGCAGCCGGTGATCAGCGGTCAGCGACCGGTGGGGCAAAGGCGAGGGTCAGGGCGTTACGTCTTGACCCTTGTCGTCTTTTCAAGTAAAAGATTCTTTCCATGTTGCTCCTTAGAAAAAGGCGTTGTTCATCGGCTCCAGCGTGGCTTACTAACAGAGGTTGGACTGGTTGGCTGACAAATTTAACATTTCATCGACTTGCCAAAAAGTCTTCTAGATGGCATACTTGTAAAGAAGCCATCTTTGGGGAGGAGTCGATGAGCGACAGTCAACAAATGTATCGAACGCTGTTCAGCGCTCTCTGGGAGCATATTCCGCGCTGTATTTTTGGTGACGTCCGTCGTTTGATGACACTTGCTTGGGCAGTGATCGGCTTGTGCTTTACCGAAACGGCAAACTTCAACCATTGGGGCGAAGTGGTGATCAGTAACGCAGAGTATGCTGCTAGCCATCAACGTCGTTTTCAGCGTTGGTTGTACAACTGCCATGTCACTCCCGCCACCTTTTATCCACCGCTGCTACGGGTGGCTTTAGCTGATTGGAAACCGGGCAAGCGAGCGTATGTGACCCTGGACACCTCGGTGTTGCCCAAAGGCTATGTCCTCATCCGAACTGCGCTGATTTATCGGGGCCGTGCCTTGCCCGTGGCGTGGCGTGTCTTCAAACACAACAGCGCTTCGGTGAGTTACGAGGATTACAAAGTGGTGCTCGAACGGACGCGGGATGTCTTACCCAAGGGTCTGGTCGTTGTCCTCTTGGCCGACCGGGGCTTGCTGCATCGCCAATTGATGCGGTTTACGCGCAGGACTGGATGGCACTACCGCCTGCGAGCCAAAGCCAGCACCCTAGTCTACCTGGAGAAGCACCAAGCGATCCAGATGGGCCAATTGCGTCCGCCCCAAGGCGCTGCCCACTTCTACCATGACGTTCGTGTCTTAGGTGAAAAAGTCCATTTGGCATTAGCGACTCCTATCCCTGAAGGTGATGATGAAATCGATCCCTGGTATGTGGTCAGCGACGAGCCCACCGATGTTGGCACCTTGGATGAGTTTAGCTTGCGCTTCGACATTGAGGAGAACTTTCTGGACGACAAATCCAATGGTTTTCAGGTTGAAGCCAGCAAGCTCGACAATGCTCAGGCAATCGAGCGTTTGTTTCTCGTCCTGGCGGTCGCCACGTTGCACTTTACCAGTGTTGGGGTGGGCGTTGTCAATGCGAAAGTGCGTCGTTGGATAGACACCCATTGGGATCGTGGCATGAGTTACTTGAAAATTGGCTGGGGTTGGCTCCGACAACAATATCGTCGAGGGTGGCGAACGTTTACCCCTTTCTGGATTGACCCAGCACTCGACCCTGAGCCCGCCATTGCCTCTCGCCGTCAGGCTGCCAACCCCAAGCGTAAGTGGGCTGTGTCCTGCTTCGGCCTACCTTAAATTTGTCAGTCAGTCAGG
>CAYUPJ010000078.1:0-18293 GCA_964446635.1 uncultured Anaerolineae bacterium
ATGCCTCTTTCGGGTCGAATCCAGGGATTCAAAGTGTACTCGTAATAGGTGGTCTGGCAAGGACGCCCGCGCCCGATCCAGACGCGCAACTCGTTCAGGTTGATGATGATGCTGAACGCTGTCACCGTCATACCTGCGTGCTTGCAAATGGAACCCGGGTAGTTGGCATGATCGGTCAGCAGCTTTTGGAACAGTTCCGGCGACAAGCGGCCATAGTTCTCGCGCAATAGCCGCATAGCGCGATTGTAGCGGATAATCGAACCCCCGATGTAGTTGCGGTGAGCCTCAAATCGGCGCATGGGCGGGCTGAGGTAGTGGTTGGTGTGGGCCATGATGTTTTCGTCAATGTAGATTGGCTCGCAGTCGGTGGCCGACCCCTCCATGCTATAGATCTCACCGCTCGGGTCAGCGATGACGTTGTTATAGTTCGATGCGCGAAGGGGGAGCAAGCAGGCGTCCATCGCCTCCCCCAGGCGCCGCGCGGCCAGGATAGCGCGGGCGATCAGCAGGCGCGGCACACCGGGGCGAATATCGCTGCACGAGACGGCGTTGCCGGTCATGCTGATGCCGGCCGCATTGAGCCCAGCGCTAAAGCCCAGCCCGGCGACGGACACGGCGAGGAACTCGGGCTCGTCCCCAGCCCGCACTCTTAGAAGGACCAAATCCTCCTCGCTTTCAGGAGGGAGATCGTTGGTGTGAGCCACCACGGTAGCGCCGTCGGCGGTGGCTTTGCCACGGGCAGCAAAATCGGTACAGCCTCTAGCTAAGGTCGGGAAATCGGCATGCCACGCTGCCGGCTCCCACAGTTCCTCACCGATCGCCAAAAAGAATTCCTCAAAGGGCAGCTCGGCCGCTTCGGCGATGCCCTCCAATTCCTCAATGAACTGGGGGTAGACGTCACGGCTGTGAGCAAGACATAGCCGGCCCTTGAGCAGCATGTCCTTCCAGGACACACCAGGGGGCAGACTCTCGCGCAGCCGTGGGAGTATGCGTTGCAACCGAGGTTTCAACTGTCGGCCGATTTGCTGGCCCACCTCGCGGTGTGTGCCGCTGACTTCGATCAAAGGGATAAGATTTGCTGTCATTGTATCACCTCCAGTTTAGACTTCCGAAGTCTCGAAGACTTCGGAAGTCTTGATCAGATGCCTCAGGACATTGCCCGGCAAGGCGCCGGTATGCCGCTCTCCCTCAACAACCCCGTTAACCAACACCCCGTTCACAAAGACGTAGTCAATCCCCTCGGGATAGCGATGCGGGTAGAAGCCGGTGGCCCGATCGCGGATGCGCTCCAGGTCGAAGACGACGATGTCGGCCCACGCTCCCGGACGCAGCACCCCGCGATCCATCAGCCCGAACCGCTGAGCAGGAAAGGACGTCATCTTGCGAATGGCCTCCTCGAGGGTCAACACCGCTTCGTTTCGCACGTAGCGCTCCAGCACGCCTGGGAACTCACCGTAGCTACAAGGGGAGTAGGGCGGTGGATCGTTCAGGAAGCCATAGGGCGCTAATACTCGACCATCGGAACAGATCATCGCTGCCGGATGCTGCAGCAGGATACGGATGTTGGCCTCGTCAATGTAATCAAAGATGGCGTCTACATCGCCACCATTGGCGGTGATCAGATCGAAATAGACGTCGAAGGGATCATGGCCGCGCTCGCGGGCGATGGTCTCGATGGTCTTGCCGACGGCGTCTGGGTTCTTGGGCGCGTGCAGGATGGTGATCCGGTGCCACTGGCCATGCTTCAGGAGCCCGGCAGGGCCAAAGGCAGGCCGCTGGTCGAGAACGATTTCCTCCCGAATCTGGCGACGAGAGTCAGGATTACAGAGCAAAGCGATGATTTCGGCGACGCTTCGCTCCTGCACAGGCTGAGGTAGGGTCCCGATTAGTGAAGGGCCATAGTCGGTATGCACATCGTTGTCCACCGTCACGTCCTGGCCCTGCGCCCGCGCCTCTTCCACCAATCGCAGGTTGGCAGTGGCATCGCACAGTGCCCCAAACTTGGGGGCGTTGTGGGAGATTTGCACCGGCACGCCAGCCTCACGCCCGATACGGATGGCTTCGGCGACCGCTTCCAGGATGGTCTCCCGCTCGCCCCGGACGTGGGAGGCGTACAGACCGTGGTAACGAGCCACAACCCGACACAGAGCGATGATCTCGTCGGTGCTGGCAAAGCAGCCCGGCGGATAAACCAGCCCGGTAGACAGCCCGAAGGCCCCGGCCTCCATTGCTTCGGCCAGTAGCTCTTGCATCCTGGCGAGTTCGGTGGGCGTGGGCTCGCGGTCGTCGAGGCCCATGACCGCGATGCGCAGCGCTGCGTGTCCTGCCAGGGAAGCCACGTTGATCGCCAAGCCGTCCTCTTCGAGAGCTCGCAGGTACTGACCAAAGGTCCGCCATTCCCAGGTGACCTCGGGTTGCTCAGAGATGCACCCCCAGAAGTTACGCATGTCGGCCAGGTGATCTTCATCCAGCGGGGCCGGAGACATCCCGCAGTTTCCGACGACGTGAGTGGTAGCGCCCTGGCGGACGGCGCTCTCCGCGCGGCGATTCACCATGATGGAGAGATCAGAGTGAGTGTGAATGTCAACGAACCCCGGCACAACGAACCGCCCGCCGACGCCAATGGTCTCTCGTCCCCGAAGCGTGCCAGCAGGACCAACCTGGGCGATTCGACCGCCCTGAATAGCCACGTCACCCCAGAACCAGGGATTCCCGCACCCATCGAGAATTCTGCCATCAGCCAGCACAAGGTCGAAAGTCGTCAACGCACAACCTCCGTTGGTCGCCCTCTCGTTTACTTCGACTGCGCTCAGTACAAGGTTCGATTGTCTGGTCTCTCAATGTCTTTGAGAGCGAAGCTCATATCACCACGCAGGTGAGAGTGTAGTCAACGCCATCTATCAACAGGATGCTGTTGATGATCAAGTCCCCCAGCGCAACGGTGTCGGGAACCTCGATGAGAGCGATCACGTCGTAGGGCCCCGTGACGTTGTGGGCGCTCTGGACGCCCTCAATGGCCGATAGGGCCTCGACCACTTCCTCGCCCATACCGGCCTCTACGTTTGCCAGAATGTAGGCTTTGACACTCATCGTTTCTTCTCCTTTCGCTTACAGAATGTCCAAGATCGAGATGCCACGCCCCTCAGCGCGCTGGACCATCCACTCTTTGATGTCGGCCGGCGGCGGAGGAACCTCGCCCTCAGGGCGGCGCTCCAGGTGCATTGCGTCCGTCGGACAGACCGTGGTACACAGCCCACAGCCCACACAGCGGGAATAATCTACCACGCAACGCTGTCCTGAGCCTGTCGAAGGAACATCATCCGGCACGGAGAGGGCCCCGAATTGACAGCGCTCGAGGCAGTCACCGCAGCCGATGCACATCTCGGCGTCCACGACAGTGTGGAAGTCGGACCGCACAGCGGTGGTGGGGACACCGAACTCGGCCACGCTGCGCAGTATTCCGCAGCAGCAGGTGCAGCAGTTGCAGATGTAATAGTGCCCGTCGCGATAGTTGCCGGTGGAGTGCACCAATCCTGCCTCCTCGGCCTCACGCAGAATCTGCAACGCCTCCTCTTTGGTGATAACGCGGTCCACCTTGCTATGGTCGAAAGCGCCCTCGACCGGCGCGAAGACCATGCAATTCTCGATCGGGCGATCACACCCCTTGCCGACGAGTTGCTGCTGGAGACGGCAGATGCAATCGCGCACGGCCCACGATCTGGCGTTTTCCAGCAGTTCGGTAGCGCGCTCATAGGGGAAGACTTCCAGGTCAAAGGCAATCGCTTCTCCGACGGGGATGACGCGGTGGACGGCGGGCTCGGCCCCCATGATGCTGCCACCCTTCGTCGCCTGAATGTACTCCTCGAACAGCGCCGCCAGTTCCGCATCCATGCGGGACAACTGCTCCTCGTAGAGGCCGACGACGAAGGGCATCAGCCCGAAGGCGAGCTGGCCCTTGTCCTTCTTGAAGCGAATCAGTCCCTTGCGAGCCATCTCTTTGAGCGTGTCGTAGGCCGCGTCGGCATCCACGCCAGCGCGGGCGGCTATGACGACGGCCGGCTCACGGGTCAGGCGCATGACGCTGGCCAGCGCCGCCTCCTGCGGCGTGAAGATTTTGGCCAGCAGCCGCAGTTCCACGCCGCTCTCGGTGGCAGGGAAGCCATTGGGGATGGCATCCAGCCGCTGAGCCAGTTGGCGGTAGATGTCCTCAGTCATTGCTTGCTCTCCTTTTCTCAGTTGTAGGTGCAACCTCCACCTCGAGACTGACCATGTCGAAGCCAGTGCCGCCGGTCACGCGAAGGTTCTTACCGCCGCACTGGCAACCTCGGGCCAGGGCCTGCACCATGATCGCTCGCGGTGGTTCATCGGTCCAGTCACTCAGGTCAGCCTGTCGCCCGCAATCCAGGCACGTCATCTCGACGGGCACAGTTTCAAAGTGTAGCCTCGCCCCTTCAGCCAGGGTGCCCTGGCTGAGATACTCGAAGTAGAACTCGACCGATTGAGGGACAATGCCCGATACCCCGCCCACTCGTAAGTAGACGTCAGTGATACGGTGGCCTTGGGCGTGTTCCAGGGCCAGGTCCAACATAGCCTGGGTTATGGCCATTTCGTGCATCGGGACTTCCGCTTCTCGGTCAATTTCTCCCGTATCCAATCCACCCATCCTTCGATGCCCTGACCGGTGAGGGCAGAAACCTCAAACACCGCCAGGTCTGGGTTGATCCGGAGAGCGTTCTCGCGCAGCATGGATACCTTGGCCGGGAGGTAAGGCTCCAGGTCTATCTTATTGATGACCACTGCCTGGGCGGTGGCAAAGGCCATAGGGTACTTGAGCGGCTTGTCGTCGCCCTCGGGCAGGCTGGCCACCACCACCTTGGCATCCTCACCCAGGTCCCAGCCGGTGGGACACAACAGATTGCCCACGTTCTCGATAATGACTACATCGGCGTTTTCCACGTCCAGTTGTTCCAGCGCCGCCTGGATCATACGGGCCTCCAGGTGGCATCCGCCATCGGTGTTGATCTGCACCACTGGCACCCCAGTGGCAAAGATGCGCTCGGCGTCCAGGCTAGTGGTGGGGTCGCCCTCGATGACCGACAGGTGCAGCTCCCCGTTCAATTTCTCGATAGTGCGCTCCAGCAGCGTGGTCTTGCCGGCCCCCGGCGAGGCGATGATATTCAGCACCAACACGTCTTGCTGGCCGAACCTCTCCCGCAGAGCCTCGGCCAACAAAGCGTTGGCTTCGGTAACACTTTTCAGCACAGGGATTCTGACCATTACACTGTCCCTTCTATCTTACAATGTTAAACCCCGACCGTCATTGCGAGGAGCGGAGCGACGAAGCAATCTCCACCGTTGTCAGCAATTGCACCTTGGGGATTGCTTCGCTCCGCTACTCAGAAACTTGTCTCTGTCATTGCGAGCCCCGCAGGGGCGAAGCAATCCCCACCCTGCGAATTGGAGATTGCTTCGGCACTGCGCTACTCAGAAACTTCTTTCTGTCATTGCGAGGCAGCGCTCTTCCGCCGAAGCAATCCCCATCTCGCGAATTGGGGATTGCTTCAGGCGCACACACCGCGCCTTCGCAATGACAGGATAGGCAGTGTTTCTGTCCTTTAGGTTCGCAATGACACAATGTAACTATGAAACGTCCACTAACGGAGCTAGCCGGCTGATAGATTCTTCCACGAATTGGTCATTGGCGATGGTGATCTCAATGGCCTGCTGAGGGCAGACATCCACACAGCGGCCACAGGCCCGGCATGCGTCACTTCTCACTGCCCGGCCATTGACCAGATGGATGGCATCAACAAAGCACACGTCCTGGGTACAAGTTCCGCAGCCCACGCAGCGCTCGGTCACGGTCACCGTCACGCCGGGCATTCTGGCGACTTTGCTGCCGATCAAGGGGGCAATGTGAGGCAGCACCCGCCAGAGACAACAGCACGGACAGCAGTTACAAATCGTCAACAGCTTGTCCGCCGGGCCGACGCCGAGCCACAAGGTATCGAGCTTGTTGCGGCCAATCAGGTGAACCAGGCCCGATTCCCGGCAGCGTCTGACGTGCTCCAGCGCTTCTGCTTTTGTCACGCGGCGCCCAAGCTGGGGATTGATCCCCATGGCCGCCTGGCCGAGAAAGAGGCAGCCCAAATCAATAGGATAATCCTCACACTTCATGGAATCGCGGCAGATGCAGAAGTTCATGATCCAGTGATAGCTGGCTTTCTCGACGAAATGCTCCACCACCTGCGAGGGCAGCACCATCTCGCCGGGTTTATCGAGCGCCTGGTTGACCGGAATCGCCTGATCTTGAGGCAGATAGATGAGATCGTCCCCCTCGAAGAACAGGCGATCAGTGATTCTGGCAACGACAGGAATCCGCGTCAGCCTAGCCAGCACAAACCGGTGCGGAAAAAGTCTTTGTACGAGTTTTACGAACCAGATAGGTTGACTCATAAGGTTATGAGCACGTATATGGTTGGCCCTCACCGAGTACCTTGTGGACGCGCGGCGTCCACTCACTGACGAGTATGCTCTGGGGGCACAGCTCCTCACACTCGCGGCACTGGATGCAGGCGCTGGCCCGGGCCTCTTCAGGTATCCAGGTGTACGCCTGACGCGCGTAATCGGGTTTATCGTACATGACGCCGTGGTTATAGGTCTCGAGGTTACGGGGGATGTCAACGCCATTCGGACACGGCATGCAATACCCGCATTTCGTGCAAGGAATGGGGCAAAGCTCCACGTACTTTCCGCGCACTCGCTCGATAAGCGCCAGGTCTTCTGCCGTCAGCGGGTTGATACCCGACACCTCGGCGCTGGCGATGTTTTGTTCGACTTGCTCCATCGTGCTCATACCACTGAGCACGACCGACACCTCAGGTTGGTTCCAGAGCCACTGTAACGCCCAATCGGCAGGCGTACGCTTCTTCGCGGCGGTATCCCAGAGCTTCTGAATTGGCTCGGGGGGATCCACGAGCCTGCCGCCTAGCAGGGGCTCCATAATCACGACCGCCAGCCCCTGTGAGGCTGCATACTTCAGCCCACGGGTGCCAGCCTGGTTTTCTACGTCCATATAGTTGTACTGGATCTGGCAGAACGTCCAGTCATAGGCATCTACGATCTCTTTGAAGACCGGGTATTCGTCGTGGAACGAGAAGCCAACATACCCGATACGCCCATCGGCGATAGCTTTCTCAGCCCACTCCCGCACGCCCAGATCACGCATGGAAGGCCATCTATCCTTGTTCAGCTCGTGCAGGAGATAAAAGTCAATGTGATCGGTCTGCAATTTCTCGAGTTGCTCGTTAAGATACCTGTCAAAGTCCTCAGTAGCCTTGACCAGCCAACAGGGCATCTTCGTTGCCAGCCCGACCTTTTCCCGATACCCATCCTTGAGCACTCGTCCGACGAACCATTCGCTGTTCCCGTCGTGATAGGGGTACGCGGTGTCCACGTAGCTCAGGCCGTGATCCATGGCATAGCGCAGCATCCGCGCTGCCTCTGGCTCGTCAATGTCTTCATGCCCCCCCTTCGTCGGAAGTCGCATACAACCGAATCCTAAGGCCGAAACTTCCCAATCGAGCTTCCCACATTGACGATATTGCATCAGTTTACCTTCCCAATCAATAGATGAATGGTAGACCATACTTAAGCGTAAGCCGCATCGCTCCTCCTGATGCCTACCCATCGTCGCTCCTCAATGTCCAGACTGGGGCGGGTGGAATGCACAAAGTAGAACTCGCGCAGAGGATACTGTTGATGCAGCCGGCGATAGGTTTGCATCGCGGTTACCGAATCGGGACAAACCTCCACTACTGTAATTTGATCCAAAATGCGCCGATTCCCCTCGGTACGGGCTTCCAGTGCCTCGATGACGAGCCATTGGTCAGGATAGGTAGCCTGCACGTCATCCCAACGCATGATTCACCTCCTCGTATCTATCCTTTGTCTCACCCCAACTCCTCCAACGACCGCCGTATCTCCTTCAGCTCCCTGTCCGTGATGCCCCACAGCTCTATCGCCGCTTCGGCCACCTGCTCCTCGACCGCCGCCAGGCCAGCCTCATCCCCTGCCGCCGCCAACTGGTGTGTTCGGAGCGCGCCTTCCGGGCCACCTGGCGGATGGCCTGGGCCAGTAACTGAACTATTGTACCACATCCAGCGAGAAAACGCAATGCCACGCCCCTGTCTCGTCGCCCTGCAAAAGCGTGGCCAGAGAAAACGGTCAGGATCCCAGCTTCATCAGCAGGGCATCTAACCCCAACACGTAGCTTTGCCAGCCGAAGCCCGAGATCTGACCGATGCAGACAGGGACGATGATGGAAACATGGCGGAAATGCTCACGGGCGTGGATGTTGGAGAGGTGGATCTCGATGGTGGGCAGACCAACGGCGGCGATGGCGTCGCGGATGGCGTAGCTATAATGGGTATAGGCGCCAGGGTTGATGACCAGACCATCGGCCCAGCCAGCCGCCTGGTGGATAGCGTCAATGATGGCCCCTTCGTGGTTCGACTGGAAGGTGTGCACTTCGATGGCCTTTTCCGCAGCGTAAGCCAACAACCGCTGGTTGATCTCCTCCAGAGTGACCGAGCCGTAAACCTCCGGCTCTCGCGTGCCCAATAAGTTCAAGTTGGGACCGTGAATAACAAGGATCTTAGCCGTCATCTTTCCCTCAGCCTTTCTAGAACCTCTAAGACCACCGCCTTTGGCACCTCGTCGGTGACCACGACCTGCCCAACAGCTCTGGGCAACACAAAACGCAGCTTCTTACCTTGTCTCTTTTTGTCGGTGGCCATGGCCTCCCAAATCTCTCTCGGCTCATAGCCTTCATAGCGGGTTGGTAAACCAAACCGCTGGAGAAGGGCAGCTAAACGCCCCTCGACTGTCTCGTCGCACAGGCCCAGGGCGACGGCTGTCCTGGCCGCCGCCATTATGCCGACACTCACTGCCTCACCGTGGCGGAGGGTGAACCCACTGAGCACCTCCAGGGCGTGGCCAAAGGTGTGACCCAGGTTGAGCACAGCCCGCCGCCCCTTCTCGTAAGGGTCCTCCTCCACGATAGCTACCTTCACGCGAATGGCCTCGGCGATGACGGGCAGTGAGGGCTCGTCCCCCCTCTCCTCCAAGTGCTCGAAAAGGCCGGGCGAACCGATCACCCCTGCTTTGATCACCTCGGCCCAGCCGGATCGTTTCTCTGCCTCGTCCAGGGTGGTCAGAGCCAGAGGATCAATCACCACCAGCTCCGGCTGTTTGAAAGCGCCGATGAGATTCTTCCCCCTGGGGTGATCTACGGCCACCTTGCCCCCCATGCTGGCATCCACCATGGCCAAGAGGGTGGTGGGCAACTGTACCAGGGGCACTCCCCGCATGTAGGTGGCTGCCGCGAAGCCCGCCAGATCGCCGATCACGCCACCGCCCAGGGCCAGCACCGCACTGTATCGGTCCAGTCCGCCTTCAATGAACTGATCGTACAAGGAGCAGACGCTGTCCAGGGTTTTGTAAGCCTCTCCATCGGGCACCTGGCAGACGACCGGCTCGAGACCTGCTTTCCGTAAGCTCTTGATAATGGTGGGGGCATACAGCTTGCCGACCGTGGGGTTAGTGACCAGGGCCGCTCTACCCTGCAGTCCCCGCTCTCGCGCCAACTCACCAACCCACCTCAGAAGTCCGTTGCCCAGATGGATTACGTAACTTCCTGTTGGCGTCCGCACCGCTATCTTTTCCACCAACAACTCGATCACCCTCTCCGCTACCTGCTCCACCGTCAGGCCCGTGGTGTCAATCTGGTGAGGGATGTGGCTATAGGCTTCGCGCCGCTCGGTTAGCAGGGTTTCGATGCGCTGCCTCCGGTCAGCCACCTCTAGGAGGGGTCTATCTTCTACCTGCGCCAGACGCTGCAAGATCTCCTCCACATCGCCGGTCAGGCACACCAGCAGCCCACTGGTGCCAAGGGCTTGACGGTTCTCCTCAGGGATCAGCGCGCCCCCACCGGTGGCGATGACCAGTCCCCGTCTTTGGGCCAGTTCCTGGCAAAGTTGGCGCTCCTGTTGGCGGAAGAACCCCTCGCCCCGTTGGGCGAAGACCTCAGGGATGGTCATGCCCACCCGCTGCTCGATGAGGGGGTCCATGTCCACAAACTCCCGACCCAGGCGACGAGCCACTTCCAGCCCCACTTTCGACTTACCGGTGCCCATGAAACCAGTGATGACGATGTTTGCCCACTCACTCACTTCCACCTCGACTTCATCTCCTCGATGCTATCTCCCCCCAGCTTCTCCATCAATGCGTCGGCGATGACCCAGGCCACCATGACCTCCCCGACTATCGAGGCCGCAGGCACGGCACAGACATCCGAGCGCTGATACTGAGTAGTGGCTGGCTCTCCTGTGGCCAGGTCCACCGAGCGCAAAGGCTTTATGGTAGTGGGTATCGGTTTCATGGCCGCCCGCACCACGATGGGCTCCCCGTTACTGATGCCCCCCTCGATACCACCGGCTCGATTGGAATAACGTTTGACCCTTCGACGCCGCTCAGGGCAGGCGTTTGACGTTTGAGATTCGAGATTCGCAAAGATCTCATCATGTACCTCCGTCCCCCTCTTACGAGCGTTCTCGAAAGCCGGCCCGATTTCCACTCCTTTAATGGCCGGGATGCTCATCACCGCAGCAGCCAGGCGGGCGTCCAGGCGGCGGTCCCAGTGGACGTGGCTGCCCAAACCGACAGGCACGCCGGTGACAACGACGACGAAGACGCCGCCCAGAGAGTCCCCCGCTGTCCTGGCCTCGTCAATGCGCTGGCGCATGGCTTCTGCGGCCACGGAATCGGGGCAGCGAACGTCGGAGGCTTCAGCCTGCTCCCAGAGTTCACCCCCCTCTCTCCCCCCCCATGGGGGGGATGAAAGGGGGAGAATTTCCACCACCACGCCGCCGATTTCGGTCACATAACTGCCCACGGCGATGCCGAACTCAGCAAGCAACTGTTTCGCCACTGCCCCCACCGCCACCCGAGCTGCTGTCTCACGGGCACTGGCCCGCTCGGCTACCAGCCGCAGGTCACCAAGGCTGTATTTGATGCCCCCGGCCAGATCAGCGTGGCCCGGCCGAGGCACCGTCCAAGAGGGGACATCCCTATCCTTCCAGTTGGCCCAGTCCTTGTTCTCAATGCACAGGGCAATGGGCGCACCTGTGGTCACCCCCCCCTTATCCCCCCCACGGGGGGGAGACTTTACCTTAGCTACTCCACTCAGGATCTCGACCTCATCCCGCTCGATTTCCATGCGTTGACTGCGTCCGTAGCCCCTTTGGCGGCGGCGCAGATCAACGTTGATATCTTCCTCGCTTAGATAAAGTCCAGCAGGCATTCCTTCAATAATAGCCGTGAGGCAAGGCCCGTGAGATTCGCCAGCGGTCAAGAAACGCAACGCCATCTTTCACTCCCTCCAAACTCTACTTGATGGGTAGCAGGCCAATCGCATTGGCCGTCTTGGGGTAAATGACGCCCAACTCGGTTGGGCTACCACCCTTTTCTGAGAAAGCTCCTCTGCTAGCAACCTCATACATCATCTCTACCGGGGCCTTCTCCCCCGTCCATAGCTCGAAGGCCGCCGCCCCCTGGTGAACCAGCATCCCCAAACCGCCGATAACCTTAGTTCCCGCCCTTCGAGCCTGTCGCAGAAGCTTTGTCTCACGAGGGTTATAAACCAGGTCGAAGACGGTCAGGTGGCCGGGGAAGGCCAGGTCTTCCGGCCAGAGGGACTCGTCTATTTCAGGCCAGGTGCCAATGGGCGTCGCATTTACCAGTAAGTGAGCTTCGGCGGTCTGCTCTTCCAATGTTTGTGGGGTGAGAGGGAGGGAGAGGAGGGAAAGAGAGGGAAACAGGAGAGAGAAATCTTGGACTAGAGTCTGGGCACGAGCTAGGGTTCGGTTCAGGACAGTCACCTGCGCCCTGACCTGGGCCAGGGCGTAGACCACGGCTCGGGCTGCGCCACCCGCTCCCAGCACTACCACCCGCTGGCCCTGAGGGTCGAAGCTACCTTCGCTTAAGGCGGTCAGGAAGCCCTGCCAGTCGGTGTTGTAGCCGATGAGCTTGTCCTCTCGCACCACGATGGTATTGACCGCCCCGATAGCTTGCGCCTCCGGTGTGACATCATCGAGATGAGACATTACCGCCTCTTTGTGAGGCACGGTGACGTTAGCCCCCACGAAGCCCAGGGCCCGCAGGCCAGCAACCGCTTCCCCCAATCGCTCAGGGAGCACAGGCAAAGGCACGTAGCACCAGTTGAGGTTTAGCGCGGCAAAGGCGCTATTGTGTATGGCTGGCGAGACGCTGTGCTTGACGGGATAACCTATTAGTCCTACAAGCTTCGTCCGACCGTTGATGTTCAGTGACATAGCCCGCTCTCTTTGGTTACAGGAGTGCGGACGCAAGTCCGCCCCCCCGCAGGCTTGCGCCTGCACTCCTCCTATGGTCTCAGTTCATCAGAACTCTCAGGGTCTCCTCGAAGCCAGGGAATGAATCCGCGATGCACTCCGCTCCCTCGATGGTTGTTTCCCCCTCGGCTACCAGGCCTGCTATGGCCAGGGACATGGCCAGGCGATGATCGCCGTGGCTGTTGACCTGGGTTCCCACCAGCGGCGTTGGCCCTGCTACCACGAAGCCATCGGGCCGCTCCTCGATGTTTGCTCCCAGTTTGCGCAGCTCAAGGGCGGTATTCGCGATACGATCCGTTTCCTTGACTCGCAGCTCCGCCGCATCACTCACCACTGTCCTTCCCTGCGCCTGGCTGGCAACTACAGCCAGGATGGGAAACTCGTCAATCATCCTGGGTACTTGATCGCCTCTCACCTCGATGCCTCTTAGGTCCTCTGCCCGCACAATGACGTCGGCTACCGGCTCGCCGCTGACCTCTCGTTGATTTTCCAGCAGGATATCCGCCCCCATCTCCTTTAGCGCGTCCAAAAAGCCTGTGCGGGTGGGGTTAACACCGACGCCTTCGATGACAACCCCCGACCCAGGCACCAAACAAGCGGCAGCGATGAAGTAGGCCGCCGACGAAATATCTCCCGGCACAACGATGTCCAGAGCGGACAACCCTGTGCTCCCCCACAGAGTTATCGTACCATCCTCTTGAACCTTGAGCTTTGACGCTTGACGCTTGATATTTGCCCCCATGGCCGCCAACATCCGCTCGGTGTGGTCGCGGGTAGGACCTGGCTCATGGATTACGGTTGGGCCATCGGCGTAGAGGCCCGCCAGTAGAATAGCCGACTTCACCTGAGCGCTGGCTACCGGCAACCGGTACTCAATGCCATGTAAGTCTCCGCCGAGGATAGTCAAGGGAGGCAAACGGCCGTCATTGCGACCCAACACAGTCGCCCCCATCCGTCTCAGGGGCTCGACAATGCGGCCCATGGGCCGGCGGCGGAGTTGCTCGTTCCCCGTCAGCACACTGTAGAAAGGCTGGCCAGCCAGAATCCCCGCCAACAAGCGCATGGTTGTACCCGAACCAGCGCAGTCCAAGATATCTTTGGGCTCCATCAAACCGTGCAAGCCTCGCCCCTGCACGATCAACTCTGTCTCAGACAGCCTCTCTACCTCGACACCCAGCCCTTGCACACAGGCTAAGGTAGCCAGGCAATCGGCCGCTGGCAGAAAGTTCCGGATTCTGGTGGTGCCCTCAGCTATCGCGCCCAGCAGCAGAGCGCGATGAGAAATGGATTTGTCGCCGGGGACTTTGACCCGACCCTTCAGGCTCTCAGCTTTTTTAACGACCATCTTCATCGAAACATCCCTTCTCGCCTCTTCTGCACTTGCTCCATCAGACTTCGCAATCCCTCCTCATCGTCCTCTAGCAGGTGGGCGATGGTGCTGAGTTGATGGGCGAAGCGAGATAGCGTCTCTCCCACCGCGTGGCGGTTGGTGAGCAGGATGTCCAGCATCATGGTCACATCGCTGGCTGCCAGGCGCGAGGTGTCGCGAAAGCCGCTGGCGGCCAGTTCCCAGACCAGATCATCCTCCGCTGCTACCTCCTCAGTGGTGGCCACCAATCCAACTGAAAGCAGATAGGGAAGGTGGCTGACCGCAGCCACCAGGCAGTCATGGCGCTCAGCGCCCATCACCAAGGGCTTTGCACCCACGGCCTTGATTAGTTCTTGGGCCAGAGTCAGCGCTTCCGGGCTGGTCCGCCGCAGGGCTTGCCCTGAGCCCTGTCGAAGGGGAGTGAGGACGAAGGTCGCCCCCTCGTAGAGGTCGGCCTCCGCAGCGACGACGCCCGATGCCTCCTTGCCACACATAGGGTGGCCGCCGACGGCCTGGAGGTGCGGTGGCAGCGCTTCCATAGCTTCGACGATCCTGGCCTTGGTGCTGCCCAAATCCATCACCAAACAGTCAGGAGCAGCAAGGGAGCCCACCTGAGGTATAAGCTCCAGGATAGTTCGCACCGGAGTGGCCAGCACGATCAGGTCGGCTTGGCCCACCCCCTCGGCAAGGTCGCAGGCTCCACCATGGATGAAACCGCGCCCTATGGCTTCCTTGATGGTTTCCTCTCGTCGGGCCACTCCTCGTACCTCTCGACAGGCACCTCGCTTGTTCAAGGCCCCGGCTAAAGACCCGCCCATCAGGCCGAGTCCGACGACGGTTACTCGCGCGTCCTTCAAGTCCACCATGTGAACCTCCGTTGAAGGCTACAATTCCCTCCCCACTGCTTCCGCCACCCTCTGCAACTCCTTCATCAACTGGGCAAACCTATCCAGTCTCAGCGATTGGGCTCCGTCGGAGAGGGCGCGCTGTGGTTGGGGATGCACTTCGATGATCAATCCATCAGCGCCAGCGGCCACAGCAGCTCTGGCTACGGGCCCCACCAGATCCCATCTGCCAGTGCCGTGGCTGGGATCCACGATGACTGGCAGATGGCTCAGCCCCTGAAGGACGGGCACGGCGTTGATATCCAGGGTGTTGCGGGTATACTGTTCGAAGGTACGAATACCTCGCTCGCAGAGCATGACCCGGTAGTTATCATGGGAAAGGATGTACTCAGCCGCCATGAGGAGTTCCTCTAAAGTGGCCATCATCCCTCGTTTGAGGAGGACGGGCATCTTCGATTCACCCACGGCGTGCAAAAGGCTGAAATTCTGCATGTTTCGAGCCCCGACCTGGAGGATGTCGGCATAGCGAGCTACCAGGGGCACATCCTCAGGGGCCATAACCTCCGTGACGACGGCCAGCCCTGTCTCCTCCTTGACCTCGGCCAGAATCTCTAGCCCCTCCTTCCCCAGGCCCTGGAAACTGTAGGGGGAGGTGCGGGGTTTGAAGGCTCCGCCGCGCAGGATTCGGACTCCAGCTTCCTTGACCGCCCAGGCCGTCTCCAGCAGTTGCTCTCGGCTCTCCACGGCACAGGGGCCAGCCATAACCACCACCTCCCGTGAGCCGATGCGCATCCCGTTAATGGGGATGATGGTGTCCTCAGGCTTAAAATCACGACTGGCCAGCTTGAAGGGCTGGAGGATAGGCACTGTCCTTTCCACCCCCTCCATCAGTTCGAAGACATGGGGGCTGACGGGTCGCTCATCGCCGATGACGCCGATGATGGTCCGCTCCTCGCCACGGGAGAGGTGGGCTCGAAACCCCATTTCCTCTATCTGGCCCACTACCTCCTGTATCTGCTCTTCTCCAGCCCCCATTTTCATAATGATAATCATGGTAACCCCTCCTTGTCTTCCTTGATGGTAGCCGCTGGATAAGAGCCGAGGAGCTTGAGAAAGGTGGCCTTATGCAGCAGGCCGAGGAGGGCCTCGGCGCAGGGTGGGTCTTGCCGATGGCCCTCGAAATCGAGGTAGAAGATGTAATGCCAGGGCTTATTGCGGCGGGGGCGCGATTCCAGTTTGGTGAGATTGAGGCCCCGCTGCGCGAATTCCCCCAGGCAGGCGTAGAGAGCGCCTGGCACGTGGCGCGTGGCGAAGATCACAGAAGTTTTGTTGCGTTCGGCCCTCGGTGGGTCCTCGTGGCCCAGGACGAAGAAGCGAGTGTAATTGAAAGGCAGATCCTCGATCTCGGTGACCAGAACCTCCAGGCCGTAGAGCCGGGCGGCCAGAGAATTGGCGATGACGGCCACTCCAGGCTCCGGCGCGGTGGCCAAATCCTTGGCGCTGCCGGCTGTGTCGTAGGCGGGCACGGGCTCCATGCCGTGCCTGGCCAGGAACCTCTCACACTGGGCCAGGGCCTGGGGATGGGAGCGTACCCGCCGCACGTCCTCCAGCCTGGTGCCCGAATTCGCCAGCAGGCAATGGCGCACACGGAGGAACACCTCACCCCAAATCTTGAGGTCGCGCTCCAAGAGGAGGTCATAGGCCTGGTTGATGGAGCCGGCCGATGAATTCTCCACCGGCAAGATCCCATAATCGGCCTGCCCCTCCTCGACCACCAGGAAAATGTCCTCGAAGGTCCGGCAGGGCAACGTGTCCACCTCCGCATCGAAGAACTGGTAGGCAGCTTCCTGCGAATAAGCGCCGTTCTCTCCTTGGAAAGCGACGACAGCCATTTGTGACCTCCCCATCTAACTCAAGTCAGGGCGCAGTTCCCTGGCCCCTTTGGTGTAGACGTGCTTGATCTCGCTTTGATCCTTCTCCGTGTTCCAGTGGATGAGAACCCGGATGCACCTTTCCAGGCTGCCTGGTACGGGTATCTCCTGGGTGTCGAGGAGGGCCACGTCTCGCCAGCCCATCTCCCGCGCTGCCTGGGCAGGGAAGGCGGCCGTCAGGTCGGGTGTAGTGGTGAAGATAGCGCTGGCTACATCTTTTACTTTCAAGTTGTTGGCCTCGACGATGAGCGCCAGGAGCTCCCTGGTGGCAGCCAGAATGGCCTCGGCGGTGTTCTCCTCCGCAGTGGTTGCTCCACGAATGCCCCGGCAGTACATCTTTACCTCCAGGATAAATTAAAAAGCGTGGGCCTGTCTGCTCCACGCTTTTGAGATGCTATTGATATTGTTACGGTTTAAGGATGTGGTGACCTCCGGGCGTGAAGCAGCTTGCCTGATGCCTTGGCATAGGCGTAATAGTAAGCAAAGTAATCCTCACGCCTGTAGGCTGGCACGTTGAGGGACTCCTCACTCCAAAGTAAACCTAGTTTGATAACCCCGTCTCGTAGCTTGCCAGTCATCTCCAGCCCTCTTTCAAACTTGGGCATATGATAGCATAAAGGGGGAGAAAAGTCAAACCTGGCTACTGGGTGAAGTGCCACCCGTCTACCGAGTTTAACTGCATGCCGGAGCTGTAGTCTTTGATGACGATAGGCAGAAACAGACACGGGCTTTCTAGCTCCCACTTTATCGCGTCAAACCCGATTTGCCGCAGGGTGCTGGGATCCTCGCCTGTGGCGTCGGTGAGACGAACATACTCCTCAGCGCTACCACCGAACCTGTAGGTGCCCAAGGTCACCCATTCATCATAGTAGACAATCTGTTTTACCACCGCCACTTCGGTGCCATCTCCGTGGTAGACCTCATACCGGGCGCTGTAGGTGGTGGCGTTCTCGCGAGGCACGAAGACGGAGACCTGGTAGAAGCCGCATTGCAAGAGGCCAGGACGCCACTCAGCCCAGTTTTCGATGGCGTCGCCATTCACATAGGTCCAGAACATGTGATCGTGGTAGCCAATGGGAGATTCCCACCAGAAGTGCGGAGTGCCGTGGCGGATGAACCCATCGTCCAGGTCGTCAATGATGATAACGCCTGCAGGTGGAGTTACAGTCGTTGTGGGTGTGGCAGTTACTATTGTAGGCGTGGCAGTGGCCATCGGAGTGGCTGTGCCAATTGGAGTCGCCGTCTGGGTGGCTGTAGGCGTGGGGGTGGGAGTGGGTGTGTTGGTCGCCGTGGGCGTTGGGGTGCTGGTGGCTGTCGGTGTGGCCGTCGGCGTCTCAGCAGCACCAACAGCATATTTGAGATCGAATGTCCAGGTCGCAGCCGACTGAGACTCATAGCTGATGTGGGGGTAATCGGTGGAGTCCAACACAAGGGAAGGAGCGGTGAAGCCACGGTCGGAAGCGATGGTTTCACATTGCCAGGCGTTGCCACTGTTATCCAGCTCCAGATCCATCCCCCAAAGCGGACTGACTTCGCCCGCATCCACAGTCTCAATTGACCAATAGAGGCCAGGGTGGACTACTACCGAGGATACAGGGCCTGCCATCGGCCCCATGGCCAGGAACGAAAGTCCCACCAACCCTATCACTGCAAGCCTTTTTTGGCAATACCGCAAAAGTTGCTATGAGCTGTCGATAGGCGGGAGCGCTTTCCATCG
>CAYUPJ010000079.1:0-13244 GCA_964446635.1 uncultured Anaerolineae bacterium
CTCCTCTATCTCCGCTACTTCCCATAGGTAGCCAGTGGATGGGTTGCTCTCCAGGGTGATGACCAGGGTTTGATCCTCGCCAAGTTCAGCCAGGCAGCCGCTATCGTGCTCCGTCAGCCAGATCTCGTTGAGGCCGGGCAATACCGTCACAGGTGGCACCGCAGCCAAGCTGGGTGTGGTTGTAGAGGGGACAGCCAGAACGCTGGGGAGCGAGAACAAACTGATGAAAAGCACCAGGCAGATCAGTACGGCTACAAACCCTCCGCGTGAAAGAAAGC
This sequence comes from uncultured Anaerolineae bacterium, assembly GCA_964446635.1. Taxonomy (GTDB): domain Bacteria; phylum Chloroflexota; class Anaerolineae; order VGOG01; family VGOG01; genus CAYUPJ01. The sequence continues at coordinate 279 of CAYUPJ010000079.1, forward strand.
GTCTTACATTCATCGTAACATCTCCCTTCATTTTCATCCTACCCTAGTGTAACACAGCTTGAGAGTTTTGTGGGTGAAGGTCGCGTGAATTCGTCATGAATTTTGCGTGAGGCTGTTGGCATAGCAGCGTGAAAGAAGTACAAATTACGAAATCTTTCTGTGCCTTTCATAGCGTTTCACGCGATTTACGGTTCAAGCTACCCTCCCTCGAAGTTATACCTTGTTGATTAGCCTGCTGGCCTGCGACTGAGGATAAGTACAGCCAGGATCGCTAGGCCCAGGGCAGCCGACAGGCCCACCAGCAGGATCCAACTCGAAGAGCCCTCTGCCGTTCGACTGGTCAGGGTAGCGAAGGGGGTCGGTGATGGCATCGGAGTCGGTGATGGCGTCGAGCTTGGTGAGGGTGGAGAAGGTGAGGTGGATGGAGTAAAGGTCGGGGCTATTGTCACATGGACGGGCGTCTGGGTGGCCTCCACGGTGGGCACAGTCGAAGGTGTTGCCGTTTCCGCCAACCTTGTCTCCGTAGGTACCATACTAGGGCTGGGCGTGGGCGAGGGAGCCGGGGCCTCGGTAGGTGTTTCCACCACTACGCTAGTGGTGCTAGGCGTGGGTGAGGAGGGCAGAGACTTGGTGGGCGTTTCTACTGCGGTGCTGGTTGCCATGGGTGTTGGTGAAAGCAGGGCGGTCGCGGCTGGAGTGGGCGTGTCTTCGGCTACAGGTGTGTTCGTGGGCTTAGGCGTAACTGCGGACGGGGTAGCTGTGGGTATGGGCGTCGGTGTCGCTGCGCCTCTTGCAACGACTTGGCCGTTTTGCACCGTGACCGACTGGGCATTGGCCTCCGTGTTCAATACTTGGACGTCCAGCAATCGCAGGACAGTGCTACCCTCCCCCTGCGCGACGCAGGTGATCGTAGCCAAGACGCCCGAGCCGCTGGGCCCCGCCGCGCTCCCGAAACTGATGGCCCCAAGCTTTACCCTTCCTTTCTGGTTATCCACCTCAGGTCCAACAGGGACCCCAGAGCGCCCAGTGCTTCCCAGGAAGTCGCCTAAAGCTGCTTCTGTCACCTGCAGGATGGCTGGGTCGTAGGTCAGCTCGAACTGGAAAGCCCCCAGGTCGTTGGCTCCCTCGATCACCACTTGGATGGTGAAGGTCTCACTCGGGCCCACCACCAAGTCCATAGGCTCTATCCGCACCTGGGTGTTGTCGGCCGCGGTAGCACTGACCTTGGGAATACCAACCTGGATCACGATCGAGGTGAGCAGGCAGATGATGATCAGCCGTTTATCTTTGGACATTGCGGCTATCCGTTCATAATCGAAAACCAGAACCTCAGCAGGTCTCCCCCCAGTGCGTCACTACGAGCATGATATCCACAATGTCAATGTCTCCGTCGTCGTCCAGATCGTAGTCAGGATGGTAGCCAGGGTCCCCTACTGAGGTTCTCCACTTGCTGGTTACCAACTGGACGTCCTCGATATCTACAATCCCATTGCCACTCACGTCACCAAAGAGAACGCAGGGCGTGCTGGTGGGCGTAGGGGTGGGCGTAGGTGTCCGGGTGGCAGTTGGGGTAGCGGTTGGAGTAGGTGTCCGGGTGGCAGTTCGGGTAGCAGTTGGAGTAACGGTGAAAGAGCCGTCGGGATAAATGTAGCGGATGCCATCCTCGTCGCTAGATTCGAGAGATCTCTTCTTCGTCTCGCCATCAGCACCGTAGCCATACATTGTCAAATCGCTGTTGCACGACTGGTACAGATCCACCAGCAGCAGGGAATGGCCAAGCTCATGTGTGGCGATGTTTTGTACATCCATCCTGTTTGGTGGGCAACTGGGATCAGCACTCCAGTTGTAGCCATCCTCAAAGACTACGTCACTGTCAAGAATGTTGCTGCCTGAGTACCAGACGTAATTAGTAGCGATGGAGCCGCCGGTGCTGCCCCATCTGAGCACGTTGTGGCCGTCGGGGGGGTCAGTAGGAGCTGAGCGAGTCGTGGCTCCAGCGTAGTTGAAGGTGAAGCACGAACCACTGACGGTGCTCCACGTTGCGGCTGCAGCCTGGATGGCTGCTCCCTCGCCAGTGGTATCCCCCGTATTCTCGTAGATCTCATAGTTCATGGTGGGACATGTTCCTGGCCATTTTATCCCCCCGTAGAAATCGCTTAGCGTTGGGGGACAGGTTTCGGCAGCCAGAGTAGCCGCTGCTCCCCTGTACTGGGTGTCAACGTCGGACTTCTTCTCGGAGAGTCCCAGGAGCGAAAGGCCGAACTCTTTCAAGGTCTCGATGAAGCTCTTCTTTGGTGCAGATGGGAGCTCAGCCGGTGGCGCGAAGCCTTCCATGACGGCCTTTACATAGCCGGTGAACTGGTCAACGGGTACTCCCTTCTCTACCACCATGTCATCCACAACGGTAAATTTGCCTTGGAACCAACCGACGATCTGGAAGTACTCTTCCCTCAGGAAGAGAATGACCTCTTGACCTTCTTCAAAGATCGGGGTATCGGATACCCACAGGGTGATATCCCCTACTGTGCCGCCGGGAACCTCAATGGTGACCTCCCTGGCCTCGGTTTCCCCCTTGAGGTAGCTTCCTACGGAGATGCTGACAGAAGTGTAGATCATCGTCTGGTCTTTGTCCCAGTGCGATTTGACCTTTGATACTTTTCCCTGCAGTATGGTGCTCGCCTTGCTGGTCAAATCCGCCAGGCTCATCTCTTCCACGTCTGCTGATGCAGTTCCCACAAGGGCGAAAAGCATCAGGCAAACAAGGGACAACACAGCACTCATTTTTATGAGATGTCTCTTCTTCATAGCCTGCCCCTTTCTTATAGAACAAAAAACGTGCTACCGCAACGATTTGCTCGGACAGCACGCTTATTATGATCTGTCTTCGGCAACCCGGCTGTCCTGTTAGCTGAATCTACCACCTGCTAACGTAGACCCGCGGCTTTGCGTCCCCACCTTTCGATGGGTTTACCTTTATCGAGAAGCTTAGGTTTGATTATATTATACATGCAATCTGCGGATCTGTCAAGGTCGCTCACTCCCTCACCCACAGCTCGCCCCCCATTGAACCGCCACCAGCATGATGTCCACGATGTCTACATCGCCGTCGTCGTCCAGATCGTGGGCCGGATCGAAATCGGGGCTGTGCCAGTCGGCGGCCACGGCCATTACGTCGGTCACGTCTACCTGGCCGTCGTCGTTGATGTCGCCGTTGAGGCTACAGGCGAAAAGGCCCAGCACGCCGGCTGTCCAGCCCATCTCCTGGACGGTGAACTCGCTGTTGGGCACGATTTCGTTCGTGTCCACGTAGCGGCGCAGGATGGGGTATGGATCGCGCTCGTCGGCGGCATAAGGGTAGGAATTGGCGTCATCCTGGACGGCGGCGTAGTAGGGGTTGGCGTTGCTCATGGCGGCCATGACGCCGAAAACGGGGATGCCCGGCACTGGTTCAGCGATGCCATCGTACATTGTCGGATTATGCAGCGGATCCTGAGGATAGCGGGAACCGATCCCGGTGACGAAGCTCAGGCTGAGGGGGTTGGCGCCGAGCTGGGTGTTCAGGTTGGTCAACGCTCCGTCCCAGTAGTCGTTATCCCCAGTGAGGGCATAAGCTTGTAACAGCCTGAAAGCGTAGCGGGTGGACTGGGTGAAGGCTCCCCAGCCGATCCAGACGGGGACGTCGAGGCGGGCGCCGTTGTGGTAGACGTTGGTCTGGGTGCGGCTGAGGTGCGTCTCGGCGTCGGACACAAAGGCATCTTGGATCTGTTGTTGCCACGTGGGGTTCGCATCGGGCCAGCCGGTGTTGACGTAGGCCCAACTGGCCTTCTGCTGGTGATGCTGCCAGTCGTTCCAGCCCCACAGCGGCGAGTTCTGGGTCCAGTAGGCCCCGAAGGCGATATGGTACTCCTCCGCGCCGGTAGTGCGGTAGAGCTCGGCGGCGGCCCAGGCCCGGTCGTCGCTGTCGCCACCGGGGTCGGTGTAGTCGCCGGTGCAGACGCCGTCAGGATTTATGAAGCCGTCCGCCGGCTCGACAGTGGCGTGGGCCTGGAGGAAATCCCAGGCCAGTTCCGCCCGGGCCAGGTAGGTGGCGGCTAAATCGGGATCGTAGGGCTCCCACAGACGGCTGCCCAGGGCCAGAACTGCCGCAGTCAAGGCGGTGTCGTGAGTGGTCTTCGGCAGGATGTAGCGGGTATCGGTGTTGGCATCGGGCAGGCCGGCAAACCAGCAGGCGGTGGTAACCTTGTGGTAGACGCCGCCATCGCTCTCGTCTTGGAGCAGCACTAGCCAGTCCAGCTCCCAGCGGGCCTCGTCCAGGAGATCGGGCACGCCGTTGCCGCTCTCCGGGATGCCCCAGTCGTCGCCAAAGCGCGTGTCCTGATCGGCGCCGAAGAGGTCGTGGCTGAGCTCGAAGCTGGTGAGCAGGAACCACAGCGCAGAGGCGCCGGTGGGCACGTACTTGCCGTAGTCGCCGGCATCGTGCCACCCGCCGACGACGTTCTTGTAACCGCCCACCGGCTCGCCGTTGTACAGCGGCCACGCGGCCACGCTCGCGTGGTAAACAGCGTCGTCAGTGTGACAAGCGCCGTGGGGATGATCGGTCGTGGTCAAGGCCGTGCCACAGCGTTGATGATAGAGGCCGCGGGCGGCGATGCGGGCGGCATCGCCAAACACGCCGGCCCCGATGGCGAAGGCGTCGCTGACCCCGAAGCCGGGCACGCGAGCGCGGTACACGCCGGGCGTGGTGAGGTCACTAAAGTCGAAGGCGAAAATATCCTCGCCGGAGAGGTGCCAGTTGGCGGCACGGAGAACCAGGGGGGTGGTGAGGACGGCAACGTCAGTGGAGGCGTCCAGAATATCCACGTTGGTGGTTGACGAGAAACCAGGTTTTTCCTCCATGGCTGGCAGGGGATTGACCACAAAAGGCAGCTCAGACAACCGCATCTCTGTATTCTTAGAGAAAAAAACCTGGTTTCTGACACTGAGGTAGTCAGCGATGCGCAGGGCTCCGTAGGGTAGGGCCGCGGCACCATTCAGGGTGACGGTGGTGGGCAGACTTTCGGTGACCCAGGCGCTGGTGTCGTAGTCGTAGCGGTAGGCCAGGCCCGCCGGCCCGAAAGCGAAGCCTTGACGGGCGTCGAGGAAGGCCACGGCGTGCAAATTGGCTATGCCAGGCGTTGTCTCCAGATCGAAGGTGTCGTCGCCGAAGCCGTCCCGGCGCAGGATCACGCCGCCATCGCCCACCGCGATGGCCACGCCATTGGGATCGCCGACGACGTGACGCAACGTGACGGTGGTTGGTGAGGCGATGGCCTGCCAGTTGCCATATTGCAGCTCCAGGATCGTGCCGTTTTCGCCCACCGCCCAGGCGCCGGCTCCAGAAAATCCCCCCACATCGTGGAGGGTGGCGGTTGTCGGACTGTCAATGGCGGCCCAGGTGCTGCCGTCCCAGCTCAGGAGTGTCCCGGCATCGCCCACTGCCCAGGCGGTGTCGGCATCCGTGGCAAAGACGCCGCGCAGGGTCGCTGTCGTCGGGGCGGCAACCAGCTCCCAGGTGGCAGCGCCAGGCTCCCAATGCAGAATGGTCCCTCCGCTGCCGACAATCCAGCCCTCGGCCTGGGGGGTGAAGTGCACGTCGTAGAGATCGGCCGTGCTGGGCACGCTCACCGTCTGCCAGTCTGTGCCGTCCCAGTGTATCACCGTGCCGGCGTCGCCGACGGCCCAAACGTCGTATTCGGTGAGGGGGTAGACGGCGCGGAGGGGCTGGGTATTGGGTATTGGATATTGGGCTATGGTCCAGCCGGTGGGGGGTGTCCAGTGCAGGATGGTGCTGTCCTCACCGACGGCCCATAAGCCGCCGCCCAGGTCGCCCAGATAGCCGCCCACGTAGCCCCACTTGGGACCTTCAGGCAGGTAGCCCACCTGGTTGACCTTGATGTTGGGGTTGAGGGCGTGGGGGTCGAACACCAGGGGCACGTCGGTGGCCGGCATGGGATTGCCGGACTGGTCGGTGATCCCTTCGACGGTGAGGGTGTAGCTGGTGCCAGGCTGCAGGGGCGCTGGGAGGCGCAGGGTGACGTCGAATCTCAGCACCGGCGCCCCGCTGCTACCCATGGGGGCGCTGCCGCCGAAGTCCACCACCCGCCACTCGAAGCCAACAGCCGTAGGCTGCTGAGGTGAGGCGTAGGCCGGATCCTTGGGTTGAGTAGCCGAAGGCGTATCGAAACCAGCGTCGCTGATCAGGGTGTAGTGGGCTGGATCACGAGCAGTAGTCGGGTCGAAGCGCTCCGCGAAGCGCAGGCGCAGGTAGCGATGGCTCTCCACCATGACCTGCTGTAACTCAGGCGGGTTGACATCGCGAGCCACGATGTCGTCCACGAAACTGGCGCGATACTGACTGTCGGTACCCCACCTCAGAAACTCCACGTCGCCCAGGTCCCACTCGGCGGTTTGCAGCGTGCTGATGGGGACCTGCACCCGACGCCAGGCGCCATCCAGCACGCCGCCATCGATGTGATCCAGGATAGGGACGGTGTTGGAACTGGCGTACCAGGTGGTAACCCGGAAGGTAGGGCTGGCTGGCGGATTCGCCGGGTCGGCGGCGCGCATGTAAAACTCGATCACGTCGTAGCCGCTGAGGTTGCGGCGCGGATAGCCGCCGCAATAGAGCTTGAGGGCCGGGCTGTGCCAGGGGTCGGCGAGCAGCCTCAGGCTGTGGCTGCCACCGTGGGCTGCCTCGATTGTGTCGGCGGCGTACTCAACGCAGGACGGGTCGGCCAGGGGCACACTGCCGGGCTCGCCGTCGTAGAGAACCTGGTCGGCAAGCATCGTGGTTGCCAGCGTGGACGGCGGGAGCAGTGTCAACGACAGAGCGGCCAGCGTGATGAGCCTTAGTAAACTCGAATTGCTCACGAGTTTCTCCCCAATCACCCCACAAGCTCAAAATGTGTCTTCCTGGCCGGTTTTTCAAAAGTGACCACGAAGTAGTCGAGGAGGCCCTCGCGGCCCAGGAGGAAAGGCACGTCTGCTCTGGCAAAGCACATCGGTATGGTGAAACGCAGGCTGACTTCGGCGACCAGAATCTCGACGTCGTGGACTCGTCCCTTGATGATGCACACTTTGCGACGGGAGATACCTCGCAAGATGCGGGGTTGACCGTCTTCCCATCGCTTACCGAGTAAGCGAAACAGGCCGTATGGCGATGTATTTTCCGCCATATTTGGCCAGTTCTTCCGCCGACAGGGCATTGCGCCAGGCTTGATGTTCTTCCCCAATCAGTTCCAGCAACTCAGGAGCAATGGATTCTACCTTCACCGGTGGCTTCACCATTTTCGATCTCTCCTTAATGTCCTGATCTCATGATCTCACAACAACCTGCAGAAGAACGTACTCATGTCATCTATTGCTATTGTACCACATCCCTCGTCTTTTTTCAAGCCAGTCCTACCGATCGCCGATTCGCTCACTCACAGCTCTCCCCCCACTGCACCGCCACCAGCATGATGTCCACGATGTCCATGTTCCCGTCGCCATCCATGTCGTAGAGGGGATCGTGGTCAGGGTCGCCCACGGCGGTGTGCCAGCGGCTGGCTACCAGCATGATGTCGGCGATGTCCACGTCGCAGTCGCCGTCCAGGTCGCCCGTCATCCAGGCCAGGCGGAGCAGCTCACTGGCCAGTGGGCCTAACGTCACGTTCAGTGTGCGGGTGGGCCCCGGTGCGCTCAGAGGATATTGTTCCTCTGCCAGGAGCGCCGCCGCGGTGATGGGCACGGCGGGCAAGCCCAACGCTTCGGCCTCCACGGTGATGCCAACGGTGATGGTCACTTCCAGCGTGTTGCGCAGGGTGAAGTGAAGTTGCGGCCAGTCGCCGAAGCGCTCGATGTACACCGCTGGATCCGAGGTGCTGGCATGAGTGATCGGTTGCCAGCCGGCGGCGCTCAACCGCCGGATGAGGGGGATGTAACGGCGGAAGAGCGGACGGTCCCGGTTGTGTAGTGATGGATCGTCCCAGTAACGCTCGGTGGCGGCATTGTGGCTGAACATGCTGGGGTAGATGCCGTAGAACAGGCAGACCTGGAAGTAGCGTTCCACCAGCTCGTAGCTAAGGTTATCGAAGTTAGTGTTCATCAGCAGGCCGTAGGGGCGCTGGTACGATAGGGTGCGGCGGTAGTTCATCCGAGAGTCGCTATCGGGCACGAAGTCGCCATTGCGCAGCCAATCTACCTCCTGCCCCATAAAGTCGAAGAGGTCGGCTCCCCAGGGCAGGTCAGCCAGGATGCCGTTGGCCATGGTCCACTTGCCCAGGTTCTGGTGCACGTCCTGGGTCAGCCAGCGGGCGAACTCGGTGGTGGCGAAGACCTCAGGCACGCCCAGGCGTTGGTCGGAGTTGCTGTAGGTCAGCGGCGTGTCGGCGGCGGCGAAGTGGGCCGCTCGGAGATCGAGCACCGTGGCCCGGCTCAGGAAACTGTCCACGTACTCGCCATCCAGGCCCGGCGTGGTGGTGTAGGTTTCCCTGGCCTCCTGGTTCCACTCCAGGTGTGCCTTGTTGAGGGGATAGGTCAGGTCGCTGACGTCGGGGTCGGGGTTGAGGGTGAACACGGCGCAGCCGGCCACACCGCTGCACCAGGGGGCCACAGTGGACTCATAGCGATAGCGGCCGTCTTCATCGAAGAAGCCGGAGCTGAGGGTGGCCTCGGCCCGGTCGCGTTCCCACGCTGCCCCGTTCTGATGCTGGTCGTGGAGGTAGGCCATCACCTGATCGTAGTCGTCCGGGTCCACGCCGGGATCGTTGATGGCCAGCCAGTGGGACCAGGGCTCGGCGATGTAGCGGAAAGAGAGGATGTGGGCTGAGTCGTCGAAGTCCACCTGACTCAGGCTGCCCAGCTCGTGGAAGGCGATGCCGAAGTCGGCTATGCCGACGATGGGTGACAGGTCAGAGAAGGCCACCCAGATGCCCTCCTGGCCCGGCGGTACGCGGCGGGTGAAGGACTCGGGTAAGCGGTCGTAGTAGCCCTGGGCTGCCGCCCTGAAGCCCCAGTCACCGTCGAAGCGGTAGAGCACCAGGTCCACCGATGCCCGGCTGGGGGATCCGTTCACTTCGTTCAGGACAGGTTTGGCTGTCAGCGGAGAGAGGCCCAGGTCGAAGGCGGCGTAGAACTGATTCGTGGTCGGGTTGTGGACCAGGCGGAACACGCGGGGGGAATCCAGCGGGATACCCAGTGCAATTCCGCCCCCTGCCCCCTGCTCGCGGGGGGCTGTCCCCGTGGACGGGGACTGGGGGGGCCCACTCAGGCTGGCCCACGGGTATTTGCTGAAGTAGCCAGTAGCCCCCAGGTCGCTGTGCCAGTAGAAGTTGGCGAACTCTGTCACGCCCGTGACCTCGCGGCTGGTGCGGATGTCGTCTCCCCAGATCCATCCTGAGCAAGGGAGCAAGGGAGCAGAGGAGCAAGGGAGTTGGGAAGAACAGACCTCAGCTCCTCTGCTCCCCTGCACCCCCGCACCTCTGCTCAGGATGGGCAGGGCAAAGTAGAGGCTCAGTGCCCGATCACTCCCGCTGGTGTCGGATAGCTCGGCGTGGATGGCGATGCGGTCGGCAGTGGCGGTGTAGGTGGCAGTGAAGTCCAGGCTCAGCGCCGTGATCCCCCCGTGGTGGGTAATGGTGTCCCCTATCTGGGTGAGGCTGCCGCCCACGTGGACGAAGTCGGACTGGGCGAGCACGTCCCGCACGAAGAACCCTGAGGCGTAGGCGTGATCGGGGTCATGAACCGGATTGCCATCCAGCGCTATGTCTGTGACGGCGCCACCGTCACCGGCAAGGGTCAGAGACAGGCCGTCGTCGGTGGTGAGGGTGAGGGGGTCGCCGCCGAAGGGGGGTGGGTCCGGCGGGTTGGTGGCCACCAAGCCGCTGTCGAAGGTCACGACGTCGGCCTGCACCTCTTGCACCGTCAGGTCGTCGAACCAGGCGGTGCCGCTGTGGGTGCGACGCAGGAGGCAATAGGCGTAGACAGACTCGATGGGTTTAGCCGGCGCGATGAAGCCTTCTCGGAACTGCCAATCGTGGCTGCCGGTGTCGAAGCGCAGCACCTGGCCCCAGAGGGGAGTGCCATCGGTGTAGTACACGTCCAGGTAGAAGCTGTAGTCGCTGTTCACGTCGCCGGTGACGTTCTCGGTCTTGCTCCAGGCGCTGAAGTAGAGGGGCTTCGGCTCCGTTTGGTTAAGGGTGATGCGCTGGTACGCCCCATGGGTGTTGGTGCTCAGAGAGTTGACCAGTTTGAGGGCCCGGCCGCTGCGACCGCCGCTTCCGTCCACTATATAGCCAGACCCGTAAGCCCACCAGTCGTCGGCGCTGCCCGGCGGGCCGCTCTCGAACCCGGCATTGGTCAGCAGGTTGGGCGACATGGGCAGGCTGCTATCGGCTGGCGTGAACACAGTCCAGGGTGGCACTGGATCTGCGTTGACTGGGCCGGCTGCATAGAACAGGAGCAAGCCTGCTGCCAGGGTGAAGGTCAGCAGTTGATTGTGGACCCCTCGCCATTTCATAGCTACATTCTCACCCCCAAGTCTCTCCTCTGAGCTTGAACTTGCACCTCCCGCCACAGGTGGATCAGGCTCAGGCGTTCAGCCCAGGTCTCAATGTAATCCAGGTCCAATTCATCGCCCAGGGCCAGGAGGATGCTGGTGATGTCGCGCACGTGTTTGGGCTGTTGGCTGATACTGAAGTAGTGGAGCTTGTTCAAGATCAGGTCCTCGGGGGCATGGACGTAAACCTCGCCCAGGGGAGGCCCCAGGTCTACCAGTCGGCGGCGGCCAAAAGCGATCTCGCGGTAAACATCGCCGGGGCGGAGCAGGAACAGTTCGGCTTTGTAGCCGGTGTAGAGGTGGATGGCATTGACCGGCAGGTCGGCCCGCGTCTCCAGAAAGAGGTCGAGGATGATGTCAGCAGGCACCAGCATGTCCCGCTTTTCCAGCTCTTCGGAGAGGCGCCGCATCTGCTCGACTGGCACATTCACGACGACATCCACGTCCTGCGTCGAGCGAGCCTCCGCCCAGGCAGCCACTGCCAGAGCACCAACCAACATGTAGTCGACGCCGGATGCCTCCAGGGCGTTGATGACCAGACACGCGAAGTCAATCAGGCCCATTTGTGGATGCTGCGGTGTTTTATCAGTCATGTTGAGATAGCCCCTTTGCGTTGCAAGCGACGCACGTTAGCTTGGCGTAGCCAGTCGGAAAGGTGAGCCGCTTGCCATACCCTTTGGGCAGATCCTAGACGCCGGTAGATGACAATCTGCTCCGGGTCCACCCCGGCGACGGCGCTGGCGATGAGGCGTTGGAGGCGTTCGTCGAGCATTGGTCGGCCTTCGACGTAGTAGCCCTTGTAACCACGCCGCCGGCTGTAGGTCAACTTGTGGCCTGCTTCGGCCAGCACCTGACGCACGGCAGCCATATCGCGGTAGAAGGTCCTGCGTGGTGATACCCCAAAGCAGCCCCGTCCCAGGAGAGCCTCGACGCGGGCGATGAGCCCTTCGCGGGTCAGGCAGGATTCCTCCCACACCAGGCGTAGCAACGCCGCCCGGCGGGCGGCTGGCAGGTCTCGCTCTGCCGTCTGGCGCAGCCAGGCCAGCCACTCATCTATGGGTACATCGTTGGGAGGCCAGGTCAAGGATAGCATCGTTTTGCTCCTCGGTTCCATTGCTTACTCCAATCATACGACAAAACGGAGAAATCGTCAAGAGTTGAATCGCGAAGGGAGCGAAGGAGACGAAGGCCACGAAAGCATTGCGCGCCTTTCGTGGCCTTTCGCGTCTTTCGCGGTTCAAACTACCTCTCTCACCAACAAGTTGCCCCCCAATTCGCTACCACCTTCATGATGTCCACGATGTCAATGTCGCCATCCTTATCAATGTCGTACTTGTCATCATAGCAGCCATCCCCGCTCCGGCAACGCCAGCGGCTAGCCACGACCATGATATCCACTACGTCCACGTTGCAATCGCGGTTGAAATCGTAGTCCGGGAGGTCCACCACCTCGATACCGCCGTCCCGCCGATCGGGAATCACGCCACCCTCGTTCAGCTCGGCAGCGGTGATTTGCAGCGGCGAGGTAACACCTAGCTCCCCTACCACATCGAACACGAGGGTCAAAAGATGGCCGTTACCGGTGACAGGTTGAGCGCCGGCCATTGCCACTCGCACCATGCCTGGCGGATTGAGGTTGCTTGCGGTCATGAAGTCTTGAGCCGCGTCGCCAGTGGACACTGAGTCGGCCAGGGCGACCGCTGGATCGTAGCTCACGACGATGTCCGCGCCGTACACCTCGGCCTGGTCCACGGCGATGTCCAGGGTGACGGTGATGCGCTCGCCGGGCTCGGCGTAGAGGTTTGGCAGGGTTAGAGAAGCGGTGTTGGCCAACTGAGCCAGGGCCTGGCCAACACCCGCCGACCAGTTCCCCGACACGTCCCCCAGCAGCACTGCGGTGAAGTCCTGGTCAGTCTGGTCGCTGCTCAGGTCCGTGTAACTCCGGCTGGTTGGGTCGAAGTCCCAGACAACACTGGCGTCGGGGAAGGGCAGCGTGATCAACTCGGCCGCTTTCTGCAGGATGTAAGAGGCATCCAGCGAGCTGATGATCTCACTCTGGTTCACGTCGGCGGCGGTGGCAGCATGGTCAGTGAGTGTAATGAGCTCAGCGGCATGTTGCAGTACCAGAGAGGCATCATAGGCGCTGATGCCGTTCACGCTGTCCGACTTGCTGGGGGTGAGAGTGTAGTTGCCCGCCGACACATCGGCCACTGTGTATGCACCTGCCGTGTTACTCGTTCCGCTATGGGCGCTGTCACCCTGCAGGTTCAGCAACACCCCTGGCACACCAGCAGCACCTTGCCAAAACCGCACCGCACCGGAGATGTCGAGGAGATAGACGGTGATGTAGTCCACCTTGGTCTCGGTGTCGCTGCCTCCCAGCCCGCTGA
>CAYUPJ010000079.1:13344-18246 GCA_964446635.1 uncultured Anaerolineae bacterium
CGGCGGTTGGTACACTGTGATGTAGTCCACCTTGGTCTCGGTGTCGCTGCCTCCCAGCCCGCTGACAGCGAGGGTGACGGTGTAGACCCCAGCCGCCGTGTAGGTGTGGCCTGGGTCGTTGCAGTCATCGCTGGTGCCTCCGTCGCCGAAGGTCCAGGCGCAGGTATCATAGTCTCCGGTGGACAGGTTGGTGAAGCTCACCGCCAGCGATGCTGGCCCGCTGGTGGGGTCGCCGCTGAACTCGGCCGTCGGCGGTTGGTAGACGGTGATGTAGTCCACCTTGGTCTCGGTGTCGCTGCCTCCCAGCCCGCTGACAGCGAGGGTGACGGTGTAGACCCCAGCCGCCGTGTAGGTGTGGCCTGGGTCGTTGCAGTTAGCACTGCTGCCACCATCGCCGAAGGTCCAGGCGCAGGTGTCGAAGTCTCCTGTTGACAGATTGGTGAAGCTCACCGCCAGCGAAGCCGGCCCGCTGGTGGGGTCGGCGCTGAACTCGGCCGTCGGCGGTTGGTACACTGTGATGTAGTCCACCTTGGTCTCGGTGTCGCTGCCTCCCGTCCCGCTGATGGTGAGAGTCACCGTATAGTCACCGCCCGAATTGTAAGTGTAGCTTGGGACGTTGCAGTCAGCACTGGTGCCGCCGTCGCCGAAGGTCCAGGCGCAGGTGTCGAAGTCTCCGGTGGAGGTGTTGGTGAAGTCCACCGTCAATGGAGCCACTCCGACAGTTGGTGAAGCGGTGAAAGCCGCCTGCACTGGCCTGGCGATGTAGATATTGCCATGTTGCAAGTCAGCCGGGATGCCACCCTCGTTCAGGTCGCCACGGGTCAACGTCAGGTCGGTATCTGATCCGGCTGAACCAACGGCGTTGAACACAATCAGGAGCAACTCGCCGTCGCTGGTGATCGGCGTGGCTCCAGCCATGGCCACCCGCACCACACCTGGCGTGGTCAGGTTGCTGGCCATGCTCCACCCCGTCGCCAGCGCACCCTTCACTACCGCTGTTGCTGAGCCCACCGCCTGGTTGTAGCTCAGGGCGATGTCTGCGCCGTACAGCTCTCCCTGGGGCAAGTTCAACGTTAATGGGACGGTAACCTGCTGGCTTGGCAGAACCGAGGCCTGGGGCAATGAGAGCGTGGCGGTGGTGGTTTGCATGGCCGCGATCTCTGGTCCCCACCCCCCGCCCGAACCGCCACCAGCCGACCAATTACCCGACGTGTCACCCAGGAGAACAGCAGTAAAATCCTGGCCCGTCTGGTCGCTGCTCAGGTTGGTGTAGCTCCGGCTCGACGGGGCAAAGCCCCACACCACGCCCGCGCCGGGGAAGGGCAGGGTGATCAGGTCCACCGCCTTCTGCAGGATGTAGAAGGCATCCATGGAAGTGATGCTGCCGTTCTTGTTGACGTCGCCCGCTGTGGCCGCATGGCCGCTCAGGGTAGTGAGGCCGGCGTCGTGTTGAAGGGCCAGGGAAGCGTCGTAGGCGCTGATGCCGTTCACGCCGTCCGACTTGCTGGGGGTGAGGGCGTAATCGTCCGTCTCAGCACCGCTGACGATGTAGACGCCGCTGGCGTCGCTCTGGTCAGTGTAGACCCGGTCGCCATCCAGAGTGAGCAGGACGTCGGGCACGCCCGCGCCGCCGTTCCAGAAGCGCACCGTGCCACCAACGTCGTACACAGGGTTGACCTGGAAGGAGCCAGCGGCGGTCTCGGTCGGGATGGCGCCATCGTTCAGAGAGACATTGGTGAGTTGCAGGGTGGTGCTGGCGCCAGGTGAGCCCACCACCTCGAACTCCAGATACGCCAGGACGCCGGAACCGGTGACGGTGCCGCCGGGGCTGGCCATGGAAACTCGGATCTGGCCGGGGGTGCTGGTGTTGGCCGCCAGGCTCCAGCCGGGGGTCAGGTTGCCGGTGCTGGCGTCACGAGCGCTGAGTACATTGCTATCAAAAGCAACGGTCAGGCTGGCGGCGGCCAGGCCCTGGACGTTGGCGGTGTTGACCGGCACCTGGACGATGTCATTCTGGCCTCCGTTGGTGTTCGGCAGACTCAGCGAGGCCACCTCGCTCTCGTAGGTGAAGCCCCGCAGCAGCGTGCCGCTCTGGCTGTCGGGGTTGGTCACCGTCACGTCCACCGTGGCCGGGTAGTGGGCCGGCGTGGTGCAAGTGATCTGGCTGCTGCTGACCACTGTGGCATCCTCTGCCACCGCCCCGCCGAATGTTACCGAAGCGCCGGCCTTGAAGTTGCTGCCGGAGATAGTCACCATAGTGCCGCCGGAGGCAGGGCCGTGGTTGGGACTCACCGTCGTCACCACCGGACGGTCCACCACTGTAACCTGGTGGGGATACTCCGGCCGGCCGTCGCGCACCGTGCTGATCCCATCCGTCGCCTCGATGTAGTACTCAAGCCCCGGTGAGGCCACCTTGGCCCCTTCGATGGTCGCCGAGTAGCGGTTGCCGGTGGTTTTGACCATGGCCTTGCTCTGGTAGCTCGTAGCGCCGATGGCCCGGTAGTAGAGAGTCACGCCTTGCACTCCCACGTTATCGGTTACGTCGGCGTAGAGGGTGAGCGGCAGGCCGGGAGGCGCTTGGGTGACTGGTGTGTGGCTGATGTTGGGCGGGATGGTGTCCACCGGCGTGGCCGTGGCCACGTTGGAGAAGTCCGACTCGGTCATGTCGGTCTTGACCACGGTGAACTTGTAGTAGTAGGGCTGGCCGGGCTGGACATTGGTGTCCCGGAACGACCGCTGATCTGGCGGGATGATGGAGACGTTGATGCGGCTGTAAGTGCCGTCCTGGCTAGTCGAGCGGTAGAGGTTGAAGCCAGCCAACAGGTCGAAGTCGTCCTGGGTCCACATCAGGTCCACGTACCCCTCGCCGCCGGTGGCCTGGAGGTTCATGGCCTCGGTGCCGGAGGTGATGATCTCGAAGCGGAAGCGTGCCACGTCGTCGCCGGTGACCAGCCAGGGGTCGTCGGCTGCCACCGCGTCCGCCACACGAATCAGCTGGTAGCCATCGCCGGTGATGGGAGTGACGTTGAACGCGCCCACCCAGGTGCGAGGGTCCTGCCAGTCCCCGTCGACCTCGAAATCTTTGTAGGGAACATCCGGGCCGAAAGAGACCTGGGGTTGGACAGTAGTGGTCATATCGCGGTTGAAGGTGACGGTGAAGGTCACCGGCTCCGCGCCGACGATGCTGGTGCGCGGGCTGCTGGCGGTGGAGAGAGCCACATCTACGACGAAGGGATATGTGGTGGTTACGGGGTTAGTAAGCACAGGCGAGTGGATCACCTCTCCCAGACCGAAGTCGTCGTGATAATCCCAGATCGCCGCTTCCAGCACCACTGGTGAAGTTGTTCCCCAGTAGTTGTTCGATAGGCAGGCAGGCGAGCCGCTTCCGTCGTACCATACCCTCACCCATTTCGTGGGGTCCAGAATGTTGTAATTGCTTAGAAATGCGTTGTGGATCACTCGTTGTTCTCCAGCGCAAACCCCGGCTGTCCCGTTGCGCACATATAGCCTAGACACTCGTAACTCGCCAAACCGACTGCTTGGGCGGGTGTTTAGGAGAAAGACATTGTTGCGTAGTATCTCTGGTGAAGCTTCGTCGATAAGCGCATAGAAGTACGAATTCGTGACCAATGATGTGTCTATCGAGCCTGCGATCTTGTACCCTCCGCCTTTGGCGAAATGGAAATTGCGATAGTCAGCATACCAGTCAAATCCTACGCTCTTAAAGATGGACGAATTGACCGTAGGTGTGTCCACGTAGTGCCAGTAATCGGTATACAGATATTGGCCATTATGGTAATACACTTGCTGATACTTACCACTCCCCCAGAAGAAGCTGTGGTCAATCAACGAGGCTTCCACTTTGGGATTCTCCATCCGTACGTAACGCAACTCTACTACTCCACTATTTTGTCTGCGTACTTCCGTCACCAAGGTTTCATAGTTGCTGGAAAGAAACATCTCTACTGGCTCACTGAATGTTCCGGTTGCACGCAGAGTTCCTTGAACAACCAGGGCTGCCAGTGGACTTGATGCATAAGGATCCGACGGCGCGGCTGAGTAAAACTGGACCGGTGTCCCCTCAGCTACTGTCACTGTCACGCCAGCCTCGATGAGGGTCTGATCCGGCACGATCCAGTAGTAGTCCTTCGTCAACGTCATATCTTCTGAGATGATCGTGGGCAGCTCCCGCCCCCGCTGCACGATCAGGTAGAAGCGGGACTGGGAGGTGTAGACGGTTGTGTCCGCCGGGTCCAGGCCGTTGCCGGCGGTCATGGTCAGCCGGAAGGGGATGACGTGGTCATTGGGGGTGTTGGGGTCCACCGTGAAGCGGAAGGGATGGCGCACGCCGACAATCACCCCCTGGTCGTCGTAGATCAGGCCGTTGTCGTCCCAGTTGAAGGAACCGATCGCGCCGTAGTCCACCGTGTCGGTGATCATGGTCACGTAGGGGTCGGGCTGGTAGGCGCCCTCGGCCCAGGCCTCCAGGGTCACCGTCACCGGGTCGGCCTTGCCCCAGTGGTTGCGGATGACGATGACCAGGTCCACCGTCTCCCCGGCGTCCACGATGCCGTCGTCGTCGTTGACCGGGTCCAGGTCGGGGGTGTCGAACAGCCAATGCTCCAGGTAGGAGAGTTCGGGCTGCGGGACGGCGGTGAGCGCGGCGTAGGCATCGGCCACGCCGCCGATCCCTCCGGCGGTGTTGGCGGCGATCTGGCCCATGATGAAGCGGGAGGAGTAGACGTCCTTGTCGCTCCACTTAGTGCGCAAGAGGGCGGCGATGCCGGAGACAATGGGCGTGGCCATGGAAGTGCCGTCCCAGGCGGCATATTGCTCGTTGGGCAGGGTGCTCCACACGTCCACGCCGGGGGCCATCAGCTCGTACTCGTGGGAGTCGTGGGG
>CAYUPJ010000080.1:0-18132 GCA_964446635.1 uncultured Anaerolineae bacterium
CAGGGCCAGGTTCTTGTTGATCGTCTCGGCCTCCTCAGTACCGCCAGTCATGGAGGAGATGATCAAAGGGGCGCTCAGTTCCTTGCCTAGCAAAGTGGTGGAAAGGTCAATGTCGTCGCGGTTTATCTCTGGCAGGGCCTGATGAACGAAGTGGTATCTTTCCAGGCCCGTGGTCAAATTGGGGAAGCGTACATCTTCTCCCAGGGAGATGCGCAGGTGTTCCGTCTTTCGCTGATTGTGCATAAGCTGGGACCTCCGTAACTTTTCACCGTCAATGGTGTTCAAATAAATAGGCCAACTATGCAATATTACCAGCGGTGACGATTCTTGTCAAATGGGTTTTGACTATATCGGCCAAGGCTGGTAAAATAAGGGCCAATTATTACCAACGAGGAGGTGAAAGAATGTCGGTATTCGAAGACGTAAAAGCCGTTATTGTCGAAGTGCTGGGCGTTGACCCGGAGAAGGTCACCCTGGAGGCCAGCTTCCGCGAAGATCTGGAGGCCGATTCCCTCGACCTGGTGGAGTTGATCATGGCCTTCGAGGACAAGTTCGTGGAAGAGATTCCCGACGAGGATGCTCAGAAAATTACCACCGTCGGGGAGGCGGTGGCCTACATCGAGAAGCGCCTGGCCGGGGCTGGATAGCGGGCCTGAGGGCCAAAAAGTCGAAGTTGGTTGAATATAGGCAAGGGTCATTTGCCTCTAGTTGAGTGCGCCTTGGCGCACTTGAGTTCGTGGCATGGGGATGGAAATCCCCATGTTTTCTTGTTTGCTAGTTGGTGCAGTGGTTGGGGCGACAGATTGGTTAGTAGAGGGAGGAGGCCGGTGATAAAGGTCAAGGTTGATCGCTGCGGCTACTGCGGCGCTTGCGTGGGCGTTTGCCCTGCGGGGGCCATCGAGTTGGCGGAGACGCGCCTGCTCATCAGCGAGATGTGTGAGGATGATGCACAGTTCGCGGCCTATCTCGACGAGTACGTGTATGGAGTGGACGAGCACGCCGAGTATCTGGAGAAAATCGGCCCGGAGGCGTTGGAGCGCATCCGCGCCGTCCCGCCTTTCGGCTACGCACCAGGACTGCAACGAGGATGAGATGGAGAACTACACTGCCCGTGAGTTGATGGCCATCGTCGCTGCGCGGGAGATGCACGATGGCGAGATCGTCTTCTGCGGCACGGGCCTCCCGCTTCTGGCGGCCATGGCCGCCAAGCACATCCACGCTCCGGGGGCGATCATCTTCTTCGAGACCGGGGCCATTGATCCCGACCTGCGCGAGATCCCGCTCGAATAACGTGATTTTGACACCAGCGGATGGCTATGCTATAATCATGCCAGTTGTCTCAAACAGCCCGCTAGCGTTACTCCCATAGCGGGACTACAAAAACACTACAAGGAGGTAGATTCATCATGGAATTCAGACTGAGTGCTGAGCAGGAACTGTGGAAAAACACAGTGAGGGAGTTCGCCCAGGCGGAACTGGAACCCATCGCTCGCAAGATTGACGAGGAATGGGAGAGGATACCCGACGACGTCATCAAGAAGATGGCCAATTTGGGCATCTTCGGCGTGACCATCCCCGAGGAGTATGGCGGCATGGCCATGCCCGGCGAAGAGATGCAGTACGCCATGATCACGGTCTTCGAGCTGGCGCGGGGTGAGCTGAGCATGTCGCTGCCCGTCTATTCGCTGCTGTGCATCGGCTGGTCCTATCTGCTGAACCGGTACGGCACCAAGGAGGCCAAGGAAGAGATACTGCCCAGGGTGGCTACCGGTGAATGGTTCCTCGGCATCAACACCACCGAACCTGGGGGAGGCTCCGACCTGGCCAATATCACCACCCTGGGCAGGAGCGACGGCGACAAGTGGGTCGTCAACGGCGAGAAAGCCTACATCAGCGGCGTGAGGGAGGCCACCGAGCGGGGCGGCGGCCACCTGACCCTCTTCAAGACCGACCCCACGATGGGTTACAAGGGCACCACCTTCGCCTATTTCCCAGCCGACGCCCCCGGCACCAGCTATACCACCTATCACGACATGGGGCGCATGGGACTGTCCACGGGCGGCTTCGTCTACAAGAACGTAGAGATTCCCAAAAAGTACATCCTGGGTGAGGAGAACAGGGGCTTCTACGTCAACATGGAGGGCTTCAACGCCGCCCGGATTCTGGTATCCGCAGCTTGCCTGGGAGGGGCCGAGAAGTGTCTGGAGATCAGCCGTGAGTACACCAAACAGAGGATCCTCTTCGGCCGGCCGCTGGTGAACTTCGAGGGCATTTCCTTCGAGATGGTAGATGACTATGCCAGGTTGGAGATGCTGAAGCTGATGCTCCAGAAGGCTGCCTGGATGGTTGATCAGTTCTACCAGGATCGGTCGAGCTTCACCAAGGAAGGGATCAACACTATCGTCTCCATCTGCAAAGCCCATGCCCCGATGCTGGCCGTAGACATCGCCAAGCACGGCATGATGTACCACGGCGCCTTTGGCTATACCAAGGACACCCCGCTGGAGATGGCCTTGAGGGGCTTCATGTCCTATGTAGTTGGGGCCGAAGGCGGCTATCATGTCCAGAAGCTCATCATCGCCCGCGATTGGATCGGCGACGAGGCAGTGCCGTATCGCGGAACGCAGAAGGGACACTAGTCCCATCAGATAAGCCAGATGATTACCTGCACAGAGGCAGCCTTCGGGCGAAGGCTGCCTCTGTATTAAGGTGCAACGCACTTAACGAAGTGCGTTGCACCTGGGGAAGAAATGGGATGGGCGATTCCACCGAAAAGATGGATGTCATCGTGGTCGGGGCGGGCCTGGCCGGCCTATCCACGGCCTACTTCCTGGCCGACGCGGGGCTGGACGTTCTGGTGGTCGAGCGGGGGGATTTCCCCGGCAGCAAAAACGTCACCGGCGGCAGGATCTACCTCCATCCGGTCAGGGACCTGTTCCCAGATTTCTGGGAACAGGCGCCGCTGGAGCGACACGTCACCCGAGAACGGCTGACGGCGATGGCCAGAGAATCATCCACCACGATCGAGCTGCGGAGCGAGCGGTTCAACCGTCAGCCGTACCACAGTTTCACCATCCTGCGGGCTAAGTTCGACCGCTGGTTCGCCGACCAAGTAGCTGAAAGGGGAGCCTTGCTCATCCCTAAGTTCAAGGTAGACGACCTGGTCTTTGAGAATGGCCGGGTGGCGGGCATCGTCGCCAACGGGGACGAGATCTACGCCGACGTGGTGGTGGCCGCCGATGGGGTGCTGTCACTGATGGCCGAGAAGGCCGGCCTGCGAGAGAAGCACCAGCCCAGGCACTTCGCCGTCAGCATGAAGGAGGTCATCGAACTCCCCCGGCGGACCATCGAGGATCGCTTCAATCTGGAGGGTAACGAGGGCCTGGCCCAGCTCTTCTTCGGCGAATTGACCCAGGGGATGATGGGCGGCGGGTTCCTCTACACCAACCTGGAGAGCATCTCGCTAGGCATCGTGGTGGGCATCCAAGCGCTGATGGAGCGGGACCCTCTGCCAGAGGTCCACCTGCTCATGGAGGCGTTCAAGGAGCGCCCTGAGATCCGCGTGCTCCTCGACGGAGGCAAGGTGGTGGAATATTCGGCCCACATAGTCACCGAGGGCGGCATCCACGCCATGCCCAAACTCTACTCCGATGGCATCCTGGTGGTGGGGGACGCGGCGGGCTTGGGGCTGAACATGCTCATCACCGTCCGGGGGATGGAGTACGCCCTAGCCTCAGGAGCGATGGCTGCCCAGGCCATTCGACGGGCCAAAGAGAAGGACGATTTCTCCGCCTCCACCCTGGCCTACTACGAAGAACTGCTAAAGGACAGCTTCGTCCTCAAAGACATGCGCACCTTCCGCCACGCATTAGAGGTCCTGGAGAATCCCCGGCTCGTCAACCTCTACCCCCAGGTCTTCTGCGACCTGTTGGAGAAGCTGATGTGGATTGACGATGGGCCCAAGCAGGGGCTCTTCCGCACCGTCTTCGGCGAGGTGAGGAGCAAGCTGCTCAACCTCTCGACGCTAAGGGATGTGCTGAGCCTGTGCAAGATGTAAAATGAACATAGAATCCAAACTGGGGCTGGATGCGTTCAAGCTAGACGAGGAAAGCCACATCCGCATCAACCACGAAATCTGCAGGCGAAACTGCAGAGAGAAGTACTGCCTGTTTGTCTGCCCCGCTCACCTCTATTCGATCAACAAAGAAAGTGACGACATCGGCGTCGAGTTCGAAGGCTGCCTGGAATGTGGCACCTGCCGCATCGCCTGTCGCTATGGAGCCCTGGAATGGGACTATCCCCGAGGCGGGTTTGGGGTGCAGTATCGTTTCGGTTAGCTGGAAGTTAGACGACATGCGCCATCTCCACAGATCCACGACTCAGGGCGGTGATTGTTACGAGAGGCGAAATACGATGCAACGCAGGTGGATGGGCGGCGGGATCACCGCGTTATTGCTTTCCTTGTTCGCGTTAGCGACGTGGGCCATGCCCACCGCAACGCAAGACCGTCTAGCAGGCTGGCAGGTGGTCGGGCAGATCGGCGGGCCGACCAGCGCGGTGGCCGTGCAGGGGAACTATGCCTGCGTCGGTGTGGGCTTGCGGCTGGTGGTGCTGGACGTCTCCAACCCCAGCACGCCCACCGAAGTGGGGGCCACGACCCTGTTCCCTTACTTCGTGGAGGATGTGGTTATTAGCGGGACGCTCGCCTACGTCGCCGCTGGCGGGGCCGGCCTGCGGGTGGTAGACGTGTCCGACACGGCGAACCCGGTCGAGTTGGGAGCCTGGGGCTCGCCCGGCTACGCTGAGGGGGTAGCTGTATCGGATAACACCGTCTACCTGGCCGACGGGCCATACGGCCTGTGGACGGTGGACGTCTCCGACCCAGCCCACCCCACACCGCTCGGCGCGGCCTATGACATGAACTACGCCTTCGAGGTGGCGGTGTCTGGCAACCACGCCTACATCGCCGCGGCCGGGGCCGGGCTGCTGGTGGCGGACGTCGCCGACCCGGCGCACCCGGTCGAGGCCAGTTCGCTGGACACGCCGGGCTATGCCTACGGGGTGGCTGTGGTCGGCAACCGGGCGTACATCGCCGATGCCTGGGCGGGGTTGCGGGTGGTGGACGTATCCAACCCGGCCCAGCCAGTTGCAATGGGCGTGTACGACACCCCCGGCTGGGCGCTGAATGTGGCCGTGGCGGGGACGACGGTCTACGTGGCCGACGGGGCGTTTGGTTTGCGCATCGTAGACGTGTCCGACCCGGCCCACCCCGGTGAGATCGGAGCGCTTGAGGGGATGGGCCTGGCGCGGCGGGTGGCCGTCGCTGACAGCACGGCTTACGTGGCCGATCTGCGGGAGGGTCTGCGAGTGGTGGACGTGGCCGACCCGGCCCATCCGACCGGGGTGGGCCGGTACAGCTTGCTGGCCGACAGCCGCCGGGTGGCGGTAGCCGGGAGTTACGCCTACGTGGCGGCCGGATTCTCTGGCCTGCGGGTGGTGGACGTGTCCGACCCGGTCCGTCCCAGGGAGGTCGGGGCCTATGACACCGCCGGTGGTTACGCAGCCAGCGTGGTAATCAGCGGCACGTATGTTTACCTGGCCACCTATCTCAGCGACTCGTGGGGCCTGCATGTGGTGGATGTCTCCACACCCACTCATCCTGTGAGGGTGTCTTTCTTCCCCACGCCGTTCGGCGCATACCGCGAGATCGTCCTGGTCGGGCAAATCCTCTATATCGCCGATGAGTGGGGCTTGAGCCTCATCAGCGTCAGTGACCCCACGGCTCCCGTCCAGATCGGATCCATCCAACTGAACCAAAACCAACAGGATACCATCGGCGTCGCCGTCTCTGAACCCCTGGCCTACGTGGCCGACGCCCACGACGGCCTCAAGATCGTAGATGTCTCCAGTCCATTCAGCCCAACCCTGGTGGGCGTCTACGATCCCATCCATTGGGTGGATAGTGTGGCGGTGGCCGGCAACCTGGCCTACGTGGGAGATCACGGCGGCCTGCGCATCGTGGATGTTTCCGATCCCAGCACCCCGGTCGAGATCGGCTCCTGCGATACGCCAGATATTGTCAATGCCGTGGTGATTTCCGGCACAATCGCTTACCTCAGTGCCAGCGGTGCCGGAATGATGGCGATAGAGGTCTTCAGTCCCCTCACCCCGACCCTGGTCGCCACCTTCAACACCCCTGGGGTGGTCTGGCATACTGCCTTGGCCGGCCATCATGCGTATGTCGCCGACGGACACGGCGGGCTGCTGATCCTGGAAAGAACGGCTGCCGGCGCGACAGGCCAACCGGTGGTCACGCCTCCGGCCCTGCATCTCCATCGCCCGGCCGCATTCAGCGGGATGGGGCCAGCGCCCGGCGGCCCGACCAGGGCAGCCTCCTGCGTCGTCACCAGCACGGCAGATAGCGGCGCCGGGACGCTGCGGGAACGCCTGGAGAACGTCTCCAGCGGCGATACTGTCACGTTCGGCCCGGCCGTGTTCCCACCCGCCCACCCCGCGACCATCACCCTGATCAGCCCGCTCCCCTGGCTCACCCAGAGCCAGGTCACCATCGAAGCCTCGGACGCCGGGGTGATCCTGGACGGGAGCCTCACCCCGCCGGGCACTAGTGGCCTGGTGATCACCTCGGACGGGAACGTCATCCGAGGCTTGCAGATCCTCAACTTTCCCTCCCAGGGCGTAAGCATCGGCGGTGGAGCGTGTTACAACCTGATCGGCGGTGACAGGACGCAGGGCAGCGGCCCGTTGGGTCAGGGCAACCTGCTCAGCGGCAATGGAGATGCTGGGATCGGCATAGGCGGAACTGGAACGATGAGCAACACGGTGATGGGCAACTTGGTCGGCACCGATCTCACCGGCACGGCCATTGTGAGCAACGGCAACGGCGTCAGTATCGGCGACGGCGCCAGTTACAATATCATTGGTGGCGCAGCACCAGGCGAGCGGAACGTGATCGGCGGCAGCGCCGACAACGACGTGACGATCTGGGGCAGTGGGACCGACCACAACGTGGTGCGGAACAACCTGATCGGCACGGACGCCAGCGGCACGTTTGCCCTGCGCACATCGCCCCCCGCGCAGCTCTGGATAACAGGTGTGCACATTCATAGCGGTGCCCACCATAATGTGATCGGTCCGGGCAATGTCATCAACGGCTGCAACAACTCTGGCGTGCAACTCTATGGGGCGGAGACTGACGGTAACATCATCATCGGCAACCTCATCGGCACAAACATTAGCGGCACAGCAGCCATCGGCAACTTTGGCCACGGCATCACTCTGAACAGTGGCCCTCAGCGCAATGTGGTGGGTCCTGCGAACCGCATTGCTTACAGCCGCGGCTCAGGAGTACTGGTGCAGGGCACAGCCACCATTAGCAACACAATCACCGCTAACGCCATCCATGACAACGTGGGCAAAGGGATACTGAATACAGACGGAGGCAATCGTTCTTTTGCAGCGCCGGTTCTTTCCAGCGTCGCAGTGACCACTGTCCTCGGTACTGCCCCGGCACACGCCGTTGTCGAAGTCTTCTCCGACCGCGGGAGGCAAGGCCAGACCTATGAAGGGCAGACCATTGCCGACGCCACCGGCGTCTTTACCTTCACGAAAAGCACCGGCTTGATGGGCCCCCACATCACCGCTACAGCGAGGGACGAAGCGGGCAATACGTCAGAGTTCTCAGCCCCGTGGATTCTGTCTGTCATCACTCATATCGTCACCAGCACGCTCGATAGCGGCCCTGGCACTCTGCGCCAGGCCTTGTTGGATGCCCGGGTCGGTGATGTGATTACCTTTGATCCGGCCGTGTTTCCACCGACGAGGCCAGTGACCATCGCCCTTTCCAGTCCTCTGCCCCCTATCGTCGAGGGCAGGATCACGATAGATGGCAGCGATGCAGGGGTCATCCTGGATGGCCGGAACCTGGCGGGGTCGGCCAGTGGCCTGACGGTCGTTTCGGATTACAACACGGTGCGCGGGCTGCAGGTCCTGTACTTTAGCAACTGCGGGGTGAACGTCGGGGGCCGGTACAACGTCATCGGGGGAGATCAGGCGCAAGGGGCCGGTCCGACGGGCCAGGGCAATGTCGTCAGCGGGAATCAGTGTGGCATCTACATCGGGGGAGAGCACAACCAGGTGCTGGGGAACCTGGTCGGCACGGATGCCACCGGCAGTACGGCCATGCCCAATATGATCGGCGTAGGGCTGGGCGGAAGGAACAACCGGCTGGGAGGGCCGACCCCCGGGGAGCGGAACATCATCAGCGGCAACTGGGACAAGGGCGTCAACCTGCTGGGAGAAGACGTCACGGGCAACGTCGTCGCCGGGAACTACATCGGCCCTGACATCACCGGCACAAAGGCTCTAGGTAATGGGCGTGGTGGCGTGATCATCGAGTGTGGGGCCTCCGGCAATACGGTAGGGGGACCCAACCCTGGCGACCGGAACGTCATCAGCGGAAACCAGATGACAGGGGTTATGATTTCTGACCGCAACACAAGGCACAACACGGTGGTGGGCAATTTTATCGGCACCGATGCCAGCGGCACAGCCGCGCTGGGAAATCACTCTGGCCTCTTCATCTGCGACTCTGGTTTCAACCGAGTTGGAGGGACACTTCCAGGAGAGCGGAATGTCATCAGCGGCAACACGGGACCAGCCATCCAAGTTCCCAGTTGGGGATCGCCACACAACCTGATTCTCGGTAATTACATCGGCGTGGATGTCAGCGGCACCCGGGCGCTCGGCAACGGTGTCGGGGTAGGGGTAGACGGTTCCGGCCGGCTCGTCTTCATCGGCGGCGCGACCGCCAAGGAGCGCAACACCATCGGCGGCAACACTGTTGGGGTGGACATTGTCGGGGCCGGCGTCGAGTACAACTGGATTGCCGGCAACGACGTTGGCGTTGGTTCTGACGGCATGACGCCTCTGGGCAACGATTGGGCCGGGGTGCTGCTGCACGATCATACGTCGCACAATTTCGTTCAGGGAAATCGGATGGCCTACAACGGCCAGGAAGCGGGTGCTTACTACAACTCGGGCGTGTTTGTGACCCAATCCACCTTCAATACAATCCGCCGCAACTCGATCCACAGCAATACTGGCCCAGGCATCATCCTCGCCGATGGCGGCAATCAGATGCTCCCTGCCCCGCTCATCACCGTTGTCACCCCCAACGCCGTCTCAGGCACGGCTGGCCCGGGCTGCACAGTAGAGGTCTTTTCCGATGGGGAGGACGAAGGCCGCGTCTATGAAGGCGCCACCGTGGCAGACGCGTCCGGCGCGTTCACCTTCCGCAAGCCCGCCGGCCTCACCGGGCCTTACGTCACCGCCACGGCGACCGACCAGGACGGCAATACGTCCGAATTCTCGACGGCCCAAAGAGTATGGAGGCGGGTTTGCTTGCCGCTGGTTCTAAAGGAACAGTGAGGAGTTAAAGATGCACGTCGTCTAACACTCGCCTTGCGTCCTTGCTGACGCACGGCGCAAGGCTCGGCCGTCAAACGCCGGAGCAAGTATCGAGCTATCAAGCATCCAACATCCAGCGTCAAGTGAAAGGAGGCGAGAACGTGAACATTGTCGTGTGTCTAAAGCAAATCCCCGATCTGCAACAGATCAGGATTAAAGAGCGGAGACCTCTTCTAGAGGGAGCGCCGCTGATCTTCGGGGACATGGACAAGAGTGCCTTGGAAGAGGCAGTGCGAATCAAGGAGAAGATAGAGGTGACCAAGGTGACCGCCCTGGCCATGGGCAAGGCCAAGCTTAAGGACGGCATCAAGGAGGCCCTGGCCATCGGGGCCGATGAAGCGGTTCTGTTGATTGATCCCGTGTTGGCCGACTCGGACACCTTCGGCACGGCCAAGGCGCTGGCCAAAGCCATCCAGAAGATCGGGGGGTACGATCTCATCCTCTGCGGCGAGGGTTCCACCGACAACTACTCCGGCCAGGTGGGGCCAAGGCTGGCCGAGATCCTTGACCTCCCGCAGATCACCTACGTCCGGGAGCTAGAGATCACGGACCACAGGCTCAAGGCCGTTCGCAATATGGAGGAGAGCTTCGAGGTCGTGGAGGCCGAGCTGCCGGCCCTGGTCACGGTAGCCGCCGAGATCAATCAGCCCCGACTGGCCTCCCTCCGAGACATCCTGAAAGCGGCTCGCAAGCCGGTCCAAGAATGGAAGGCGGCGGACCTGGGGCTCTCTGAGGACGAGGTCGGGGCCAAGGGGGCGGCCATGGAGGCGGTCAGCAACCTGGCTCCAGAGCAGGCGAGAAAACAGGTGGTCTTTCAGGGCGACCTGGACGAGGTGGTGGTGGACCTGGTCAATGCCCTTACCAAAGAAGGAGTTCTGGGGAGGTAATCATGGCTGAGATATTGGTATTCTCGGAAAAAGATGACCTGGCTTTTGAGCTGGTGTCCAAAGGCAAGGAGTTCGGCGCGGCATTGAACATGGAGCTGGCCGCTGCGCTACTGGGCCAGGGGGCAGGCGCCAGGGCCGACGAGTACTTCGCCTATGGCGCGGACCGGGTCTACGTGGCCGAACATCCCACCCTGGTCAGCTTCCACGTCGAGGCCCATGCCGAAGCCCTGTGTCAGATCGCGCAGCAGAACGACGCCCAGGTTCTACTGCTGGCCTCCACCAAGCGGGGCAAGGAGCTGGCTCCCCGGGTAGCGCAGAAACTGGGAGCGGGCTGCGTTACCGATGCCACAGCGGTGGAGGTGCAGAACGGGAACCTGCTGGTCAGTCGCTATGCCCTGGGCGGCAATACCGTGGCCTCGGACTTCATCAAGACCCCCCACCAGGTGATCGCGGTGATGCCCAAGACCTTTGAGCTGGGGGCCAAAGAGGCCCATCAGGGGGAGGTCGTCACGGTAGACCTGGACCTGAAGGAGCCCCGCACCCGCATCGTTGAACGACGGGATAAGGCCGGGGAGGCTGTCAACCTGGAGGAGGCGGAGGTGTTGGTCTGCATCGGCCGGGGCCTGGAGAAAAAGGAAGACCTGGGGATCATCGAGGAGCTGGCCAGGGCCCTCGGGGCGGAGATCGGCTGCACCAAAACCCTATGCACCGATTACCAGTGGCTGTCGGAGGATCGGCTGGTGGGGCTATCGGGCAAGAAGACCAGGCCACGGCTGGTTATCTCTATCGGCATCTCCGGCCAGATCCAGTACACCGTGGGCATCCGGGGCGCTCGCATAACGGTGGCCATCAACAAAGACGGCAATGCCCCCATCTTCGCCCTGTCCGACTACGGGATCGTAGGAGACCTGTATCAGGTAGTGCCCAAGCTGGTGGAGGCGCTACAAGTGTAGCTGAGGTGCCCGGCACTTTTGGGTGTGATCCAAGCGAGTCTCTACTGAGAAAGTGCCGTCTTGAACCATTGTCAAGTGCCGGGCACCTGAACGAATAGAAGGAAGTGATAGGGATGGCCGCGGAGAAAAGCGGTGAGATGTACACTCTGAAGCCACCTACGTCAACTGCACAGGTGGCTTTCTTGCTGTACCGAGGCAAGCAGGGGAGACCTTCGCCCATCGCAAAAGAGAGGAGCTAACAATGGCTGCTATGGATCATATCCACTATCTAGCCGAAGACCATCGGGCCGCGGGGCTCGACTATGCCTCAAGAGGCAGAGGCGGCTCGCTATGTTGCCCAGGTGCTGCGGGAGGCCGGGCTGGAGCCCATCACCGAACCCTTCACCAGCGCCCGCTCAGCCTGGTACCCCTACGTACTGTTTTCCGGTCTGATGCTGGTGAGCGAGCCGCTATTTTGGATTGGGGCGCGCTGGGGAGCGATCGCCGCACTGGTGCTGACGGTGCTGGCCCTGGTCTCGGTGCTGCTGGAATTGGCTTTCCGCACCAATCCCCTGCGTTGGCTACTGCCCAAAGGACGCAGTCAGAACGTGTGGGCGCGGATACAGCCACGGGGAGAAGCGCGAGAGCACGTGGTGCTTATGGGCCACCTGGATACCCACCGAACGCCATTGGTCTTTTCGACCGACAGGTGGGTTAAGCTGTTCAGCACGCTCGTTCCCGTGGGCCTTGTCTCCAGCCTGTTCCTGGTGGCCCTCTTTGCCATTGGCATTGCCGCTACTGGATGGCTGTGGCGGGTTCTGTCGCTGCCCTACGCCTTGATCTTGCTGGGAGTTTTCCTCCTGACGCTCCAGGCCGACTTCTCCCCCTACACCGCCGGAGCCAACGACAACGCCAGCGGCGCGGGGGTTGTGCTCAGCGTGGCCCAGCGTCTCAAAGAGGAGCCCCTGGCGCACACCACTGTGTGGGCGGTGCTCTCCGGCTGCGAGGAGGTGGGTTGCTACGGAGCCGACGACTTTGCCCAGGTCCACCGCAACGAACTGGGGCGCGCCGCCTGGATCGCCCTGGACAGCGTGGGTGGCGCCGGCGCGAGCCTGGGCTATATGACGAGCGAAACGTTTCTGCTCACCTCCCGCAGCGACCCCGATCTGATCGCGCTGGCCAACGGCATCGCTGCCCGCCATCCGGAGCTGGATGCCCAAGCCTATGCCTTTCGCGGTGCCTACACCGAAGGTGCCATCGGCTGCAAGCATGGATTCCGGGTACTGACGCTGGGCGGGCACCAGCGCGGCGGGGTGCTGCCAGAATGGCATCGGCCCACCGACGTGGTGGAAAACCTGGATCCCAAAGTAGTCGGGCGCACCGAGGCGTTCCTATGGGAGCTGCTGCAGGAGATGGATCGGCAAGCGGGGGGAATGGGAGAAGCATGAAAGTGGTACGACGTACGCTGCCTTGTGGTCAAATCTTGTCAAAGAACATCAATACGCCCATCAACACGAACAGACCCGCCGCTCCCTTGCGCAGAATATCGGGCGAAACGAAGCGAGAGATGAATTGGCCGGCCAGGGTACCAATCAGGGTAACCATAACCAAAGCCAGCGTAGCGCCCAGAAAGACCGTCCAGGGACGGTCGGAGCTGGCCGAGGTGCAGATCACCGCCAACTGGGTCTTGTCCCCCAGCTCTGCCACAAATAACAAAACGAAGGTGCTCCACAGTAGTTTCCAGTCTATCACGATATCGAGTCCTTTCCTTTACCAGCTTCTTCTAATTCTACTCTAACCCGGCCATGATGGGCTTTTGTGGCACGTCATTGCCGTCACTGCCTTTGAGGTGAGCGACGCAGAAAAATATATTGATATTTCAGGAAAAATCGTGTATACTATGCTCGGTGATATGTCTATCAGAAAGGAGTAGTTCGCATGGAGCGCGTTATGATAACCCTTCCTAATTCTCTGCTCGGAACGGTAGACGAAATGGCCCGCCATCTGGCGGAGAATCGCAGTCAATTCGTCCGCCAGGCCCTGCTAGAGCGGCTAGAGCGATTGCGACAGCAAGAGTTTGAGTCTCTCTTGGCCGAAGGATACCAGGTCATGGCCAAAGAGACGGCGGCCATCGCTCAAGAAAGCCTGCCTCTTCAGACGACGGCAGCAGAAAAGGCATGGCAGTGGAATGAGTAAGACCCAGTCTTTACATCGAGGGGACGTCGTCCTCGTTCCCTTTCCCTTCATCACCGATTTCACCCAGAGCAAACCTCGTCCGGCTCTAGTCATCCAAAATGAGGTGGGCAACCGCTTCAGCCCCAACCTGATCGTGGCGGCCATCTCCAGCAAGATGCCAGCCAAGGATTACCCAACCAACCACCGCCTTCGAGCGGGAACAGCGGGCCTGGATCGAGACTCAGTGGTGCTGGGCAGTGTTATCTTGACCATTCCCCAGGCCAGTGTCCTGCAACGGTTGGGCCATCTGGATAATACAGACATGCAAGCAGTGGACGCCTGTCTGCGAGTCAGCCTGGCCCTGTAGTAAGCTGGAGTCGCTGTTACGGAGTCAAGAGAGCGAAAACCAGCCAAATAGTCAGCAGGACAAACAATCCGGCCGTGGCCAGCTTGACCGTCGCCGCTCGGCGACTGATGAACTGACCTAACTGCTGGGACGTGGTGCCAAAGTAGGCCAGCAAAAAGACCACCACCAGCGGCAGGATGAATATCAGATTGTAGAGTACCAGGTACAGCCCGGCCCTGGCCTGCAACCCCGGCACGCCCAGCACAAAGATGATGGTCGGCAGGTAAACCTGGCCTGTGCAGGCCAACTCGATAAGCGAGATCGCCACTCCGGTGACAAAGGACACTGGCACAAAGGCCCGCAGGCCTGCCCCCTCGCGGATGACGCGGTTGATCCAGCGCCGCAAGCTGAGGGGCAGCTTCAGGCGCATCTCCTCCGGCTTGCCCCGGCGCCTGCCACCAGTCGTACAGGCTGACGACGGCCAGGAACAGGCACAGCGCCGCCGTAAGGCCGTACACCCAACGGCTCACTGCGCTCAAGAAGGGCAGCGAGGCCAGAAACTTGAGCAACCCCACCCCCAGGTAGGTCAAGAACACCCCCAGGGTGAAGGCCACCCCCACGGCCACCACTGCCGGCGGCCCACGAAAGCCAGGTAAGAGATGAAAAAGACGATGGTAGCAAAGGCGCAAGGGTTAAGACCATCAATCAGGCCGGCGAAGGCCACGGTAAAGACACCCAGCGATTTGAAGCGCTCGACGATGCCCTGCTTCGCCGTTGCGGGCGTTGATCTCCTGGCCGATGAGCGCCTCTTGGCCTACAAAGATGGCTGGCGCGGTGAGGCGCTTTTCCTCTGGCACCCCGGCTCGCGCACCCAACCACTCACTCAGGGCTGATTGCTCCCTCACGTCGAACTCGGTGACCACCAGGGAATAGCGTTCCTGAACATAGCGAAGGTCCAGTTCAGCCCGATCACACTCCAGGCAGCCCGCCTGGTAGAAGTAGGCCAGGTGAATGAGCGGCGTGTCGCCCGCCGGAGCAGGCTTGGTGCCAGGGCGGGGCGGGTAGTCTACGCCTCCAGCAGCCAGGTAGCTGGCGATGGTCTCGTCCAGGCGGGCGCGGATCTCGGCCTCTCCGATCAGGGCCGTATCGCCCACGAAAAACTCTGGGATGCTCACCTGATCCAATGGTATCTGGTAGACCGTCTCCATCTCGAGCAGCCACTGGTAGTTGTCAGGGACGGAGATCTCAATGGACTGCATCTCCAGTTGTGCTCCGTACTTCTCCTGCAAAGCCGGAAGCACCTCGTCCATCACCGCCTGGCAATGCTCGCAATCCTGTGAATAGAAGAACAACAAGCGCACCACTGGCTCATCAGCCTGAACTGCGGGCAGCGATAAAATCAGCAAGAGCAACAGTATTAGCAGCAGCACAGCGTTTTGTTTCATGATGCCAAACCTAACCCTCCTGACTTATTGATTCGTGTGGGGCATCATCACCGCTTCATCCACGAGGGGTCCCACGGCTCATCGAGCAAGGTCACTTTAGCCTCCTTCACCCCAGGCACGGCGGCCGCTGCCTGTCGCACCTGGTCAGTGATGAAGCTAGCTAAGGGGCAGAACGGAGCAGTCAGCACCATCTTGACTTCAGCCACGTCCCCTTCGATGGCGACCTCCCGTATCATCCCCAGGTCCACCACGCTCATCCCGATCTCCGGGTCAGTGACCGGGCGCAGTGCTTCGCGAATCTCCTGTTCCGTTGGCATGATCATTTCCTCCCTTCGATGTCCCATCACCCCATCAGTTCCGCCAGCCGCCGTCCGCCTTCAGCATAGTCCGGTGCGGTCAGATGAGAGCACTCAGTCAGCTCACGTCCCCCTAATAACAGCCCAAAGGCGAAGGCCATGCAGGTGGCCTCGCCGCACGCTTTGCAATTGAGCTTGGGCAACAGCCGGTAGACGTCCAGCGGCCCCAGCAGCTTCCGCCTCTCGTGGCAGGGGGTGATCTCTTCCCGCCGATGCCAGGTATTGTTGCACAAGTCTTGAAACCAGTTCAGTTGAGCCACCGCGTCCTCGCCCCCGTCCACTTTGGCCATAACCGCCACGTGGGAGTAAAAAGTGAGGATACGCCACTCCTGCTTGATGGTGACAGCATTGGCTCCGGGGTTGTACATCAAATTGGGGATGATAGCGTTCAAATAGGGGAAAACTGGGGAGATGTCATCGGAGAACTCGGCGATGACCCGGTTTTTGGTCAGGTCGGCGATACAGTCCAATACGTGAGTGATGGTGAAGCTGTGCCACAGCAGATCGTTATCGGTCATGATCGCTCCCTCGTGATAAAAACGACTTCGTTCCTCCGTGATCGCCATCTGGCTACCGTTGCGGCTGGAGGCCCATTGCCTCCAGCCGACGGCGAATGTCCGGCACTGAGACCTTGCCGCCCGAAGACAGCAACTCCCCATCCACGAAGATCAGTGGCACCTGCCACTGCCCGGCGGCTACCAGGGCCACAACCTCGGGGAAGCGATCCATCTCTGAGGAGAAGAGATCGTAATATTCGACGGCTACCTGTTCGCCGAAGCGGGCCGTCAGTTGTTGTCGGGCCCAGCCGGCCGCCTTTCGCCAGGTGTCGGTCACGCCGGTGGCACAGGCCATGGGCACGCCGAAGATGCGCACGGGGACGGCGTGATCCATCTCAGCAGCATCCCGGCCCCATGTTCGGCCCGCAACCCATCGGCATGGGCATGACGCTGCCGCCGTCGCCGCTGCGGATGAACATCATTGAGCGAAAGGCCTGCTGCGTCTCGGTGCTGTGGCACTCGGGACACTCCGGCTGAAGCCCCGCCTCCTTTTGCTTGAAGGTGGCGAAGACCTCGAAGACGTGGCCGCAACCCCGGCATTGATAATCGTACGTGGGCATTTGTAGGTGAACCTCCTATTCTGAGATAATCTCGATCCCCGGCTCCGTCACCACCTGGCCGATGACCCACCCGGGTTGATCTTCGGCGACAAAGCGATCGAGAAGCTCGTCTAGTTTGTCGGGCGGTACAGCCAGCAGCAGCCCACCCGAGGTCTGGGCGTCGAAAAGGAGCATCTGCTCCTCCTCACTGATACCGTCCGCGAAGCGCACGTGCGGGCTGTAGAAGTCGCGGTTGCAGTAGGAGCCGCCAGGGAAAAGGCTCTGTCCGGCGTACTCCCGCGCCCCGTCCATTAGCGGCACGTTCCGCAGGCGGATGCGCATCCCGGCGCCCGAGGCCTCGGCCATCTCCCAGGCGTGGCCCAGCAGGCCAAAGCCGGTGACGTCGGTGGCGCCGCGCAGACCCAGCTCGACGGCGACCTGGCTGGCGGTGCGGTTGAGGGCTGTCATCCAGCGCACTGCGCCGGCCAGATGGGTTGGGTCGGCCAGGCCGCGCTTGAAGGCGGTGGCGATGACGCCGGTGCTCAGCGGCTTGGTCAGCACCAGCGCGTCGCCGGGCCGTGCCCCAGTCCGGGTCAGCAGCCGGTCGGGGTGGGCCAACCCGACCACGGCCAGCCCGTACTTGGGCTCCTTGTCCTGGATGGTGTGTCCGCCAGCGAGGGCGACGCCCGCCTCCCGCACCTTCTCCGCCCCACCCCGAAGCACCTCGGCCAGGACCTCCGGCAGCTCGGGCGGGAAGGCGACCAGGTTGATGGCCAGCAGCGGCTCGCCGCCCATGGCGTACACGTCGCTCAGAGCGTTGGCGGCGGCGATGGCTCCGAAATCGTACGGGGCGTCCACGATGGGCGTGAAGAAATCGGCGGTGACGATCAGTGCTCTGTCGGCATCCAGCCGGTAGACGGCGGCGTCGTCTGGCGATCCCAGGCCGACCAGCACCTGGGGGTAGTCGGCCGGGGCGAACATCTGTTGCAGGGGGCGCAGTACCTGCGCCAGGGCCTCAGGGGCCAGCTTGGCCGCTCAACCGGCGGTTGAGGCCAGGCTGGTAAGACGGACCTGCTTGCCCGAAGTAGCGCGCGGCTCGTCGCTCATACGCTCACCACCTTGTCCGCCCGGGCCATGGCCTCGAGGATGGCAGTCATGCCACCGACGATACCGACCTGCACCTTGTCCATCAGTCCGAAGTAGTTCAGGCAGGTGGAGCAGACAATGAGCTCCACACCCTTAGCCTCCAAGGCCCGCAATTGCTCCAGGACAGGAGACCCCTCGCACACCAGCTTCACGCCGTCGGTGTAAAAGAGCAGCTTGCCCGGCAGCATATCCAACTTGCCCAGCAGGGAGAGGAAGATGTCAGCCATCTTCTGCTGGAGCTCGGCCGGGGCCTGGCCCAGGCC
>CAYUPJ010000081.1:0-17994 GCA_964446635.1 uncultured Anaerolineae bacterium
CTAGCCCCTGCGCCTCCTGACCAGCACAACCCCTAAGGCCGCGAAGCCAGCAAGCGTCATCAGTCCCAGCCACGGCGCCACCAGCCCCAGCTTGTCCACCGGCGCGGCGGTGCCGCCGACGGGATAGCCGAAGGTGGCAGTGCAACTCTTATCGGCGTCCATGGTGACTTGGCCGTTGGCATCGCAGTCCCCGCTCCAACCGACGAGGTAGGATTTGACGCCAGGGTGGGCTCTCAGGGTGACGACGGTGTTCTCGACGTAGTCCTCTGTGCAGTCCCCACCGCAATTGAGCCCGGCGGGGTCGCTGGTCACCGTCCCAGTCCCGCCTCCGGCCGTGTTCGCGGTGAGGGTGAACAGCTCCCCGATGGGGAAGTTGTTGTCGAAGATGAATGGATCCTGAGCCTCCAGATCAAAGCTCAGGTAATAGTCAGTGCAGTCGCTAGAGGTCAGAAAACCAGTGGCGCCATCCTCACCGTTACCCAGAACGGTTGGATTCGGACCGCCCGTCGGGTCGAACGGTGGCGGGTCCTGCCGCAAGCAGGTATTGCTCCAACCATAGCCGGGCGGCAAGGTCACTCGTATGGTGTATGTCCCCGCAGTCCCGTCGGTCGTGAACTGGTAAAAGCCACTGGAACCATCGTGGACGATGGTAACGACGCCAGGGCCGCTTACGGCTATCTGACCGCCGGCTATGATCTGGCCGGTAGTTTCCTCGTAGAAATAACCGGTGGGGTCATAGTCTTCATCATCGGGGATGCCATCTCCGTCTCGATCACCGCTGCCTTCTACGCTATCGGGAACGCCATCGCCGTCAGTATCCATGAGGGGTATGGTGACGACGTTGTACACAATAGCTCCCGTCCCCTTGAAGTGAATCCACCCTACGTTTTCCGCCCAGGCATAGCCGTCAAAGCTGCCGGTGGTCGGGTCTATGGTCACCTGGTTGTGGCTGGGGTTGAAGTTGATCCAGCCCACGTTGCTGCCCCAGGCGTAGCCGGACAGGTTGCCGGCGGCATCCCTGTTCACCCCATAGTTGTCCGCTGCAGTGTTGGCGTAGGTGTGTGCCCCGCCTCCCTCGTAGCTGCCCATCCTGACCCAGCCTATGTTCTCCCCCCAGGCGTAGCCCTCCAGGTGGTCGGAGTACACGGTGACCCCGCCGTGGGGGGGGGCGAAGTTGATCCAGCCCACGTTGCTGCCCCAGGCCCATTTATCCACCGGGTCAATGTTGCCCGTGGCTGCCTGGGCCACTGCGACCAGACACAACACGACCAGGGCGATCAATACGGTATGCTTGATGTAAGCGATAATCTTTCTTAGCATGCCAGTTCCTCCTCGTTTTTCGATACGTTCGATAATGCTCCTGTCAACGAATTGTGGAAACGAATAAGCGAATACTTCGACAAGGTTTCGACAAGCTCAACCCGACGGCTCAGTACAAGTGAGCGGTGGCCGGCAGGGCCTATACTTCGGCAAGCTCAGTACAAGTTCGTTTATTCGTTGGTGATTCGTTGACAGACGAGGCTTTGCACCGCGAAATCCACGAAAAGGCACGAAAAGCACGAGAACCTTTCGCGATTTTCGTGATCCAAACCGCCCCCCGGTCAAAGCCCCCAAAGCATCAAAGCACCTATTGTCCGCCACGCACCGGCCATGCGCAGAGGATGGTCTGGTCCCTTCGGAAGTACGACACTCTGGCGTCCCACATGCTCACGACGAAAACGTTGTCACCGGAGTAGTAGGGCGAGGACGTCCAGTAGTTGACATAGACGACGTTGGTAAATGGATTCCCCGACGTCCACTGTCCCGTCCCCGCCGTATTGGGTAAAGGTGGGTTGGTGTACATACGGTTAAGCAAACTCTGCAGCTCATTCACGTTCGGGAGACGCCACTGGCCGGGGGCGGAACCGTCGCTGAGGTCGCAAGCACCTGACGCCAAGCTATTGGCGTTCGCTAAGGCATTTGCCCAAGTCACACCATATC
Organism: uncultured Anaerolineae bacterium; assembly: GCA_964446635.1. Taxonomy (GTDB): domain Bacteria; phylum Chloroflexota; class Anaerolineae; order VGOG01; family VGOG01; genus CAYUPJ01. Next base: position 1,981 of record CAYUPJ010000081.1, read on the forward strand.
CCCAGCAGTTGGCAGTCTTCAACCAGATCAGTCCGGTCAGGTTGTCGGTCACCGTGCCATTGGCGTTGTCGGTGAAGCGCGGGCTGGGCCAGGCCACGCCTTTCTCCAGGTCGCCATCATCTCCCGTAGCATACGACGCTGTCTGCCCAGTCTTGGGAACACCTGAGAAAGGATACGTACCGGTGACGCCGAAGATGCCCACCCCGCTCTTGATATTGCCGGCCTGCAAATCCGAATCATTGGCCGTGGCGGTCTTCCCAGAATAGAACCCGTCGGGAATGTTGAACGTCTTGGACCCGTCCGGCCCATTCACATTGCTCCCTGCCGCAACGTTGCCCGTCACCTCGCTTCCGTTAACCCAGGCCTTCTTGCCTTGCAGCATGTCGCCCGCCACCGCATCACCAGTATCCGTCATGCACCATCTGTTAGAACCGTCTCCACCACCATCGTAAGCATCAGCTACCCGATTATCTGTGCCGTTGAAAGTAGCAGTGTTGCAGGCCAGATTAAGAGTGCCGCTGTCCAAAGTCCAATCATTGGTCAAGTGAGTTGTCTTGCCGTTGAACAAATCAGCCGCAACTGCTGTTCCGCCGTCAGGCGTTAAGGTGCCCACTTGACCGAAGATGTTCACGTCCTTCTTGATATTGCCTGCGGTTATCTCGGCATCGAGGGCTCGAACCTGGGCATCGGTAGCAGACACCCTGTCATCGCCATCATAGTACCCTGCTGGCGCGGTGAAGTAGTTCACTCCTGCAGCCGCGGATCGGCTTGTTGACGCATTATCCCCCTCTTTGTCCGGCATGGTGCCGGCAATCCCGGCTGCGCTGGCATTGGAAAAGGTCTTGCCGGTCAACACATCCCCCGCTGTGGCATCTCCTGTCGCCTGAATGACCGTGCCGGGGACGCCGAAGATGTCAACCCCTTGCTTGATATTCCCGGCCAGCAAGTCTGAATCATTGGCCGTCGCTGTCTTTCCCGAATAGAATCCATCCGGGATGTTGAACGTCTTGGAACCGTCCGGCCCATTGACGTTGCTGCCCGCCGCGACGCTGCCCGTTCGTGGCCCCCACGTACCGTCGGTGCGCAGGCCCCAGTAGGTTTTGCCAGTGAGCACCTCACCCGGCACGGCCCCATTGGTGTTGTCCGCCGCCGGCGACTTGGCCATGATGTCGTTCAGGGTATGCATCGTCCCCGTCCCCGGCCCGGCGGCCGGTTCGGTAAAGGTGCTCTGCGCCCCGCCCGCGCCACTGTCCAGGCGGTTGTAGATGTCATCCAGGGCGAACGAGTTTGTGGCCCCAGGCGCACTAGGCGAATCCGGATTCCCGGCCAACACGAATACTGCCGATGAGAGCAGCACTCCCACCACAATTCCGACTACTCCGATTAGCATGTACCTGTTGCGCATTTTGAACCTCCTTGTGATGTTTGTTCTGATGGCGGTCACCCTGATCACAGGGCGACTGCCGCTGACCTAATAGACCTGTCAGGTTTCCAAAAACCTGACAGGTCTGCGCATGGAGTCAAAATAATGTCGCCTTCATTCATGGAACAAACTCGGGGTTGGGCTGTTTGATCCGTTCAGCCGAGTACTCTGGCTCGTCATCGCCGTAGGCGCGGCTCAGTTGGCCGACCGACGCTTGTAGCCATACCTCTCGCTCGTCACTGTCCGGCTGTATCACGGCGATGATCACCCTGGTCAGCCTGGGCAGTTGAACCGGCTGTAACAGTCGCAAATGAGTGTCATCCATGACCTGCGCTTCAATCATTTGCATCGTTTGTTGCTTCTCCTTTTCTCATTTGTCGTCCAGGTTGGTCATGGCTCGATTATAGCCAAGAACTGCGCCGCAGTCAAGGTGCCGAATTCGTCGCAGATATGTCACGCCACCCTCTCCCTCTCCCAAACCCTCACTATCTTCCACTGCAGGGTGCCCGTGTCCAGGCAGAGCTCAAAGGTGTCCTGGGCTGGGGTCATGACCAGGTAGTGGTGGATGTGGTGAGGGCCGTGCGGCTCCACCCACCGACGCCCGACGTCGTTGATGCGTATCTCTCGCCCCTGCCAACGAAATGCCGCGGGGGTAACCCGGCCTTCCTCGTCGAAGCGGGCCTCGACGGCGGTGGGGATGTCTACGAATTTCATGGTCGCCTCGCCTCCAGGTATTGGCGGAGCATCTCCAAAGCGGCCTCAGCGGTTTGTTGTTTGTTCTCCAGGCGATCTCCCAGCCACAGATGCCGCTGGCAGTGCTCGAAGTCCTGGGCGGCCAGGGCCACGTAGACCACGCCCACTGGCTTCTGGGGCGTGCCGCCGGTGGGGCCAGCGATGCCTGTGGACGAGATGGCTACGTCGGTGCCCAAAAGGCGGCGAGCGCCGCGAGCCATCTCCCGCGCACACTCCTCGCTGACTGCCCCGTATGCTGCGAGAGTTTCGCCAGATACCCCCAGCACCCCCTCCTTGACCTCGTTGGCATAGGCCACCACGCCACCCATGAAGTAGGCTGAGCTTCCGGGCACGTTAGTCAGCCGGTGGGCGATGAAGCCGCCGGTGCAGGATTCGGCCACGGCGATGGTCAGCCCCTGTTTAGCCAACAGCCGGCCGACAATCTCTTCTAAAGTGCTCATGAGATCAGTGCCTCAATCTTGGACACAATGACAGCAAAACCCACCTCTGCCAGATCACAGTCCAGCGCTACATCCTTGCCTTTGCTGGGCACAGGGCCTTTATGAAGGTGATGGGGGAAAGTAGACAAATGCGGATGATGAGGGGAATTATCGTACTGAAAACGGCGCACTCCTGAGGGGTCGAAATAGCCGTAGAAGTACCGCTTCTCGACAACATGGTAGGTCTCATCGAAACCCAGGACGAGTTCAAAGCGGAGTCGTGAGCCATCTATGAACACCAGATACCCTTCCAAATGATGTGTGTAGTAGACCCGGTCGTCATCTTCAGGAAAGCGATAGTCGGGGTGCTCTGGGTTTAGAACTGCAGCCTTCTCTGCTAGGAAGGCGCGTAGGCTCCAATAGTACGCTCTGATCCTGCCATCAACCGGCATTCCACATCACTCCGCGTCAGATTGTAGCGCATGAGAGTCTCAGCGAAGGCAGAGTAGCTAATCCACCAGGAAATGAAATCAGGAGATTCATCTAGTAACGCGTTCTCATATTTGTAGAAGAATACCTCCGAATCCATCTGGTACCCCGCCTCATAGACTTGCAGCTTGTGGAAAAGATCGCTTAGAGCACCTACAGCCGCCGCCTGCTCAGGCTCAAGACCCTTCTTGACCGGCCTGACAACGATGTCTATCTCTCCATCAGTACCAACATAGATCGGCCTGGCCGATTGTCTGACCTGCCTGATCAGTTCCTCCAGAGTTATGCTCGTATCTGTCAGCACAGTTTCCATGGCTTTGCTCCTCCCCCCACCAGGTTTTGAACCAGTCACAGTATATCACAAAACCGGATGGACGGCAAGTATTTGCGTAACTGCCACGTTTCTATGGCCAAGATAGCGCCACCCTCAGTTGCTCCAGGCTCAGGTTGCCCCCGCTGAGCACGAGGGCCACCTTGCGCCCCTGCAAGCGTTCCCGCATTTTCAGAGCTGCCGCCAGAGGTGCCGCCCCGGCGCCCTCGGCCAGGTTGTGGGTCTTCTCCAGATAGAGGACAATGGCGCGGTAGATTTCCTCCTCGCTCACCAAGCCGAAGTCATCCAACAGGTCCCACAGGATGCTCTGCGGCAGGGCGAAGGCGGTGCGGGTGGCCAGCCCCTCGGCTGCCGTCCCCATCTTGTCCTCCACCAACTGCTGCTCTTTCCACGAGCGATGGGCCGCCGGAGCCTTCTCGGCCTGCACGCCAATGACCTGGATGGCCGGGTTGATGGCCTTGGCCACGATGCAGGCTCCCGCTGCCCCGCTGCCCCCACCGATGGGCACGATGATGACCTCAATGTCTGGCTGATCCTCCAGGATCTCCAGGGTTTCAGTGGCCACCCCGGCGATGAGCAACGGCTCATTCCCGGCGTGGACGTAGCGATAGCCCCGTTCGGCGGCCAGAGCCTCGCAATGCTCCCGGGCCTCGTCGAAATCCCGCCCGTGAAATAGGATGTGCGCCCCCAGGCCCCGCATGGACTCCACCTTGCCTGGGTTAGCGCCCTCCGGCACGACGATGGTGGCCTCTACCCCGAAGAGCCGGGCGGCGTAAGCCACCGACTGCCCGTGGTTGCCGGTAGAGGCGGTGATGACCCCTCGCCGCCGTTCCTCGTCCGAGAGCTGCGACATCAGGTTGATGCCGCCGCGCACCTTGAAGGCCCCCACCGGCTGGTGGTTTTCGTGCTTGACGTAGACCTCGCAGCCCAGCAGTTGGCACAGCGAGGGGTAGCGGTACAGCGACGTGCGGGGTAGATAGCGGGCGATGACGGCTTTGGCTTTCAAAACATCCTGAAAGGTCGGTCTCTGATGCATGCGAGTCATTTGAATCTCTCCAACATCCCCATCAGTTTGTACTTGCGACCATGGCGCGCGCGGATTTCGCCAAGATGAGTCTGCCACTCAGCCTCGCGACCCGCTGCACAGTAAGCTGCACGTGCTCTGTCCAACCAGTTCACCGCATGGTGATAGTATTGCGACTGCCCTGTGTCTATGATGCGCTCTGCCTCCTTGCGAGCGGCTTTGATGACCCAGTCGGGCCGGTGCTCGATGACGGCATCCATCACCCTTTCCATGAGGTCATAGTTTGCGCCTTTCTCGACGGCGTTGATGGCATCATCTAGCAGGCCCTCGTGGAGAAAGATGTCTACCTGGGATTGGGAATCAAAGAACGACGAGGCTCGTCGCAGATGGGCCAGTAGTTCCTCCCGAAGCTCCGGCCAGCGCTCCCCTGCCAGTGCCTGCACCCTCTGGTAAGCACCCATGCTGGGGGTGGCCCGAAAAGCCACCGTTGCAGCCTTGAGGGCGCGCTCAGGCTCCCCCATGCCATCGGCCAGATCGCACAGCCAGGCAGCAAGCGGTCCTTTGGCTCCCTCGATGGTTAGGCCATGTTCGGCCACACGCAAAGCCGCTGCCAGTTCACCCTGCTCGCGCATGACCTTGGCCAGCGGCAGAAACTGTCCCGGCTCGGATAGTGCCCTCAGCCCTTCATCCACCGCCTCTTGCACGCGCCCCAGGCGCGCCAACATGATGACGTACTGCTCTATCTGCCCCTCGGCCTCCGCCAGGTAGAGGTATTCTTGGTACCGTCTCTGCCGCTCCAGCACCCTGAGCCGGGCAAGGTCCAGCTCATCAGCGAACCAGGGCGGTTCGTCCTCCCAGGCCCCTAGCTCGGTGATTTCGCCCCGCAGAACTCGCCGCAATGGGGGGTAATCCCAACCTTGCAGGACGGCTGCCTGAGCCGCATCGAACACATCGTCCAGACCGTAGTCGCCGATTTCACCCTGCCATCGAGTCAGTTTGTGCGCCCAGAGCTCTCGTTCACTGGGAGAGAGATCGGCCACCAGGCAGGCTTCGGTCCAGGCTTCACCCAACTCGCCAAAGAACTCACCAGCGTAGCCGTCCGAGTCGTCCAGATAAATCCAGCCCTCCACGTACTCATCGGTGATGGCCTCCAGGACTACGAGGGCGTTTCTTCCGTCTCCCGCCTCGATGAAGCCCTGCCCCTGATTCAACAACTGGCGCACCTGGTCCACCACACTGCTGACCTGCCAGTAGGCTTCGGAGGGACGCATGTGGTCCAACGAGTGTAGAATAGCCGTGACTTGACGTCGGATGGGCTGCGGGTCTACCGGCGTACGGCGAGGAGGAGCCATGACCGCCTCCGTCGCCTGAGAGTCGGTTGGAATAGATCGCAGCAAGGCAATCCGGCTCTCGATTTCGTCGGCCACGTAGGGGTCGCGTGCCGCCAAATGGAGTAGCAGGCTCTGCAACTCCTCGCGGTCCAGATCGGCCAGCAACTCTTCGAGGGCAGGGCGCACCTCGATCTCGTCTGGATCTTCAAGGCAGGCCAACAACGTGGCCACGATGTGCTTGCACCACCCGCCCCAATCGTAGGGGCAACTGCAATCTGTGCTGGTGATGCCGCCTTCGTCAAAGGTGACGCGCACCCGATAGGGCTCGTACTGGCTGCCCTCGACCTCGGCCTGCAACACGTTGCCGCGTTGCACCAGCGAGCCCACTGCCCCTTGCTGGTAGTAGCTCTCCCCTCGGCGGAACGACTCGGCCATGGCCTGCTGGCGAATGGTGGCTTCGCTCAAAGTAGGTATCGTCATCTTATGCATCCTCCAATTCTACAACTCCCCCTATTATATCCAAAAGCGTAATTGCTCAGCCTGTCATTGCGAGGGCGCAGTTTGCCCGAAGCAATCCCCAAGCAACAATGGTAAAGCAGACGGCATCGTTGCGGAGACTTGGGGATTGCTTCGCAAAAAACGCTCGCAATGACACGACGGCTGAGTAGTTACCCAAAAGCTATACCTCGTCAATTCTGCTCAACGCCTCGCCGATGATCGTTATCCCTTGTCACACCGTCACCGGGCCTGAGGTCGCCCCCGCGCGGCCCACAAGCCGCCGCCAATGATCAGGCCTCCGCCCAGCAGATGGGCCGGTCCAATGGACTCGCCCAGGAACAAGTACCCCAGCAAAGCACCGTACAGGGGCAGCGTGTTGTAGAACACCATCGCGCCGCTAGACCCCAGACGGCGAACCCCCGCGTTCCACGAAAGAAAGCCGATGACCGTCGGGGCGATGCCAATGTACAGAACGGCCAGAACGACTTGGGGACGGACGCTGACCGAGAAGGTCCGGACCTCCCAGGCCGCAGCCAGCAGCAGAAGAGGAAGGCCCAGGAAAGCCGAGAAAGCGGTGGCGGAGAGGGCCGAGCGGTGGCGCATGACCTGGCGACCCAGGACGGAGTATAGCCCCCACAACGCTACCGCCCCCAGCACGATGAGGTCGCCGACATTGCCCCGCACCGCCTGCCAGAAGGCGAGGGAGCCACCGGAGATCAGGACGATCACGCCGGCCAGACCGACGATGGCCCCCGTGAGCTGGCGTGCAGACATGGGTTCCCGAACGAGCAGAGCCGCCAGCAGGCCGGTGATCAGAGGGCCCAGCCCGTTGACCAGTGTGGCGTTGACCGCCGTGGTAAAGCGCAGTCCTAGGTACAAAGTGGGGGCAAAGATGGCTACACCGCTCAAGGCCATCCCCAGCAATAGCCAGCGGTCACGTCCTAGTTGCCGCTCCTCCGCTGGCCGCCGCTGTAGCAAGGTTATGAAGAACAGCGAGGCGATGAGAAACCGTGCCGCCGCCAGAGTGAGCGGGCCGATGGAGTCTCGCAGCCAGCGCCCCAGGGCCATATTGGTGGCCCAGGTGAGAGTGGCCAGGTTCACCAATCCGATGCCAACCATTCGCTCTGATTGTCGTGGTGTTAACTGTCGCATCTGTTGACTCCTAGCTTTGTGTGCAACCGCGCCAGGCGGTGTTCCAAATCGGCCAGCCAGCGACGGCACTCGTGTCGTGGAAAATCGGGCGCGTTGACCAGGGCGAGCGCCGCGCGTGTCCACTGCGCGGCCTCACCATAGTCACCCTGTTGGTGCTCGTAGAACTTGGCCAGTTCCACGTGGGCGTAAATCTGCCCGCTGCGCGCCGCCTGGCGCCACAGCGTCACCGCTGTCGTCAGGTTGCCACATCGCTTCTGGGCGAATGATAGCCGCCGCACCGTGTCCCAGTAAATCTCCTCGGGTAGATCGTGCGCCAACCCGTGTTCGTACAACTGCGCAGCTTTCTCGAGGTGTCCCAAGTCCTCGAACATTTTCCCAATCGCCACCAGGTCCAACCCGTGGACGGCGGCCTCGCCGAGCGGATCATCGAGCAGCCCCACGACGTGACTCAGTAGCGCAGCCAGCGAGAGCACGTCCATAGCGTTGTGATAAAAGACGCCCTTCATAGCTCGCGCATCGCCGCTGCGCAGGTAGCTAAAATACAAGCTGGGAATCACCCAACTGGGAACGTCCTCCTGAGTGCGAGCCAGGCCCAGGATGTGCTCCTCCAGGTAGCTGAGAGCACGGCTGGGCAGGCGGGCACGCCACAATCGTCGCGCCAGTGGCAGCAGATCGAGATGGGCTACAGAGGCCAGGGGAGGCCGTTCGCCATTGGTGACGTAACGGGCGTTCAAAAGGGGCACGTCAAACCCCTTGCCATTGAACGTGACCAGCGTTTGGCAGGGCTGGAGAAACTCGGTCAGTGCAGCCAGCAGCGCGGGCTCCTCTATCGGATCGCGCATGAAATACTGGGCCAGGTGAAACTCCTCACCATCGTAGCGGCCGACCCCGACCAGAAATGCGTACGTGCCTGTGCCGCCGGCCAGCCCGGTCGTCTCAGTATCGAGGAAGGCGAAGGTATCCAGTTCGGCGTGGGCCAGGCGCGGTTCGCGCGCCCACTCGGCGATGACGCCCAGGGGTGCCATGACTCGCAGCGTGGCGCATCCATGCCGATGCTCAAGCGGATGCCTCTCCTCGACGAGGAAGACCTCACCGCGTGGCGTCTCCTGAAAGCGGCCCGGCACCACCCGCTCGATGGGATAAGGGTCGCGTGGCCCCTGTCTGTCCGACAGGCAGAGAGGCGGTGGCAAATCGCGCGCGCCGATCTTCACGCCCAGCGCTTTCAGTTTACCGGATAGAGAGGTCGTTGCCACTGCGAACTCCAGACTCAGCGGATCCAAAATCGCTCTGAGGGGATCCCTTCGACGGGCTCAGGACAAGTGCCAAATCCCCGTTTTTGGCCTGGATCTGGCAATCCAGGCTGAGCAGAATTGGATCTACTGAGACTCGTTATTCATCACCCGTTACTTCAATGGCACCCATCCAGGTGCCAAGCGAGGTGCGGGCTTGCGCCCATAAAAAATGTCGTCCATCCACAGTGCTGCACGCCGTGCTGCGCCCGAGCGCCGGACGGCCCAGCGCACCAGATTGTGGGCCGGGTTGTTCGGGTGCGAGTAGGGGCAAACGGCCATACAACGCGCGCAATCTGTGCCGATGATGTTCCAGTAGCGGAAGCAACTTTCGGCGTTGATGCGCCAACGCAGCGCGCCGTCAATCTCTTCCCGATCGCCCAGGGGAATGGACTGACCGGGGCAGCTCTCGGCGCACTTCTGGCAGATGCGGCAGAAGTCAATCATCGTCGTATCATCGTCGCGCCGATCCGGGATCAAAAGCAGATCGGTAGTCACCACCCCCAGGCGCACCCTCGGACCCAGTTCGGGCGTCATCAACAGCCCCATCCGACCGATCTCGCCCAGGCCGGCATCGCGAGCCACCAGCGGGGCGATGACGCGATAGTTGCCGTCAATGTGGGCGCGGGCCGGGTAGCCCAGCCAGCGGATGAAGTAACCCAACTGCAACGCCACCCTGGCCGCTTCGACGTACTGCCGTGCGGATTCCATCACCCCTGTGGCCTTGGGAGCTGGTCCTACCATCGTGCGGTCCATCTCGACGGTAAAGGCGATGGCATAGCGACGATCGAGAGTAATGGGAGCACCATACTCGCCGCTCCCGCGACCGATGTGGGAATAGACGTGATAAGGCCGCAACTCGGTGATGCCCACCGTGTATGCGCCGTAGTAGTGGGCCAGGCTCTTGATGAAAGGGGTCATCTGCTCGGCTGTGAGCTTCGAGGGCACTGGCGCTACCGGCCCATCCACCTCTTCCCGCAGTGCCTCGGTCAGGGAAAAACTGGCCTCGGCCGAGGCAAAGGCTAGCGGATGGGCCATGCTTGCGGTGAGGGAGAGCAACCCTGGCAGAGCGCGAATCTCGTCGTCAACGGCGCGGTTTTCTGGGCGCATGGCATAGTAAGCCACGTATTCAGGGCTGCCTGGAACCAGACGCCAGCGGGCAAACATGACGTCGCGCTCATCAAAGCGCTGTCGGGGCACATCGTTGCCGTGCTCGGCCCGGCCGATGGGCAAGAGAGACAAGACTACTCCCACGATGCCCCCGGCGACAATCACGCCCAGTATGACCAGCCTGACCACCACTGGCAGCAGGGAGGCCAGGAAAAGAGGCAGTGAGGTCAGCGCTGCCGCTCCCAACGCCGCCCGCGCCGCCCGGCGCTCGCCTTCCCAAATCGAAACCAACCCAAATCCACCGAAGCCGAGCAGCATTATGACACCCAGGGTCAGCAAGCTGATTGTAGTGGCTATGTCCATCGCATGTTCCTTTTGCCTGCCGTCAATGCTTCCAAAATGGCGAGCGTCTCCCGCTTGCCGCCGAGGCCGTCTTCACCAGCAGGGCCGACGCACGACGGGCAACCGTCGGTGCACTCGCAGGCGGCGACCAATTCGTAAGCACGGGCCATCAACTCGTCGTGTAGCTCGAACAGGCGCTGGCTGAATCCGATGCCGGCCGGCACCTGGTCGTAGATAACCACCGCCGGCCGACCATCGGCCAGGGGCGACTTCGGATCGGAATGTACGCCTACATCGCGGGCGTCGCACATCAAGAACAGCGGCGCCAGGTGGCCAAGGGCGAAGGACAGACCAGCCAGCCCGCTCCGCATGCGCACCGCCAGTTCAACCCGATGGTGGCAGCGCGAGCAGAGGGTCACCAGGTTGGACAACTGGTTGGCTTGCTGGTACGAGGCGAAGGTGCGAAAGGGGACTTTGTGGTGGACGTCGTGAGCACGCCCTTTTTCCGGTTCGCCACAGGCTTGACAGCAATAGCCGTCGCGGCCTCGCGCCCGGTCGCGTTGCCCCAGCCAGTTCGGCCCGTAATCGTTGGGATCACTGGTCCACAACCCCTCCTCCCGCAGACGCACCACTGTCTCGTCCGTCAGCGCCAGCCAGTAGCCGGTGGTCACCAACTCGGTCGGCGGCAAGGAGACCTCACCCAGGCCAAGTTGCTCCTGGGTGAACCATTTGACCTGGCGAAAGCCGGTCACCTGGCAGGTCACCGCGATTTCGCCGTGGGCCTTGGTCGCGCCGCACACTTCGACCTCGTCCAGTTTATCCAAGAGTAGCACCGTCGTCTCCAGGCGCGGTTGGGTGTAATAATCCACCTCCGCCGCGCGTAGCCGTGCGATGTGCTGCTCCAGGTCCAGTTCCTCCACCAGATACGCCTGTCCTTCGTGTAGATAGACGGCACCGGGATGCACCATCCAATGGGCGCTGGCGAGGTCTACCTGGCCGATGGTCATCCATTCGTCGCCATTCCACGCCTGGAGCACCACCGTCTCAGGCGAAGCGCTGCGCAGCGAGATATCCTGGGCCGGATAGTGATCTGCCATCCAGAAGTATTTGTCGCCGGATTGGTGCAACACCCCGGCCTCTTGCAGGAACTGGAGGAATTCCGCCACCTGCGCCCTCTCGACGCGGCCAAAACCCTCTCCTACCTGGAACGGCAGTTCGAAAGTCGCACAGCGCAAATGCCCCAGGAGGATGAGAAGGTTGTCGGGGTTGATGAGAGCCTGCTCAGGTGAGCGGTCGAAGAAATAGCCAGGGTGGCGGGCCAGGAACTGATCCAGCGGATTGGCCGAGGTGACCAGAGCTGCCAGCGACGCCTCATTCTGGCGACCAGCGCGGCCGGCCTGTTGCCACGTGCCGGCGATGGTGCCCGGATATCCGGTCAACACGGCTGCCCCCATCCCGCCGATGTCTATCCCCAGTTCGAGGGCGTTGGTAGCGACCACGGCGCGCACACTCCCCTGGCGCAATCCGCGCTCGATCTCACGGCGTTGGTGCGGGAGATAACCGCCACGATAACCGCGTATACCCCCACCCCCGGCCCTTCCCCGCCCCCCCTCAGTCCCCCCCAACCCTTCGACTTTGCTCAGGGCAGGCTCTGGGGGGGAAGTGGGGGAGGGGAGAGTGCGTCGCAGGTAGGTGAGGATCAGTTCGACTGTCTGTCGCGCCTGCGCGAAGACGATGGTCTGCACGTTGTGCTGCAACAGGTCTCCCGCCAGGCGGACACTCTCCAGCAGGGCGCTGCGCCGCAGGCCGAGGTCGCGATTCACTATGGGGGGATTGTAGATCACGAAATGCCTGGCTCCACGGGCTGCTCCATCGTCGTCCACCAGCACCACCGGCTCCTCGATCAGTCGCTCCGCCAGCTCAACCGGGTTGGCAATCGTCGCCGAGGTCAAAATGAACTGGGGCGACGAGCCGTAGAAGTGGGCGATCCGTTTCAGCCGGCGCAGGACATTGGCCACGTGCGAGCCGAACACCCCGCGATAGGCGTGGATTTCGTCTACAACCACGAATTGCAGATGCCCGAAGAAATCGGCCCACAGGGTGTGATGCGGTAGCACTCCAGTGTGCAGCATGTCGGGGTTACTGATGACCAGGCGCGCCGTAGTGCGAATGGCGGGGCGCGCTTCGGCTGGCGTATCACCGTCGTAGGTGGCAATGCGAATCTCAGAATGGAGATTAGATATTGGATATTGGAGATTGGCAGTGATAAGCTGACTCAGCGTATCCTTCTGATCCTGAGCTAAAGCTTTGGTGGGAAAAAGATAGAGGGCGCGCGCCTGCGGATGGCGCAGCAGGCGGTCGAGGACGGGCAGGTTGTAGCAGAGCGTTTTGCCACTGGCCGTGCCGGTGACGACGACCGGGTGCTGGCCTGCTTGCACAAGCTGCCACGCCGTCGCCTGGTGGGTATAGAGCGCCCCGATGCCACGGGTGCGTAAGGCGTCCGCCAGCGCGGGATGGAGGTCATCGGGGAACGGTACAAACCGCGCCGACCGCGGGGGGAAGGTCCGCCACGCGGCGATGTTCGACGCCATACTTGGATCGGTTTGCCAGGTGCTCAAAAGCACGGAGAGGGACATGGGCGATCTCAATTGCTCATTTGACTGTAGAGGGAAAGGCAGGTTGGTGGACAAAGCGAGCGAAGAGCAGCGCAGCACAGAGCCTGCCGATGCCGGATAGGATAAAGACCGGCGCGTATCCCCATCGTTGGGCGACGATGCCGCCGATGGCAGCCCCGCCAGCCAGGGCCGTTGTCACCACGATTTGGTAAACCGCCGAGTAGCGCGGTCGGCGGTCCTCGGGAGTGAGGGTGAGAAGAAAATTGAAATTGGAAAGCTCATAGCCGGCCCACAGGAACCCGGCGGCCAGATTGATCGGCACCACGTGCCAGGGCGAGCGGGTCAACGCCCAGGCCCAGGGCAGCAAGGGGATGAGCAGCCCGGTGATGAGTTGTACCTGGCGCGTTCCCCAGCGGTCAACCAGGATGCCAAACAGCCGCTGCCCCGGCAGCGCAGCCAGAGTGGCCACCACGCTGAGAGCCCCCACGACACTGGCATTGGCTTTCAAACTCTCCACCAGATAGGGGTTGAAGAACGGCCCGGCTATGTTAATGGAAAGGTTCCATACTGCTGCTGTGGCGCAGAACATCAGGAAATCAGGGTGAGCGCGCAGGTGCTGGAGCAAAGGCAATTGAGAGTCACGGTCTTTCGCCTTGGGAGGGGCTGAGGTGGGAGGTTCCTCGAGGCGAGCGAAACTGTAGGTAGAAGCCATCCCAATGGCGAAGGCCAGGCCCATCGCCAGTTGGTATCCGTTGGTGCCGCCAACGAGGGTGATGAGCTGCCCGACGAGGAAGGTCATCAGCATGTTGGCCACGCCCATGGCCACGTTGCGGGACGAAAAGTAGCGACCGCGCCAGGACAGAGGCACGATGTCGGCGGTGAGGGACACCCAGGCAGGTACTCCCAGGTTGGCGAAGGCGCTGCGGAGGATGGCCAGGGCGATAACCACGTAGACGGCCGTTGGCCCGGCAAATGCCAGGGGAACCAGCGCCAGCAGCAACAGCGCCACCCGCGCGGCCCCACCGCCACTGAGCACCACGATTCGCTTGCGGTGGCCCCAACGCTCGACGAGGGTAGCTCCGGGCAAGAGGAGCAAAGCCGCGCTCAGACTCGACAGCGCACTCATCAGGCCGATTTGAGCGCGGGTGCCCCCTAGCACCAGCACAAACAGAGAGAGATAGGCGACCACAATCGAGTCGCTGCCGCTGGCAAAGACCCCATCGAACCAAAACCAGCGCAGGTTTTGCCGGATGGACGGCCCCAACTGATCAGTCCAGCGGCCACCGGCGGTAAACTGCCAGGCACGTCGCCGCAGCCTCTGAAGCATACGCACGGAATTACGCCGGCCTGTCACAGCTAAATGCTTGCTTCGCTTCGTCCTGCAGCAGATACCAGATGATCAGCGCGCCGATGGCCGTCCAGATGGGGAAGGCAGGCAGCGAAAGGACAGCCAGCACGATAGCTCCCCAGCGAGCCCACGGCCACAGCCGCCACAGCCCTATGCCCACCAGCAGGAAGGCCAGGGCAAAGAGCAGGCAGAAGAAGAGACCTATGCCGATCCCGAACAGTGGCCAGAAGACGTCCGGCGGTTCCACGTTGATCAGGACAGGCAGCATGGCGATGAGGAGAGCGAGACTGCCGATGAAGAAGGGAACGCTCATCACGAAATGATAGATGGCAATAAGACTGACTGCCTCAGGTCGTTTCATGGAACACCTCCTGTACTGTAAACGCAGTAGTTTCCCGTTCGCGCAGTGTATTATTTCCGTTCTTTTTTGGGCAAACGACGGAAATCCTTGTGAACAGACGGCTTGAAGTCAACGTTATAGGAGGCCATCTTTCTTTAACCGTCGTTTCATTTCTTCAAAACTAATCGGCTGCTCGTCTCGACGCTCGGCAACTATAGCCAGGTCGTGCAGGTCTTCCATCAATCGCTCATACCGTTCGAGCGGAAGAATTACGCTCAACTTTTTTCCGTGTGTATCAACCACGTACTGTTCTTGCGCCGTTTCCATTTTCGGCACTCCTTTCCGATATTCTATCTTTAGCTTGTAACGCACGCAACTTTCGCCAGAAGGGCATGACGGGAAACGTGTGTTTCACGGCGCGCATCTTTCTTTCCGTTCTATCTCTTTTGTACAATCCAGCAAGGTCGCCTTTATACGGCTCTGATCTGATGTCATCCAGATTCGCAGCGAGCCAATTGATACGCTCAGCGATTCGGCGGGCGATAGGTTTGTCCAATCGCTCTAGTTCTCGTGTAGCCGACTGCAAGATACGGATGTGATACACGGTGGTTACTCCAAGCCGAGCCGTCGTACCACATCTTCAAATGGTTCACCTCGCTCGCCCGCTGCTACTGCCTTCTTCTGACGTAAGAGTCTCTCGCGGACAGACTTTCTGATTTCCAATCCTTCGTCAGGGTCGCCAAGCAGTTCGAGCAATTTCTGCTCAATAGTCACTGCGATTATTTCTTTCAGTTCATCTTTGCTCATTTGAGCAACCGTAACGCTCATACCATTCTCCTTTCTGCAATCTCTGCAAAGGCAACTACCAAATCTCGCAGGCTTGTCATGAACGCTGTAGCCCCACGACGGGCAGCGGGAGTCAGCTTCCCTTTCACCGCGCACCGTCCCTTCTGCTGCCTGTTGTGGGGCGTGTGTTTGGCGTCGTTCATCGTTTATGCTTGTTCGTATGCTTTCAGAAACTCATCTCTTGCGATGTGTGCCTGTGTCAGTATCGTGCGTAACGTCGAACCTTTTATCCTTCGGTGGTTCGGCATCGTCAAAGGTGTTCGCGTTCCATCTGGGTTATCTCGTTCCATTGCGATGTGTTCACGTATTCGCACCTGACGGAAACCGAGAAGTTCAAATGCCTTGATGACTTTTTCTTTGGGAGCATCCACTGGAAACTTGGGCATTAGACCGCAACTCCTGCTTCGGCAACAAATGCCTCCAGAACAGGTGACTCAACTTCGATGACTTCCTGCCCAAAAGTCTCAATATGAAACTGGATTGCTGATTTCACGTCTGCCAGTGCTTCTTCGTAAGTATCTCCTTCACCTACGACGACCCCTTTTAGTCCAAGCGGGTAGGCTACATAGCCATCAGGATACTTTTCCACGATAATCTTGAATTGCTTTACCATCACAACCTCCTGTGCTTTGCTTGATGGTTCCTATTATACCCTGATTGCTAATTCAGAACCGCGTTGGTGCAGAACAAGGCAACGAGCGATG
>CAYUPJ010000082.1:0-17741 GCA_964446635.1 uncultured Anaerolineae bacterium
TCTACTAATATGCGCCTCTGCCAGCAAGGACGGCAGGGATGGTCTTTAGGGCGATCTTGAGATCCAAAAGCGGTGACCAATTCTCCAGGTAGTAGATGTCCAGCAAGCACATCTCGTCGAAGGTGAGCTGGCTGCGGCCGCTGACCTGCCAGAGGCCGGTGATGCCCGGCGAGACCTCCAGGCGGTTTCGGTGCCATTCCTGGTATAGCTCCACCTCCGAAGGGATAGCCGGGCGGGGGCCAACCAGGCTCATCTCCCCTCGCAAGACGTTGTAGAGCTGGGGCAACTCATCCAGGCTGGTGCGACGCAGGAACCTGCCTACTCGAGTACAGCGCGGGTCGCGACGGATCTTGAAAATGGGCCCCACGGCTTCGTCCAGGTCTGCCAGTTGAGGGCGCTCCTCCTCCGCTCCCTGGCGCATGGAGCGAAACTTGTAGAACACAAACCTGCGTCCCCCTTTGCCCACCCGAATTTGTTTGAAAAGGACAGGGCCTGGCGAATCCAGTTCAATGGCTATGGAGATGAGAAGCATCAGGGGAAAGAGCAAAATCAACCCTGCCAAAGAGATGACGATGTCGCCAGCCCGCTTGAAGGCCAGGTTCCACCCGGTGATAGAAATCTCCTTAACCCCAATGATGGGGATGCCGCCCAGGTTCTCGATGTCCACCCGGCTGAAGGCCAACTGAAACAGGTCGGGCACGATGCGAGCCCGGACCTGCTCTCGCTCACACTGCCGCATGATGCCTAGAATCTTACGATGATACACCCAGGGCAGGGTGATGATGACCTCATCAATGGCTTCCTCCTGTGCGACGCGGGGCAGGTTGTCAATCCCACCCAGGGCCTTGAAGCGGCCAATGTCTGTCCTACTTTTCTCAGGGTCATCGTCCACGAAGCCAATCACTCGGTAGCCCAACTCAGGATGAGCCACGATGTTGCGCATCAGCCTGCGGCCCACTTCGCCAGCTCCGACTATGAGCACCCTGTCCGCACCGACGCCTCGCCGCATCAGACTCCCCCAGACCCAGCGCTTGATCAGGCGGCTGAGGGAGAGCAAGGTGACGATTGTCACCCCCGCCCAGATGAACATCAGGCGGGAATAGACCAGGGGGCGAAACCAGAAGGTCATGGCCATTATGATAACGATGCCTGTGGTCGTGCCACCGACCAGAGCGTAGGCCTCATCGAGCCAGGAAGCGCCGCGAGGCTGATGGTAAACTCCCCCCAGCCTGTAGGCGATCATCAACAGAATCGTCAACCCCAAAGCGAAAGGGCTGTAATCCCGGAAGGAAGCATCGTAGGCAGGGTCCACGGCGCGAAACCACTGCAGGTCGTAGCGCACCCAGTAAGCAGCGGCGAAGGCCAGGTTAATGAGTACTATGTCCGTCAAGGCCATTATCAAGGAGACCCATCGCCGGTATCGCTCAAACATCTTCGCCCTCCATCGCTCGCCGGTAGACCTGCACCGTCTCCTGAGCGGTTTTTGTCCACGAAAAACCCCGGGCCCTTTGCAAGCCTCGCTCCCTCATTTCCTGACGGAGAGTCTCGTCACCCAGAACCAGCCTCATAGCCTCGGCCAGTCCCTCCACATCTAATGGATCCACGGTCAGCCCCGCCTGGCCCACCACTTCCGGCAGCGATGACGTGTTGGCTGCGATCACCGGCGTCCCACAGGCCATTGCTTCCAGCGGAGGCAGCCCGAAGCCCTCGTAGAGGGAAGGGTAAACGAAGAGCTCTGCCGCGTTGTACCAGAGGGGTAGCTCGCTGGCATGGATGTAGCCGGGAAACATCACCTCGCCCTCCAGACCGAGTTCCTCCACGCGGGCGAAAACGTCCCGGTAAAACCAACCCTTAGCCCCACCGATGACGAGCTTCAAAGTCGCAGGGTCGCAAGGTCGCAGAGCTGCAAAGGCTTCGATGAGCCTGGTCACATTCTTGCGCGGCTCAATAGTGCCCACGAAGAGGATGAAGCGTTCTGGCAGGCCCCGCCGCGTCCGGAAAGTGGCCACCTGATCTTCGGCCAGGGGACGAAAGGTCTCGTCTATTCCGCAATAAACCACCTCTACCTTCTCAGGTGGAACTCCCAGCAGACGGACCACATCCCGTTTGGTGCTCTCCGATATTACGACGATGCGCCTGGCCCTCCTCGCCGAGAGGCGGGTGAAGAGGTCAAGATAGAAACGTTTAGAGTGCTTGAAACTCTCAGGGTAAAGGCGAAAACTGAGATCATAGATGGTAACCACCGACAGACAGGGCGAGAACAAAGGCGTGACGAAGGCCAGGGCGTGCAGCAAGTCCACCCCCTCTTTTTGCAGAGCGAAGGGTTGAACCACCTGTTCCCAGAAAATTCTGACCACGGGCCTGGAGGTAGGCAGACGCGAAACCCTCAACTTCAGTTCCGAACTGGTGAACCGCCTGTCGCCGAGGAAAGCCGTATAGCGGTTATCGTGGTCAACGCGGGGCAGATAAGTGAGCAAGTTGCGTATGTACCAGTTGATGCCCGCGCCCCGATAGGTCTCCGTCAGGGACAGCAGATGGGCGTTCAGGCCGATGTGCATTGGCTTATTGCTTATAGCAGATGGCATATGGCTTATGGCAGATGGCTTATGGCAGGTGGCAGATGGTTTTCTGTGGACATTACTTCTCTCGGTAGTAGCGTCGTCGTTGCTCATCCAAACCCTCCAGCAGATCTTCTATGCTGAGCCCGGCCTCATGCCGTAAACGTTCGATCTCTGCCGCCAACTTGGGCACCAGGGACACCTTGGGGGCCACGAAAAAGGCGCCATCCAGGTCAATGAGGGTCAGGGTATCCCCAGGTTCCAGGCCGTGCCGCTGGCGTAGTTTGGCGGGCAGGGTGATCACCCCCCGTTGCCGGATTTGGATAGTGTTGACTTCCATAAGACGCCTCCACGGAACAGATGAAGCTGCAGAATATCAGTATTTCAGCCCTATTATAGCATCATTAATCAGCAGGAGCAAGTGGTCGCATTCACTCACGAGGAATCATACAGGTCAGCGTTGTAAATTGGCCCCCGCGGGATTTGCGTTGTTCGCGAGAATGTTGCGAGGACCATGTCATTGCGAGCGACCGAGGGGAGCGAAGCAATCCCCTACCCACGGTGGAGATTGCTTCGTCGCTCCGCTCCTCGCAATGACGCTTACGGCAGTTTGGTTGCGGCGCAGGATGCGCTATGGATCATCTACGCTGTGCCCAACAACTCACAGTACACCTGGTACGTCTTCGCTGCAACCTGGGCCTGGGTGTAGTGGGCCAGCACTCGTTCGCGGCCTCTGTTAGCCAGTTCCTTGCGCAAAGCCGGATCGGTCATCAGTTGGGACAGCCTGACCCGCAGAGCCTGCTCGTCGCCCTCGGCGAACACCAGGCCCGCCTCGCCGATGACGTTGGGAATCTCCCCCGAGTCCGAGCCCACCACCGGCACCCCACAGGCCATAGCCTCGACCAACACCCGCCCGAACTGCTCCTTCCAATTGGGCCTGGTCAGGGAGGGCAGGACCAGGGCGTCCAGTTGGTGGTAATAGCCAGGCATCTGGGTGGAAGGGATGGAATCTTCAAACCTCACCCGTTCAGCGATGCCCAACTCCGCGGCCAGCCTTTCCAGGTGGACTCTCTGCGGCCCGCTCCCCAGAATGCGTAACTGCCACTCACCACTCAAACCAGCCACCGCTCGCAGCAGAGCGTGAACCCCCTTCTCCTCCACCAACCTCCCCACATACCCAATCACGAACGGTTGCAGGCTCTCAACCTCAGAACGTGAAACGTGAAACGTGAAACGTGAAACGTGATACATCTCAGGATCCACCCCAAACTGCGGAATCACCCTCACAGGCCCTCGGTACCCTTTCGCTCTCAGCACCCTCACTGCCTCGGAGTTCCCGGCGATAGCATAATCAGCGTTGCGCAAGTTATAGCTCTCGATGAGGCTGAAGGGAGGCGGATAGCGGCGATGGATGTTTTGCCAGGTGAAGAAGGCGGCTTTGGCCCCATGGATTTTGGCCAGGCGCATAGCCTGCCAGGTAGCCAGATTGTAGGGTTCCTCGTCAATATGGACAACGTGGGGCCTTATCCTCCTGAAATGCTTAGCCAGGCCTGGGTAGAAGTGCAGGTGGAAGTGGCCATTGAGAGCCATCTTCTCCACCACCAGCTCATATCCCTGAGTGTGCTCCCGCTCCAGTCGCATCACCCCCCGCTCGTCGCGCCAGTAAGGCGGCACGACGACGGTTAGCTCCACGTCGGGAAACCTGGCAATCTCTTCTAGTTTCTTCTGATAAGCCCCGACGATACAGGCCTTGGAAACCATCAGCACGCGCAAATCGCTGCCTCCTCAACGAAGAAAAGCTTAACAACCCAGCCAAGTACATTATATCCCACGATAGATAAAAAGCAAAGGGCTTTCCGGCGGAAACCATGTAAGTGAGTAGGCGTGCTGCCGGAGGAAGCCAGGGAGTGGAAGGTGGAACTGGACCGCCTGATCGAGGAGGCGAAACAAAAGTGGGAGGAAGCCAAACGGCGGGGGGAAAAAGAGTTCGAGCGCTTCGTGCAGGAACTGCTCGCTCAGCTCCAGCGCGAACTGGCCCGAATCATCTAGGAGCAAAGCCAGGCATTGTGGGAGGCCTTCCTGCGCTGGCTGGAGGAGACGTGCAGCGCCACCCTGCTGCCGGTCGGCGCGCTGGCACTGGCGGGGGGGATGTGGCTGAGCCAACGGCGGAAATAGCACGGCGTTGGGTAAGCCCGCAATAGTCAGCTCATGATCTTGTTGGCGGTAGCAGCAATCCACAATCACGTGTTAATGTAGGTGCAGGCTGTGGTCTAATGGCCACAGCTTTTTTGACGCGGATTCATAGGAGCATCGGTTTTGGGGTGAACATGCCTGCGTCAAATAAGGTGAGATCAGTCGAACTCGTAGATGGCATCTTTCCAGCCTTCAGGGGCAAACCCTTCGAGCACAGGCAGCGGCTTGAGGCGCAGCAAGGACTTGATGGTGACTGCTTCGCGTTCGGCCAGGTGCACAGTCAGAACCTCTTGCTGCCTGACAACCTCCCACAGCACCTCTTCCAACGTGCGCTCTCTAATATCGTCTGACTTCTCCATGGTACCTCGAGCTTCGGTCAGCACCTGTTCACACCGCTAATTCCTGCCAGCCCCTTTATCAGCACTCCAACTGCACGATCCCAGCCTGATAGTCACATGTGAAGTGATACCGGTTGATCAAATCGCGTCCCAACACAGAAGGAAGCCTGAGAATGCGCGAGACCTCTTCTGGGGGTAACTGTCCCAAATCGTGTTGTACTACCCACAGGTCTTGCCGCAGTAAGACATCGCCCTCGTCCGACGCCAGGGTGATCTCAACGCCTCGCACCAGGAATGAACGCACACTGCCTCCAATGCCAATGACGGGCAACAAGGCAGGCTCCAGTGACTTGGCCGGAATGTCCAAAAGCCTTACATCACGGTCCAGGAGGGTTATACGGGACGCTCCCGTATCGGCCAAAAACCAAACCAGTCCTCTAAAGTGTGCAGAATGCAGATGAACGGCAAAATATGGCGCGTCACCGATAAAGCGGCCTCGAATGATCACAGCACCATCTCCAGGGGCTCACGGGTAATAAACTCAACACATGTGTGAGCCGGGTCTAGCAAGTTAGACAGTAGGCCTGTCAAATCCGGGGCGCTGGCAATCACCTGACCATTCTCGACCCCGATCCACTGGTCGGTATATTGCTCTAAAAGAGCCCCCAGATTTTCGTTGACCCACACGTGATCGGCTTCAAACGCAAGCAACTCATTAGTCAATTGCTCTTTCATCTTTGACCTCCATTGATCTCTTCACGGCTGGTTTCGGCTAACGCTGCAGTTCGCGGTTCATGCACGTACTGTCTGTTCTTCACTCCCGCTTTTCCTCTGCTTCCTTGATGTCGCTCCATCTCCTGTGACGGATCACCTCTAACTGTTCGCTCCTCCAGCCCATGATCTCACGTAGATTTGGTTTCTTCAAGTTCCGCCATAAGTTCGTCATTACTCAAGCCGCGTCGTTCTACCTCTTCGCCAAATTCGCGTGTGAAGCCGTCGAACATGGCTAGCCGTTTGTACCGTAGTAGTTGCTCGTACTCTGCCATGGGGAGAACAACAGCGATAGGCGAACCACTCCTTTGAATGATGGCGTGTTCCCCTCGCTCGCGAATTTGGCGAATCACAGCATTCAGGTTACGGCGCATTTCCGTTGTCGTAACGGCACGCTGCTGACTCATCATTTGATTTGCCATTTCAACCTCCACAAGCTTGTGTCGTCCGCCAATTCATATAATCCTCACAATTGGCTCCAAGGGCAATTATCCACCTGCTTTCAGCCGGTAGATGTCCCATGCCATTGACAACCATATTCTACCACATCGGGCAGTTCTGCGCAACCCTTGAAAAGAGGCGAGTACGCCTGATTGACATTTTTTTGCCTTATGCTATAATCTACGCTTGTGAGGGAATCGGGAGAAGGGTTGGCAGAGCTTGAAGAGACCAGTTGGAAGCCTGCCCTGAGCCTAGTCGAAGGGTTGGAAGCTTGCCCTGAGCCCTTCGACTATGCTCAGGACAGGCCTAGTCGAAGGGTTGGAAGTTGGAAATGGGTGCCTTTGCTAGCGGTGATAGCCGTGGCAATAGCGCTGCGCTTCTGGGCTCTCGGAAACATACCGCCCGGCCTCTATCACGATGAAGCTTTCAACGGCCTGGATGCCATTGGCGTTTTAGAAGGCATAAGGCCGGTTTTCTTTGAGGCCAACAACGGCCGCGAACCGCTGTTTATTTACCTGGTAGCCCTGTCCGTGGCTGCCCTGGGCCGCAGCCCAGGGGCGATACGGATCGTGGCTGCCTTGCTGGGCACCTTGACAATTCCCGCCACTTATCTCATGGCCAAGGCCATGTTCAACCGGCGCATCGGGTTGCTGGCCGCCGCTATCACGGGGCTGACCCTGTGGCATGTCAACCTGAGCCGCATTGGCTTCCGCGCCGTGGCTATGCCTCTCCTGGTGGCCTTAACTCTCTGGCAACTGTGGCTCGGCCTCAAGGACGGCCACCAACGCCATTTCCTGGCAGGAGGGTTGCTCTACGGGCTAACCTTCTATACCTACCTGGCGGCACGATTCACCATCGTGGCCCTGGCCGCCTTCGGCCTGTATCTGGTCTTCAAAGGTCATGCGAAGCAGTCCTGGAAAGCTCTGACGCATAGTGCTTTGATCTTTGCACTGGCTGCCCTGGTGGTTTCGGCCCCGCTGATGGTCTACGTGGCCACGCACGGGGGTGCTTTCCTGGGCCGGGTGGGGCAGGTTTCCATATTCAATCCCGCGATGAACGAAGGCGATTTCTGGGGGACGCTCCTTCGGCACGTGGGCCAGACGCTGCTGATGTTCACCAACCGGGGCGATTTCATCCCCCGCCACAACGTGCCTCTGCGCCCCGTCTTCGATCCGGTTCTGAGTGCCTTCTTCCTGCTGGGGTTGATCCTGGGCCTCAGGCACTTCCGCCACAGCGCCGAGTACGCCTTGGTCCTCATCTGGCTGGTGGTCATGATCTTGCCCACCATACTGGCTGAGGGCGCGCCCCACTTCCTGCGAAGCGTGGGCATTCTGCCTGTGCTCTTTATCGTGCCCGCCATAGGGCTGGATTCTCTGTGGCGCTTTCTAGAGAAAAAGACCACCTCCCTGGTTGCCGTTGGCGTAGTGGCACTGGCTCTGCTCTTCGGCCTTGGTGATACGGTTGTTGACTATTTTGGGGATCACGCTGCCAGTCAGTACCTGAGATACAATTTTGAAACGGCAGCGGTGGACCTGGCAATCCAGGCCGATCAGTTCTTGGGCACTGGATGGGATGGCACAGGACTGCGGGCCAGACAGAATCCCCCGTCGCCTGGACGCCATCTCTACATCGCTGACCGCCTCTGGCGAGACTGGGCCTCGGTGCGCTTCCTGGTGCCGCCTTCGCCAAATTTGACTATCTTGGCAGAAAGTGCTAAACTTGTCCCAACTCCTTCGGCCCTTGGGTTGAGTAGCCGAAGGCGTACCGAAACCGAGGTGATGCTCATCCTCTGGCCTTACGAGGATTATCAGCAGTACCTGTCCCTTTTGTCCGTCGGCTCGATCATCGCCGTCCAAGAGGGATCATTGGAGCGCGGGGACCTGGAAAAAGAGGCCCGTCTACTGTACGTTACCTTCACGGCCACTCCAACGGCTATCCCTTCCGGAGAGTCAGAGGCGCGCTTCGAGAAGGGTTTGACTTTGGTTGGCCATCGGCTGGCCGTTGTCTCGCCCCAGGAACTGCGGCTGAGCCTCCTCTGGCGTGCCGAGGCGGAGATCGAGACGGATTATACTGTCTTCGTTCACCTCACGCGAGATGATGTCATCCTCACCCAAGATGATTCACCTCCCGCTGGAGGCTATTATCCCACCAGCCTGTGGCGCGTGGGAGACATCGTCAGCGACGAACACACCTTAGCTTTGCCTGAGCCGTACGATCCGGGCAAGCATAAGCTAATAGTTGGTCTGTATCAATGGGAGACCTTGCACCGACTACAGATCCTTGACAAAAACGGTAAGCTAGTAAACGATCATTTGATCCTTAGCGGGATGTAGGATTCATAATAACTGCTCAGCCGGTGTCATTGTGAGTCTTCCATGGCGCATCGCGCCATCCGTAGGGGGCAGAAACTACCGTCCATCCTGTCATTGCGAGGGCGCGGTGTGTGCGCCCGAAGCAATCCCCTATGCGGGCGTAGGAGATTGCTTCGCCTTCGGCTCGCAATGACAGAGAGAAGTTTCTGAGTAGGAGCGTTTTTTGCGACGAAGTAATCTCCTCCTTGCGGCTTGGGGATTGCTTCGCTGCCCCTTCGCTGCGCTCAGGGCTTCGGTTCGCAATGACAGCCTGGTAGTCACGATTCGTGACCGGGAATTCCACATCCCACATTCCACATCACAACAGGAGGAAAGCTAATGCGATTCCATCGCCTTATAACAATCTTGATAGTAACTCTATTGGCCCTTGTGCCCCTGGAGGTGCTGGCTGCTGCACCCGTTCAGCAGCAAAACCTGTTGAAGAACTCTGGCTTCGAGGAAGGCTTCAGCGAGCGAGGAGCTGGCGAGATCACCGTGGCCAACGGGTGGGAAGCATGGTGGGTCCAGGGTTCCCCAGATCAAACAGGCCAGGGCTACCTCAGGAGGCCCGAATATAAGGGGGAGGACGCTTTGATCTTCACCATGCGGCGTGTTCACTCGGGCCGCTTCTCCCAGAAATACTTCAACACCTACTCCACCCACATCGGTGGCATCTATCAACAGGTGGCAGTGACTAAAGGCAGCAAGGTCACGTTCTCTATTTGGGTCCAGGTCTGGAGCAGCACAGAACCGGACCCAGGTCAATGCGCAGGTTTTGGCAACTACGCGGTTTTGGCAGGCATTGACCCCTATGGTGGCAACGATGGGACTTCGGGCAACATCGTCTGGTCAGGTTCCGCCATGCCGTGCAATCAGTGGGCTCAACTCAGCGTTTCCACCGTGGCCCAGGCCGATAGAGTCACCGTCTTCACCAAGGGCGCACCAGAATTCCGGGTGGAGTTCAACGACTCCTACTGGGACGATGCTGCCTTGACTGCCGTCGCTCCCACACCGCCGCCAACGAACACGCCAAGACCAACCAATACACCAGTGCCAACATACACTCCATTGCCGACCGACACACCTACCCCACCGCCAACCGATACCCCTACCCCGACACCGACGATCACCTCAACGCCAACGGACACTCCCACGTCAACGTACACCCCCACCCCAACTGCCACGCCAACTACCACACCCACCCCAACGCCAGCCAGAGGGGCTATCTGCGTACTGGCTTATCATGACCGCAACGGCAACAAGATGCGTGACCCGGATGAGGAGACCTTGCCGGGGGCCATGTTCACCCTCTCCGACGCCCGACAGACGGTCGGCACTTACATTACCGACGGCATCAATGAGCCTTACTGTTTCTTGGACTTGATGCCAGGCAACTACTTCCTCGCGGAGGAAAACCCGCCTGACTACGACTCTACCACACGCGACGATTGGGGGTTGGTCGTCGCTGGAGGCGCCACCATCCAGATAGATTTCGGCGACAACCTGCAACCCACCCCCGTACCGACGGCTACGCCAGTACCCACGGCTACACCAGTTCCCACACCACCTCCCACCCCACAGCCTTTGATGTCCACACTGAGTGCGAATCTGTATAAGGTGAGTGGCATCATCATCATCATCCTCGCGGCAGCGATAGCCATTGTGTTCAATATCCTGAGGAGAAGATAAACCGGGAACAAAGATGAAGATCAACCCTTGGCCCAAGACGATCCTTCGGCGACTGCCCTTTTGGTTGGCCCCGATCTTCTTGGGCCTTTTTGCTTACCTGCCTATCCTGTCAGAGCCTGGGGTGGTGAACACCGGCGATAGCGCCTTCCTGCTAATGCGCCTGAACCAGTTGGTCGTCAACCTCCGGAACGGCATTTTTCCGGCTCGCTGGATGCCCGACGGCGCCTACGGGCTGGGCTACCCCTTCTTCAACTTCTATGCCTCCCTGCCCTACTACGTCGCTGGCCTTCTCAACCTGCTGGGCTTCAGCTACATCTGGTCCCTCAAGCTGACCCAGATGCTGGGCTTTGTCGCCGCCACGGTCTTCTCCTACCTGTTAGCCAAGAACCTCTGGAACTCAAAGGCCGCCGCTCTCTTGACCGCTCTGGTTTACACTTACACCCCCTTTCACCTCATCCAGGTCTACGTGCGTGGCGATGCGCTATCGGAGTTCTACGCCTTCGCCTTCTATCCCCTGATTCTCTTAGTGCTCTGGCGGCTACGTCAAAAGCCCTCCCCCACCAACACAGCTCTCCTGGCCCTGGCCTATGGAGGACTCATCCTAAGCCACAACATCTCCGCCCTGGTCTTCAGCCCCTTCGTCATCCTCTACGCCTTTTTTCTGGCGGCACCGTCTGGATTTCGGATTTCCCGGCCGATCTTCCAACCCTTCGGCCAGGCTCAGGGCAGGCCTCCAATATCCAATACTTCGACTGGGCTCAGTACAAGTATCCAATATCCAATCCCTTCGGCCAGGCTCAGGGCAGGCAACAGAAAAGACGTACGAGCAGCCATTGACTTCCTGTTGGCTGGTCTGGCCGGCATCATCCTGGGTCTGGCCCTGAGCGCCTGGTTCTGGCTGCCAGCCCTGTTGGAGGGAAAGTGGGTACACCTGGAACGCATGACCAGCGGCTATCTCAACTACAGTGGCCACTTTCGCGGCGCCGATCTAATCCAGTGGAGAATCCTCTTCGACTATCGCCGAGAGGCATCGCCCTACGCCATGGGAGCAGTACAGGCTATCCTCGCCCTGGTAGGAACGGCCAGCATCCTCGTCTGGTGGATCAGGCGGCGCAACCTGGAACGAAATAGTGCTTTCTTGCTGTTGATGCTGGCTAGCGCCACCTTTCTCATCACCCCCCTCTCCCGCCCTATCTGGGACGTAGTGCCCCTGTTGCCCTTCGTACAGTTTCCCTGGCGACTCCTGGCGGTGCAGGCCCTTCCCGTGAGCCTGATCATCGGCCATTTGGCCCGCTGGCCGGGCAAGACTACCCACCGCTACATCATCGCTGGGGTTTTAGGTCTGACTCTGCTGACTACGGCGATGCTCGATTTGCCGGTGGAGTACCTGGTCATAGACGAAGTCACCAGAGACCAGGTAGCCTTATACGAGTACTTCACCGCCTATGTGGGCACCACCAGCCGCAACGAATACCAGCCTCGCTGGGTTGAGCCCGGTCCCTTCACCTCGGCGGTCCTGCTCAACGACGGCCAAAAGCCGCCCCCTTTGGCGGTATCCCCTCCCTCGCCCTCCCCGTCGACGGGGAGGGAAGGGGTGGGGTTGGAGGCGAAGCTGCTGGCTCAGAAGCCCACGGAGGAGCGCTGGCAGGTGGAAACTTCCTCCCCTCGAACCTTGCTGGCCTTCCACACTTACTACTTTCCTGGCTGGCAGGGCTACGTGGACGGGCAGCCAGTGGAGACAAACCCGGTTGAGGGGCTGGGCTACATCGGCCTGGCCGTGTCCCAGGGCTCCCACCAAGTTCTTTTACGTCTGGAGCGCACTCCACTACGTGCTTTTGCTGAAGGGCTGTCTTTGCTGGCTCTTGTTCTCGTAGTTGGTAGCCCCCTTGAACGGTTACGCCGACGCCTGGGCATAACAGGTTTTTTGAAATGGGCTGTACCCCTGGCCCTGTTCCTCGTCCTCTTGCCGCATCTTTTGCCAAAGACGGTCCAGGAGAGCGACGTCTCCGACTTGACCTTAGGATTCAAGCGGGTGCCCTATCCCCACCACAACCCGCAGGGAATCCCCTTCGAGAACGGGGTGCGCTTGCGAGGATATGAGCTTTCGGCAGAGGACGTGAAAGCTGGAGAGACAATCATCGTGACCCTGTACTGGACGCAAACCAACAAACCACAAATCAGCAAATCCACTGAGGCCGTTGTCCGACTGGTTTTGCCAGCAGCGCATCTTTTCCAGGTGCCTTACGCCATCACCGAGGATGAAGCTCCATTGGAAGCGACGACCGTTCACCGCCTGGAGATTCCTGTAGAGAGCGTGCGGGGGATCTACTTCGTCAGCGTCGGTTTGAGGGATGCTAAAGGGGAGACCGCGGCTCTCAGCGAAGGGGGGGAGCCGTTGGACATCCTCTGTCTGAGCCCTGTCCGCCTTCGGAGCGAGGGAGCAGAAGAGCAGAGGAGCAGAGGAGCAGAGGAGCAAGGGAGCAAGGGAGAAGAGTCCGTTAAATCCCCTAGTCCGTTGTTCCTTGTTCTGGCAGAGGCGGAACAAGAGAGCCCTCAGCTCCTGAGAGCTGATCTGGTTTGGCAAGCGGCTGAGCAGGTTCTGGCGAACTACGGCACCTCCCTCCGTCTCAAGGACGCCGAAGGCTACACTGTGGCCTCCCTCGATGCCCAACCCCTTTACGGTTTCTATCCCACCAGTCTTTGGCGGCCGGGGGAACTGGTCTACGATCACCGCTGGCTTCCTCTCCCAGAAGGCACGCCGCCCGGCTCAGACTATTCCCTCGAAGTGATCCTCTACGATGTGCGGACTTTGCAGCCTCTCGGCACGGCCCAGGTGGAGAAAGTAACCTTGACGCACCCGACGGTGAAGACGCTCCCCCCAGCCCCCCCAACCCTTCGACAAGCTCAGGACACCGCGTTGGGGGGGGAGGGGGGGGGCATCACGCATCGCTTCCCCCAGGGGTTGGCCATCGCTGAGGCCCAGGTGGAACGCGCCCGTCTGGAGCAGGGCGAGGAGCTCTTGTTGACAGTGAAATGGGCTGCTGTGGCTCCGTTAGGACAGGATTATAACTGCCTATTGAAGTTGAAAGATGAGCGGGGAGAGGTAGCTCAGCAGTGGCAAGAGCCTATCGCTAGCTCCTATCCCACCTCCCGCTGGCCGATGAATGCTCTGGTCCTGGCTCACTACCGCCTGCGCCTCAGTCAGGACCTGCCTCCTGGCCGCTATCACCTGGTACTGGCTCCCAGCGATGCCCTGACGGGGGAAGAGTTAGGGGAGTTTGAGGTGGGGACCATCGAGGTGATAGCGCCGGAACGCCAGTTCACCGTGCCAGAAATGGAGAGAGAGCTAGGGGTGACTTTCGGTGGGGAAGTGCTGCTCCTGGGCTACGATTTGGCTCGCGAGGGCGAAGAGTTACGCCTGGAGCTTTATTGGCAAGCTCTCCGGCCAATGGAAGCGGACTACAAGGTTTTTGTTCACCTCTTCGATCTCGCTACCGAGACCATCGTGACCCAGCATGATGCCATGCCGCAGGAGAGTCACTATCCAACTTCTCGTTGGGCGGAGGGGGAAGTGGTGAGCGATCCCATCGTCCTTTCCCTGGCCGATGTGCCGCCAGGCCGCTACCTGCTGGCGGTAGGCGTCTACGACCCTGAGACCGCGGAGCGCCTGCCCGCTGTTGATGCGGCCGGTCTTCCTATTCGCGATAACCGCGTCGTCTTAACTGAGGAGATAGAAATCAGGGATAGTTGAGTGATCTCGCCTTGATTCCGTTTGCGCTGAAGCGCCGAGGTCACTTCCACGATGGCCAACTCCGAGATGATGAGGACGTTATCGGGGTCATCGAAAATCTCATCTACCTTGTCGGAACCCACCTCGACGTGATATCTCTTCACCAAAGCGCTGGTGTCGAAGAGGAAGAAAGCCATCAGCTCTCACCTCGCTCTTCGATGACCTCCTGCGCGAGCGTGCCCTTCATCGAGGCGAGTCCCTGGCGTACCAAATCCAGGGTCACACCGGGAAGTACTTGCTCTTGAAGCCGGTAGGCGGAACCGTCCGAGACGGCAAATCCCTGCTTTGTCAATTCGTCCAGGCCACGCCACTTGCGGGGAACGCACAAGACCTCGATGTCTTCCGGTTTCGCGGCTTCCTGGAGCGCTTTGATCGCTTGACGGATGGAGGCGAGTCTCTGGCGGGGATAGGTGGCGAAGACCTCGGCACGAATGACGAAGTACGCGCCTTTGGTCATGGGGAGCACGACCAGCCCCTCGTCGCCTGCGTCGTCCAGCAACTTTAGAGGGATGGGGATACCTTCTTCGTCCAGGCTGATGTTTGGCATAATTTACCTCACTTCCTAAGGGGTGTTTAGATTATAGCACATAATCAGTACGATGGCAATGCGGAGCCGCCGGAGAGCAATAATGAAGAAAGTTATAGGATTACTCCTTGCCCTATCCCTGAGCCTCATCGCCTGCCTGCCGCTGCTGGCAGGGGACGGCCCCATCAACACACGAGGGGGAGGCGACAGTCCCTTTCTACTGATGCGCCTCCACCAACTGATGGCCAACTTGCGCGCTGGCGTCTTCCCCGCCCGCTGGATGCCCGACGCTGCCTACGGCTTAGGTTACCCCTTTTTCAACTTCTACGCCTCCCTACCCTACTACGTCGCTGCCCTGTTCAAGCTGGCGGGCTTCGGCTTCATCTGGTCCATCAAACTGACTCAGTTACTGGGTTTCGTGGCTGCCGCCGCCTCGATGTATCTTTTGGCTAAACGACTGTTCAAGCATGAGCCCAGTGCCATACTGGCCGCCCTGGCCTACACCTACGCTCCCTACCACCTGGTCAACGTCTACGTGCGGGGCGACGCCCTATCGGAGTTCTATGCCTTCGCCTTCTATCCCCTCATCTTCTGGGCGCTGCTGCGTCTGCGGGACTCGCTTTCTGTTAGCAACATCGCCCTTCGACAGGCTCAGGACATCGCCCTGGTCACCCTTGCCTACGGCGGGCTGATGCTGACCCACAACGTCTCGGCCCTCATCTTCAGCCCCTTTGTTGGCCTATGGCTTGTCGTTCATGGCTTATTGTCCACAGGCAACAGGAGAGCGGCCATCAGCTACCTGTTATATGCCATCAGCGGCCTCGGCCTGGGTCTGGCCATCAGCGCCTGGTACTGGCTCCCGGCCTTGCTGGAGGGGAAGTACGCCCAATTGGAGCATCAGACCACCGGCTACTTGAACTACAGCAACCACTTTCGCGGCCTGAATCTGGTGCAGTCCTCGCCTCTTTTCGACTATGCCATCGAAGCGGGACGGACACCTTTTGCGGTGGGCCTGGCCCAAGCGGTGCTCGCACTTCTGGGTGTGGCAGCGATTGTCGCCTGGTGGGTCAGGCAACGCCGCCCTGAGGCCCAGAGCGCCTTCCTCATCGCTGGCCTGGCCCTGACCACTTTCCTCATCACACCGCTCTCACGCCCCCTGTGGGACAACGTACCCCTGTTGCCCTTCGTGCAGTTTCCCTGGCGCTTTCTCTCGGTGCAAGCCTTCCTCGCCAGCCTGGTCATCGGTTATTTAGGTTTGCCCAGGCCGCGTTTGTTAGCTGGCACTGTGGGGGCAGTGTTGCTAGTGACTTCCATGCTGGGCCTCAAGCCTGAATACCTGCCCATCGGCGAGGCGGACATCACCGTAGAGCGCCTGATGCTCTACGAATACTTCACCGCCAACATCGGCACTACCATCCGCCACGAGTATCTGCCCCGCTGGGTGGTGCCTCGCCCCTACACCTCGGAGGTGCTGCTGCGCAGCGGTGAGAAGCCGCCGCCGCTGGTGATGAGCGGGGAGGTTCAGGCGGCCGAGCTGATTTGGCGCAAGCCAGCAGCCGAAGGATGGGCCCTCGACGTGAGCTCACCCCAGGCGTCTCTGGCCTTCCACACCTACTACTTCCCCGGCTGGCGGGCCTACGTGGACGGCCAACCCAGGGAGGTGCGACCTGTCGAGAACCTGGGCTACATCGGCCTCGATCTCGACTACGGAGAGCACCAGGTCGTCCTGCGCCTGGAGCGCACGCCCCTGCGGGCCCTGGCCGAGGGGTTGTCCCTGGCGGCGGCCTTAGCCATCGTCGTGCTCTTAGCTCGAAGCTCGAAGTTCAAAGTTCAAAGTTCAAAGTTCAAATTCCTCGCGATGGCAATTCTGCTGTTAAGCATTAACGGATTGCAGACTTCGGACTTCGGACTTCAGACTTCGGACCAACATATAGCCGACCACCCGACTACTCGACCATCTGACCAAGGACCACTAGATCTGACCATGGACTTTGACCGCCTGCCCTACCTGCATCACAATCCAAAAGGGGTCAACTTCGGTGGGATGGCACGGTTGAGGGGCTACGAGTTTTCGGCGGACGAAGTGGAAGCTGGGGAGACCATCGTCGTGGTTCTCCACTGGGATGAGGCCAAGGGCCAGGACCTGGAAGCGGCCGTGTGCCTGACCTCTCCCGCGGAGTACCTCTTCCACACCAGTGGCTGCCTGGCCGAAGACACCGCTCCCCTACAGGCTGAGACGACTCGCCATCGTTTGAAAGTCCCCCAGGAAGCCGTTCGCGGCCTTTACCTGATCAGCGTTACGTTATGGGACGAGGAAGGAGAGATAAGGCCCATCACCGAGAGGAGTGAGACCCTGGGCACCACCTACCTGCGCCCCCTGCGCGTTCGCAGCCAGCGCCAGGCAACGAGTGATGAGCCAACCCTGGCCCGGTTCGGGTCAGGCATCGTCCTGAGCCAGGTGGAGACGGAGCAGAAAACGCCCGAATCCTTGCAAGCCAGGCTTACCTGGCGAGTCGTTAAGCCAGTGGCGGCCAACTACGGCCTGGCCCTGCGCCTGCGGGATGGGGAGGGCCAGGCGCTGGCTTCCCTGGACACCCAACCCCACTACGGCCTGTATCCCACCAGCTTATGGCGAGAGGGAGAGCTAGTCAGCGATGGCTACCTACTGCCCCTGCCCGAGGGCACGCCGCCCGGCGAGGATTATTCGCTGGAGGTGATCCTCTATCAAGTCGCCTCGCTGGCCCCCATTGGCACGGCGCAAGTGTCCGTGGCCCTGACGAAGCCTACGATCAAGGCCACCTATCCTGTGCTCCAGGAGTTCGGTCAATTGGCGTTGGTCGAATTGAGTCCGTCGAGGACGCAGATAGAACAGGGGCAACCCCTGTTCGTAAAGGCCAAATGGGCCGCCACTGAGCACCCCATCCGCGATTACGCTTGCCGTCTGTCTCTGAAAGATGAAAGCGGAGCAACCGTCCATTCGCAGACCGAGCCGATAGCCCGGAGCTATGCCACCTCCCTCTGGCCGACCAACGCCATCGTGGCCAGCCGCTACCGGCTGCCCCTCGATCCCCTGCTGCCTCCGGG
>CAYUPJ010000083.1:0-17648 GCA_964446635.1 uncultured Anaerolineae bacterium
GATGGAAAGCGCTCCCGCCTATCGACAGCTCATAGCAACTTTTGCGGTATTGCCTTTTTACAATTGGAATGGAATCGGTAATCCACAAGATTTCGTTGGTTTCAAACACTACATTAGTATTGCCCAAGATCCCTTTTTCTGGAACGCCTTCAAGAACACTCTTGTTTATGCAGGAGTGCTTGTACCAACTCAGTTGACCATTGCTCTAGTTTTAGCTGTGATTTTGAATAGCCGCTCACTCCACTCAAAAGGGCTTTTCAGGGTGATCTTCTTTTCACCTCTGGTCACGTCATCAGCCATTGTTGGTATTGTAATTTCCTTGCTAATCATTAGTGGGGGAAATTCATTCAGCCAGATATTGATAAACATTGGCTTGATCAATAGACCCATTGATTGGTTGGGCACCCCCCATACGGCGATGTGGATAGTGATTGCCGTTGGAATATGGCTGGGGCTGGGCT
This sequence comes from uncultured Anaerolineae bacterium, assembly GCA_964446635.1. Classification (GTDB taxonomy): domain Bacteria; phylum Chloroflexota; class Anaerolineae; order VGOG01; family VGOG01; genus CAYUPJ01. Next base: position 462 of record CAYUPJ010000083.1, read on the forward strand.
ATCCGATGATTTATTTCCTAGCAGGTTTGCAAGCGATAAATCAAGAACTATATGATGCAGCAAAGGTAGATGGAGCAGATACACTTGCCTTATTTTGGCATATCACGATTCCATTGGTTCGTCCAGTCGGAATTGTTGTTCTTTTGCTCACAACGCTTCACAGTTTGCGGGTGTTTGATACTGTACAAACTATGACCAAGGGCGGACCTTACTTCGCTACAGATGTGGTTGGTACATACATCTACCGTTATGCTTTCACTAGCCCTGGCGTAGGAGAAAGCGAATCCAATTTGGGATTCGCTTCTGCTGCCGCGTTCTTTATGGGAATACTCGTTATGCTTATCAGCATCGTACAGGTGACTGTAGCGCGATACGTGACTGTACGACAAAAAAACACGAATAACCAAAATGAAATCTTTAATGCACAGTAAATTGGTCACACGTTTCTTTGGGCATCTGACTCTTGGCGTCTTCGGTTTTTTTTACATGTACCCATTCCTATGGATGATAGCAAGTTCTCTGAAAACAAGAAGTGAATTCTTTGATAGAGGATTGAATCTATTACCAGAATACCCAAGGTGGAGCAACTATTTTGAGGCATGGCAATCCGCCAAGTTCAGCGTCTATTTTGGAAACACAGTTTTTGTGTCAGTCATCGTAACTGCATCTGTTGTTGTATTGACTTCAATGGCTGGTTATGCATTGGCAAGGAGTGATTTTCTAGGTAAGCGCATCCTTATCGGTTTTATGCTGGCTACAATGTTCCTGCCTCGTGGATACACGATTATTCCAGTTTTCGAGATAGTTAAGTGGCTCAACTTGCTAAACACGCTTTGGGCAGTAATCTTGGTAAACACTGCGACAGGCATGGTCTTCAACACGTTTCTCTTTATTGGCTACTTCAGCACCTTCCCAAGAGAGATTGAGGATTCAGCAATCATTGATGGCGCAAGTTTTCCCGCTCTGTACTGGCACATTGCCATGCCTTTCGCTCTACCAATGATAGGAACAGTTACGCTTTTTGAATTTATAGACAACTGGAACAGTTTCTTTGTTCCGCTTGTATTTACACTAGGTCGCCCAGACCTACGGACTGTGGCAGTAGGAATGTACAGCTTTGTAGGTGAAACTGCTACAGACTGGACACTATTATGCGCCGCAGCGACCATGTCTCTATTACCGACCGTGATCTTGTTCATTGTACTCCAACGCACATTCGTAAATGGCATAGCTGGAGCAATCAAAAGCTAGAAATGGACGAACGCAGAACACACGCACCACGACAACGGCGGGATGTCCGCAAACAGCAGTCGCTTTCAATTCGCCCGCCGTTGCGTGGTGCTACAGCGTTTGCAGACATCCCGCTTTTGAGAGCGGGTTGATTCAAAACGCGGAGGCGAAAAATGTCACAGGTTCAATGCCCGAATTGTGGCGGGTACAAAACGGATGCGGAAAAAATCCGTATAGATCCCAAAACAGGACAAAAGTTTGATTGGATCGGTTGTAGCCAAGTAACTTGGCTGTTGGTGATTGTAAGTGCACTGACGACAATTGGATTTGTTACAAACCAAGGAATTTTGATTGCGCTAGCATTGTTGCTAGCATTCTTAGGAGGGCCTGCCCTCGCGTTTTGGTCTGGCACCAAGAAGAGCCAGGCGGAAAAACGCGCGTACGATTTGTACAAGTATTACTGCAAACTATGCGGTTATCGCTGGGAATGGCGCAAGGGTGCCCCGCCACCAAAAGTAAGCGTGCGTCCTGATTTGATTCAACAAGGAGAACAAAGACTGGAAGAAGAAAGACGACAGCAACAGCGAGATGCGGAAGCATTGTACTATCTGACACACAGGAAATGACAACGAAGCAAATCTGACAACCCAGCAGACAAAAGATGAACGCCGCCAAACCCGCGCACGCCGACCACGCCACCGTCGCGGCTTTCTGGCATTGTCGGTTGGCATAGTTGGACGTTGTCGCCATTTCGCGGGTCGTTCGGGCGTGGTCGGTGTGCTACGGCGTTAGCTGGCCAGACGTGGAGAAGGAGCCGACAGGATGCGCGCACATCGGAGATGCCATGAACGTAGAGGCTGTAATCAAGAATTCCGAGTGGTGGCGCGAAGCCCAGGAAATGCCCGATAGGCATTACGACCCATCGGCGGGGATCTATCTTGCCGACCACCTTGAGGCGGTTCTCCGAAACTTGCGCTTCTTGCACCCATCCGAGGGGGCACATGAGTATTTTTCGCATCTGCGGGAGGCTTTGGTTAACGCTGACTTGAATCCGTCAGCGGTTGCCGACCTCCTGGCTCCAGTCGCTCTCCTTCACGACCTCGGAAAGATCAGGGAGGACAAGAGCGCTGAAGGCAAGCACCCTCTCACACGGAAAGCGGTTAAGATGCGCCATCCAATAGTGGGCGTGATTGCCGCCTTGGAACTCCTGCCCAGCACTCTTGCGGGGCACGAAACGATCCTTGCCTTAATCGAGGAACACGAAATCCCCTACTCTTGGTACATGCAGTTCCAAAGAACAGGCCAGGTTCCGGGACGCAAATCCTGGGCACGATTGGACAGGAATATTGATTCTCGGGGGGACGGGACGGGGCTAGTCTTGCTTTGTGTCTTCAAGCTGGTGGATATCCATGGACACAAGAATGTCAAAGATGTTCCATGCTTCTTTGAACAGGCTAATAGCAGCTACCTGCGAGAGAAAGGCAAGTGGCTTCCGGTTCCGGACCAGGGGGCCATTCAGAACCTCGTGGACTCGGCCAGCTAACAATCGCTCCAGCGGACGGCTAACGCCGCCGCTGAGCTCAAACGTTTGCCGTAATACCCCAAGTTAAGACTCTATGAAAACCAAAGCCATACTAACGGACTACTTCAAAGCCATCACCAACGTCGCCAGCCAAGGGGACGCGCGGGAGGAGAGCTTCTATTCCTGTTTGGAAACGCTCCTGCAGCAGTTTGCCGCATCCACGGACAGAAGCGAGGTTCACGTCACCACCCTCCCCAAGAAGACCGAGGCCGGCAACCCGGATTTTCGGGTGTGGAACGGCCAGGACCGCATCATCGGCTACGTCGAGGCCAAGAAGCCGACCGAGGAAAACCTGGACTACGTTGAGACGACCGACCAGCTCAAGCGCTACCGCCAAACGTTCCCCAACCTGATCCTCACCAACCTCTTCGAGTTCCGCCTCTACCGGGACGGGCAACTGGTGGATCGCGTTCTGGCAGCCAGGCCGTTTGTTCTCCACCAACTGGGCGCTGTCCCGCCCGTAGAGAAGGGCGACGAACTCTTTAACCTGCTGGAACAGTTCTTCTCCTTCTCCCTGCCGAGGTCCTACACGGCGGAGTCGCTGGCGGTCGAGCTGGCCAAACGCACCCGCTTTCTCCGCGACGTGGTGGCCGACGAGCTGCGCGAAGAGCAGGGCGTCCTGCGGGGGTTCTACCAGGCTTTCCAGACGTACTTGATGGCCAACCTCACCCTGGAGGACTTCGCCGACCTCTACGCCCAAACCATCACCTACGGCCTCTTTGCCGCCCGCACCCGGGTACCCCCCTCTAATCCCCCCGTAGACAGGGGGAGGCAATTCAACCGCCGCATGGCCTTTTACAACATCCCCCGAACCATCGGCATCCTGCGGGATGTGTTTCAGTTCATCTCGCTGGGCGATCTCCCCAAGCAGCTCGAGTGGATCGTGGATGACATCTCCGAGGTGCTGGCCGTGGCCGACGCCGGCGGTATCCTCGACCGCTTCTATCGCGAGGGCAAGGGCAGCGACCCCATCGTCCACTTCTACGAGACCTTTCTGGCCCAGTACGACCCCCAAGAGCGCGAGCGACGTGGGGTCTACTACACCCCTGAGCCGGTGGTCTCCTACATCGTCCGCTCGCTCCACCGGCTGTTGAAAGAGAAGTTCAGTCGCGGCGACGGCCTGGCCTCCGAAGGGGTCACCCTGCTCGACCCGGCGGCGGGGACGATGACCTTCGTCGCCCGGGCCTGCCAGGAGGCGGTGCGGGAGTTCGAGAACAAATACGGCACGGGCGGCCGGGAGGAGTTCATCCGCCAGCACATCCTGAAAAACTACTACGCCTTCGAGCTGATGATGGCCCCCTACGCCGTGGGGCACCTCAAGATGTCCTTCTTCCTGGAGGAGCTGGGACACCGCCTGAGCGACGACGAGCGCTTTCAGTTCTACCTGACCAACACCCTGGAGATGGAGGAGCTGGAACAAACGCACCTGCCCGGCATGGCCTCGCTGGCCGAGGAATCCCGTCGGGCGGGCGAGGTTAAGAAGCAACGCCCCATCCTGGTCATCCTGGGCAATCCACCCTATTCGGGTCATTCGTCCAACCGAGGGAAGTGGATTCTGGGGTTGATCGAAGACTACAAGCAGTTGGACGGGAAACCCCTGGGGGAGAAAAACCCCAAGTGGCTTCAGGACGACTACGTCAAGTTCCTGCGCTTCGCCCAGTGGAAGATCGAGCAGACGGGTCAGGGACTGGTGGGCATGATCACCAACCACTCTTACCTTGACAACCCCACCTTCCGGGGCATGCGTCAGAGCCTCATGCAGACCTTCGACGAGATCTACGTCCTGGACCTGCACGGCAACTCCCTGAAGCGGGAAACCTGTCCCGATGGAAGCAAGGATGAGAACGTCTTCGACATCCGGCAAGGAGTGGCCATCGCCTTTTTCATCAAGCGTGGAGTTGGTGACCAGGCGAAGGTGTACCACGCCGACCTCTGGGGACTGCGGCAGGACAAATACGACTGGCTCCTGAGCCACGACCTGGAGACCACGGACTGGCAGGAGATCCATCCCAAGCCGGAGTTCTACCTCTTCCTGCCCCGCGACGAGGCGGCGCTGGAACAGTACAATGAGTTCGCCAAGGTGACTGAGATCTTCCCGGTCCACAGCGTGGGTGTCGTAACCTCACGCGACCGATTCGTCATTGATTTCGACCGGGAGGCCCTCAAGCGCCGGATCAGGATGTTCCGGGACACCAGCATGCCGGACGAGGTGCTCCGAAAGGCTTTTGGTCTCAAGGACAAGAAGGGCTGGACGCTAACTGAGAAGCGCAAGAAGGTGCAGCAGGACAAGACGTGGGAGCAAAAAATCGTCCGTTACCTCTATCGGCTCTTCGACACTCGATGGATCTTCTACCACCCCGATGCCATCGAGCGAAGCCGCGAGGAAGTGATGCGGCACATGATGGTAGGGGACAATATAGCCCTGATGACGTGTCGACAACTGTCCCAATTGTCATGGACTCATGCGATGGTCAGCGACCAGATCACCGACGATTGCATGGTTTCTAACCGAACACGCGAACGTGGTTATCTAATGCCTCTCTACCTCTATCCTGACACCTCCAAAAAGGACCTCTTCAGCGACCTTGAGCCAGTCGAGAGGAAACCGAACCTCAATCCCAACCTCGTGGCGGTGCTGACGACTGCCTACGGGGAAGTGCCCACGCCGGAGGACATCTTCCACTACGTCTACGCCGTCCTCTACGCGGACACCTACCGCGAGAAGTACGCTGAGTTCCTCAAGATAGACTTCCCCCGCATCCCCTTCACCGCCGACTTCGAGCTCTTCCAAGCCCTTGCCGCGCTGGGGAAACGTCTGGTGAGCCTGCATCTCCTGCGGTCAGCAGAACTCGACCCGCCAGCGGCTCGCTTCCAGGGCGAAGGCGACAGCCGCGTCGCTCGCACCCAAAGCCAGGGTCTTCGCTACGAACCCCAAGAAGAGCGCATTTACGTCAACAAAACCCAGTACTTCGAGCCGGTCCCGCTGGAGCTGTGGGAGTACCAGATCGGCGGCTATCAGGTGCTGGCGAAGTGGCTCAAGGATCGCCAGGAACGGCCGCTCAACCTGGAGGAGATCAAAACCTATTGCCGCGTGGTGACAGCCATTCAACAAACCATCGCCTTGCAGGAAGAGATTGATGCCCTGTATCCAGAAGCCGAGACGCAGATTGTCGGAATTTGAAGGGGCAAGGGAGCAAAGGAGATAAGTGTGCGCAGGGCTTCTGGCAGGCGGTTAAGCCATCTACCAGAAACCCTTTTGTTTTCTTTACACATACCCTCAGCCAGGTACAATCTGCTCTGTAACGTTTTATAACGTATCAAAACGCTTGCACTTTTCAGGAAGCTATGTTATAATCTTTGCAAGATTATCGAAAACGAGAGAGAGCCTCCTGAGCCTAGCGAATTCGTCGTAGTGAGCCCCACCTGAAAGTTTTTTGCACTTGAATCTTTCAGAAGAAGGGAGGTCCCAACTGCCGAACCCCAGGCAACAGTCCCGACCGCCCAGCTTGAGGCAGCAGCCCCATCCCATGTCGTTGAGACGCCGGAAGGCGTGGCAAGGCGGCCGGCGCTTATGGTGGAAGCGCCGAAGCCTGATGATCTCAAGGTCATCGAAGGAATTGGCCCCAAGATCTCCAGCTTGCTTCAGGCAGCGGGCATCATGACCTTTGCGCAACTGGCGGCAACCGACGTGAGCCGGCTGAAGGAGATCATCGCGGAGGCTGGCCTTAGCGCACTGGCAGATCCCACCACCTGGCCCGACCAGGCCAGCCTGGCGGCTGCTGGCAAGTGGGATGAGCTTGAAGCACTGCAAGACGCGCTCAAGGGTGGCCGGCGGGTGTGAGAGGGAGGTAAACATGCTGAAAGAGTTTAAGGAATTCGCCCTGCGGGGCAACGTGGTGGACATGGCCGTAGGCATTATCATCGGTGCTGCCTTCGGCACCATCGTCAGCTCGCTGGTAAAGGACGTCATCATGCCGCCCATCGGGTTATTGCTGGGTGGCCTGGATTTTGCCAACCTCTTCATTTTACTCAAAGCGGGTTCCCCAGCTGGGCCTTACACATCGCTGGCCGATGCGCAGGCGGCAGGCGCGGTGACCATCAATTACGGCGTGTTCATTAACGCCGTCGTCAGCTTCCTCATCGTCGCCTTTGTGCTGTTCCTGCTCATCCGCAGCATCAACCGTATGAAGCGGGAGAAGGAAGCGCCGCCGGCCGAGCCGACCACGAAGGAGTGTCCATACTGCCTGTCCACCATCCCCAGCAAGGCCACCCGGTGTGCCTATTGTACTTCTGAGCTGCCGGCGACATAGGCGAAGTCAGTGGGGTAACAGGGTGACGAGGTGGGGTAGCCCAGGCTCAAGCACTGCCCAAGTTGCTGGAGCATTGATCCCTGGCGTGGAGAGGTGGGCGGCGTTTTGCCTCTCCACGCTTCCCGGTTCTACCAGGGCGGCTGCTCATCCGCTGGGGGAAGACATTGGTTCGTCGCTTGACAGGGGGGGGGTTTGTGGTATAATTGAATTGTCAAGTTCGCGCGACTACATCTATCCGAAACGGTTTTTGCCGTTAGACCCTGCCCCCACTGACAAGCAATTCTGCAAAGGAGAGGTGAAAATGCAAAGGAGATCACTGATTCGAAGGAATCCCGAAGCACAGAAAGCCGTAAAAGGAGGGAGAGAGATGAAAATTAGCCCTGCTACCCCAAGGGTGATTATTTCACTTCTGCTTCTCTTGTTCCTCATCGGAACCTTGATGGCGCCGGACGTGTCTGCTTTGCCAGCGGGGTTCCAGGAATTCTACCTCCCGCTTCCAACTGGAAACGTCGGTGGTGGCGGAACCTACTCGATCTTTAATGCCATTGAACCACCGATAAACGCGGGGAACGGAATGCACTATGTGGTTGGAGTCACCGCCAGCGCAGACAACACCACGGTGTACTATGACCATTGGGAGAACGGCTACAGTACAGGGGCAACAGGTGACCAGGTCGTCCATCTCAATAAGGGCCAAGTGTACTCCTTCGAAAGCAGCAACATCCCTGTCCCGCGCGGCACCAGCACCAAATACGATGGTGGGGATCGGATCTACGTCGCCGGTAGCTTGTTGCAACTGGTGGTCTCCACCTGGACCGAGGATCAAGGCACGGTCTTTACCGATGCCTGGGAGGTCTATCCTGTCAAGGCTTGGGAGACAAGCTACACTATTCCTGTCGGTGAAAACCTGGCCTTAGCACCACCGACCGGATTGAACTACAAAGACTTCACGTACGTCTACGCCCTGGTGATGTCCAGCACGGACGGTAACAACGTTCAGATCACTGATCCTGGAGGGGCAGGACTAACCACCACGCTCAACCGGGGCCAAACAGCCATCTATGAGGTAAAGGGTGCCGGGACGACGGTTACCGCAGGCAATCCTGTCCAAGTACAGCTCATGACCGGCCGGCGCGATACCAGCGGCTGGGAGATGCGCGGCTACACGATCACTCCACGGGCGTATTGGGGAACAGAGTATTACGCCCCTGCACCCAGTTGGCCTAGTAAGAGCGCCTACAGCAATCTGTATCTCTATAACCCCAACTCTTTCGCTATCACGATTAACTTTGAAGACCTAAGCGGCTCCGGGTCATTCACGATCCCTGCAGGAAAGATCAAGTCCTATCGCGATGGAACAGGTCGCTATATTCCGGGAAACTCAGGGGCCTACGTGCAATCTAGTAATGTCTTTTGGGGAATCGCGGCGGGGGATACGGGTTCAGCCACCTGGGATTGGGGCTATGATTTGATCCCTACCAACTTCCTCGGCACCGACAACTATGTCAGTTGGGCTCCTGGCACAAGGGATCGCAGTGCCAACGGCTCTCCCGTATACGTAACGGCGCTGAATGACAATACGACCGTCTTTGTTGATTATGGCCCCAATGATGGTATCTTCGAGGCCACCTACAGATTAAACAGGCTGCAGTCTATCGAGATCTATGATCCTGATAAAGATAACACAGGCATGCACATCGTTAGTACCGCTACAGTGGCAGTAGCCTGGGGAGAGAGCCCCAAGACCGCTGGCACTGGCGACCCTTATCTCGACATGGGCTATACTACGCTGCCGCTCCCCATCGAGTGGATCGAAGTCGCGCTGCAGGTGAACAAGACCGTCAATCCCACCCAAGTCAACATCGGTGGGGAAGCCGAGTTTACCATCGTCATCAGCGTTCCCTCTGGGGCTGCAAATGCAACCAATGTAAATCTCGTAGATAAGCTTCCTCCAGGGTGGAAGTACCTTCTGAGCAGTGGTAGTCCCTCGGATCCGACTTCGATTACAGGTAATCTGACCAGCGGCTATACACTAACTTGGTCCAGTAACTGGACCATAAACCAGGGATCATCGCAGACGATCAGCTTCCGAGCCCAGGCCACCTCTTCTGCAGACACAGCCAACCCCAACCGCAATCTTGCCACCGCCACCGGGCAGTCAGCAGGAACAACTCTATCCGCCGATGACGACGCTTTCATTGACGTGCCTCCTAGTGCGGGTTTATCCATCACCAAGAGCGACTCATCTGATCCGGTGCTGGCTGGTACCAACCTGACTTACACACTGGTGGTGTCCAATGCTGGGCCATCGGATGCCCAGAATGTGGTGGTCACCGATGTGCTGCCGAGTGGCGTGACCTACGTCGGCGACACCGATAGCTGTGTTCAGAGCCCAGCCGGGACGCTGACCTGCAATCTTGGAACAGTGAGGGCTACCAGCAGTCCCTCGTTCATCGTCACGGTGACGGTGCCAAGCACGATGACCGGCACCATCACCAACACCGCCACAGTGACTAGCACCACCTTCGATCCGACTCCAGGCAACAACACGGACAGCGAAGATACCACCATCAAGGTCGTAGCGGACCTGGGCATTAGCAAAGTGAGTGAGCCAGCCCCGGCGCAGCCGGGGCGCGTGTTGACTTACACCCTGGTAGTCACCAACGCGGGGCCCGGTGTTGTGTCGGGGGCTACTGTGTCTGACACCTTGCCGACTAAGCTGAGCGGGGCGTCCTGGAGTTGCACAGCCTCGACCGGTTCCTCGTGTACGGCCAGCGGCTCCGACAACATCAATGATACCGTGACCCTCCTTCCTGGGGGCCGCATCACCTACACAATCACCGGCACCTTGGTGGCGGATGCCGTCGCGACGGTGGTCAACACGACCACCGTGACGGTGCCGTCCGGGACGACGGACCCCGTTCCCGGCAATAACAGCGACACAGATAGCAACACGCCTGAGTTGACGGTCCTGTGGGGTGTCGTAACGGACCAGGCCACCGGCGTGCCCATCGTGGGGGCCACGGTGGTGGTCACCGACAGCCTGAGCCACACCTACACTACGACCACAGGGGCTGGCGGCGTCTACACCTTCACCAGCACCATCACCAATCCACTGGCAACCGGGCCGGCGACGGTCACAGCTACTGCGACCGATTACGCGCCGGACACCAAAACCCCTACTTTGGAGCCGGGCACCAACCGCCAGGATTTGCAGCTTGGTACGGTTGATCTGCTGGTGAGCAAGACCGACGGCCAGACCACAGTATCTCCCGGTGATATTCTTACCTACACGGTGACCATCAACAATATCGGCAGCATCATCGCCACCAATGTGGTTATCACCGACGTGCTGCCCAATTATACCACCTATGTGACCGATACTACCGGCGTCGTGCCCACCGTGACCCCACCCTACACGTACGTATGGGCGTTGGGGAACCTGGCAGCCCGGACTGGCATTACGTTCGAGTTGTCTGTCCGGGTGGCCATCTCGCTGCCCAACGGCACAACCAACCTGGACAACTACGTGGTCGCTTCCACCCATAGCCCGGAAGCGGACATCACGGACAACGAGTTCCAGGACACCGACCAGGTGACGGCGCAGCCCAACCTGACGCTGTTCAAGAGCGCCACGGCCGATTCGGTGCCGGTCAGCGCCAGGAGTCTGGTGACCTACACCTATCAGGGTGAGAACCGGGGGAACGCCATCGCCAGCGGGGTGGTGATTACCGACCTGCTGGACGCCAACACCACCTACATCAGTGACACAGCAGAGTTGGTCGTTGGGGGAGTACAACAGCCATTGGTTGTAACCTACACCGATGCCACGGATACGTTGCTCTTTGGGCTACCTGACATCATGCCGGGCGCATCGGGCTTCCTGACTTACACGGTGCAGGTAACCAACACCCTACCTGGGGAAACCCAGGCCATTACCAACACGGCCACAGTAGGGCTAAACGAGACGGACACCGACTACAGCAATAACAGCGACCAAGCGGTGCTGCCCGCTAAGGCCGGCGTGAACCTGGTCATTGACAAGCTGATGACTGCCGATCCCTCCCCGGCGGAGCCCGGCGGATATCTGCACATCACCCATCTGCGTGTGGAGAATCTGGGAAGCAGCATGGGCACCGGCATAATAGTGACTGATGTGGTTCCGGCGAATACGACCTATGTGTCCAACACCATCTATCTGGATGGCGGCCACTTGACCGATTATGTCGGCGATGATGCCGGGTCGTACATTAGTGCGACCCCCATGATCAGCGTGAGCTTGGGCAGTGTGGTGTCGGGGACCATCAGCGTAATCAGTTTCACCGTCCAGATCAACGATCCCCTGCCGGCCGGCGTAACCAGCATTACCAACACGGCCTACATCAGCGGGGATCAAACGGACCTGATCCCCGGCGACAACCAGGACACCGCGGTCGTCGGCGTCAGTGGACAGCCCGACCTGGTAATTGTGAAGAGTGATGGGCTGACCGACGTCCTGGTCGGCGAAACCATCACCTACACACTGATCTACAGTAACGTGGGCAACATCGGGGTGACGGGCGTGGTCATCACCGATACCGTGCTGGAGAATCTCACCAACGTGGTGCCCGGTGGGGGCGGCATCTACGACCCGGCTAGCGGCATCATCACCTGGACCATCAGCACCCTGCAGGTGGACGGGCCACACACTCTCACCGTCACGGCTACGGTGAGCCAGACGGCGCTGGAAGGCCAGTTGGTCGCCAACCGCGCCCAGATCACCGACGATGGCACCAACGGCGCAGATGCTGATCTGTCCAACAATTCTAGCCTGGACATCGACGTCATCCACAGTCCCTACCTGGTGCTCGAGAAGCAGGCCTCCAGCCCGGCGTATGTGGGCGGCACGATCACTTACACCATCAGCTACCAGAACCTCAAGCGAGAGACCGCGTACAACGTCGTGATCACGGACGCGATCCCGGCCAACACCACTTACGTGCCGGATAGCTGTACGCCGGCGTGTACTGTTGCCGGAGGTGTGATCACCTGGACAGAGGCCAATGTGGCTCCCAGCGTAACCGGCACGGTCAGCTTTGTGGTGACAGTGACCGAAAGTGCAGGAGGCGACCTTCGGACTGCACCGACCCTCCATGCAGAGACGGCATCGGGCAGCGTGGTCATCACTAGCTCCGTATCCACCATTAGCCGGCCTTGGTGCGATTTCCCGAGCTGTAATAGATTGAAAGTGTACTATGGCGGATCTGATCCGGTGGGCCCATCTGGGTGGCAGGATAACCCGCGCCTGCAAGGCACTAGCTTTGACGATTCAAGCTGGCAGGATCCGCTAGCACCGGTCCCCGAAGTCTACTGGACCGAGGCAGCGCACCTGTCGGCAGGGTGGGTATCGTACACAGATACCGACAAATTCGACCCCAACTACAGTTTCTACAGGCAGTCCTTCTGCCTGCCGCTGAATGCAGGCGGCCTGAACGCTACGCTACAAATCGCCAGCGATGACGTAGGGGAGTTCTCCCTGAACGGGACGGCCTCGGGGACCCACCGCGGTGGGGGGAGTGCCGAGACCTTTGTCGTGAGCAGTGGCCTCCAATCGGGAGCTAACCTGCTGGCAGTGCGCTTGCTGAACAACAACCACGGCGGTCACGATTTTAAACATGGCGGCGATATGCCCGGCCTCATTTACAATCTGAGCACCAGCTATGGGCGGCTGTGGCCCTTTGTTTACGCGACGGTAGTGGTGCTTAATGGTCAGCCTGCGACCTTTGCGGTGGATGAGATCGCCCTAGGCGGGCGTAGGCCGTACAGTTACACCTACGAGTTTGGTGATTCTACGACCCAGGCGTATACGACCACCAGCACGATCACCCACACCTACACAGGACCTGGAGTCTACACCGCGACGGTGACGACTCGTTGTAAGTTGGGTTGCACCGGCGTGGATCAGATCGTCATTACGGTACTACCTGCGGGAACCAACATGCTAGCCAACCGGGCTGTGGTTGGGTATGAGAACGAGCTGGGCCGGGCTTACAGTGGTGAGAGCGGCGCAGGGGTGGCATTGAAAACGCTGGTAGACCTGCAGATTACCAAGGCCGACTGGCCGGACCAGGTGGTGGCGGGTGAAACTCTGACCTATACGCTGACCTACACCAATAGTGGCCCTTCGACTGCACAGGACGTTTACATTACTGACACGCTGCCATCCGGTCTGAACTTTGATAGTATGGTAAGCATAAAGCCGCCTCTCTTCGGCCCCACGCAGACGGCGCAGACGCTCACCTGGTATACCCCGACGGTCGCGGCCGGCGTGACCGGAACCATAGTCTTCCGGGTGGCGGTTGATGCCGCCGTGAGTGGCACGACTACCAACAATGTAGTCATTACCAGCAGCATTATAGACAGTTATCCTGGCAACAACCAGGCCGCGGAGCCGACCCAAGTTGAGACCCAGGCGGACGTCAAGGTGGGCAAGTCTGGCAATCCGGATACCGTGATTGCCGGTACCACTCTGACTTACACATTGGTGGTGTCCAACGCCGGACCGTCGGATGCTCAGAACGTGGTGGTCACCGACGTGCTACCGAGTGGCGTGACCTACGTCGGCGACACCAATAGCTGTCTCCAGAGCACGGCCGGGGCACTGACCTGCAGTCTCGGAACAGTGACGGCCACCAACAGCTCCTCCTTCATCGTTACAGTGACGGTGGGAAGCGACATAAGCGGCACCATCACCAACACCGTGACAGTGACCAGCACCACCTACGATCCAACACTTGGCAACAACAGCGACGACGAAACGACAACCGTGCAAACCCAGGCCAACCTCTCTATCACCAAGAGCGACTCACTCGACCCGGTGTTGGCTGACACCATCTTCAATTACACCCTGGTGGTCTCCAACGCTGGGCCATCGGACGCCCAAAATGTGGTGGTCACCGACGTGCTGCCGAGTGGCGTGACCTACGTCGGCGAAGGCTGTGTCCAGAGCCCAGCCGGGACGCTGACCTGCACCCTCGGAACAGTGACAGCCACCAACAGCTCCTCCTTCATCGTCAGGGTGGCAGTGGGAAGCGACATAAGCGGCACCATCACCAACACCGTGACAATGACCAGCACCACCTACGATCCAACACCTGGCAACAACAGCGACGACGAAACGACAACCGTGCAAACCCAGGCCCTCGGGACAGTGAGTGGCACCGTGTTCGACGACCTCAATGGCAATGTCATCCAAGACCCCGGCGAACCTGGCATTGGCGTCGTCACTATCCAACTGCTCGACAGCGATGGCAACGTCGTCGCCACAACCACCACCGCCGGCGACGGCTCATACATCTTCACAGGCGTCATCCCCGGCGACTACACCGTCCAGGAGACGGATCCTGCCGGCTTTACCAGCACCACCCCCAACAGCGTGCCGGTAACGGTTCCGCCAGGTGGTGCCGGCAGCGCAAACTTCGGCGATCAGATGGCCCCGCCACCGATGATGCTGGAGGCAGAGAAGACCGATGGGCTCTTCCTCGACGGCGATGGCAATGGCATCCCTTCGCCTGGCGACACCTTACTGTATGAGGTCATCATTGTGAACAGTGGCAACGCGGCGGTCACAGGGGTGACCTTCAACGACAGTCCCGATCCCAATACCACCCTGGTCGTCGGCTCCGTCCAGACCAGCGAAGGCACCGTCACCCGCGGCAACAACCCCGGCGACACTACCGTTGCCGTGGACATCGGCATCATCGCCGGCGGTGGTGCTAGCGTCACCATCAGCTTCCAGGTCACTATCAGCGACCCGCTTCCATACAGAGTCACCCAGGTGGCTAACCAGGGCATCATCTCCAGCAACGAACTGACAGATGAGCCCACCGACGATCCTGATACCGGACCCGACGACGACCCGACGGTCACGCCGGTGACTGTGCCACCACCAACGCCTATCGGCGGCTACATCGCACCGGTGAGCAAGATCGAGCTTCTGACGCCATGGATTGGGCTGGCCTCGCTGATGGCAATGATCTTCCTCTCTACTATGCTTGTCAGGAAACGCAAGAGTTGAACCCTGTCTGAAAGTTTGCGGGTGGGGCTTCTGGTGAGCGGCTTCGTCGCTTGCCAGAAGCCCTTTTGCTTTCTTTACACCTACCCCCAGCCAAGTACAATCTGCAAAGTTGGCTTTTGTATCTCTCTCCTGCAAGCCGGATCAAAGACAAACAGCAAAATCTGTAACGTTTTATAATGTATCAAAACGCTTGCAGTTTTCAGGAAGCTATGTTATAATCTTTGCAAGATCATCGAAAACGAGAGAGAGTCTCCTGAGCCTAGCGAATTTGTCGTAGTGAGTCCCACCTGAAAGATTTTTTCACTTGAATCTTTCAGAAGAAGGTAAGAGCGCCATGAACAGTGTCCGCAAACCTTGTACTGAGCCCCGTCGAAGTAAACGGCCTCCTATTCGTCTGCTTTTTCTTGTGTTGCCGCTTGGTTTTGGGCTTCTGTTGCTGATCGGCGCCTTGGTCGTCCTGGCCTCGCCATCGAAGCTAAAACCGCCGCCACCGGGCACAGAAGCTACTGCGGTCGTAACGGCTGAGGAGACACCGGTTACACCGACCACCACTCCGCAGACTACACCCCAGCCTGAATCCCCAGACCAACGTGTGCCGACCCAAACATCCGCTCCAGCGGACGAGGTGGTCGCGGTGGTTAATGGCCAAACCGTCGGTCATCACTCACTATGGGTCATGCAAGCTGCCGACCGGGCCATGACCGAACTGCTGAATCAGCCTGTCTCATCTGGTGATGACGTATTGGACCGCCTGGTGAACGGTGAGCTGGTGCGGCAGGCAGCCCAGGCAGCCAGCTTCGTGTTGGAAGAAGACCAGGTAGACCAACAACTACAGGATTTCCTGACAAGCAGAGGCAAATCGGGGGCGGATCTGGAGTCGGTGCTGCAGGCAAACCTGGGCCAGTGGATTGCACCATTGGCTGCTTTGGTGATCATCATTGGCATCGTCGGCGCTATGGTGATACGCCGCCGGCCGATGGCCTGAATCGAGGGCCATGAACCGTCAACGCTTATGGGTGGCCATCGTTGGCGTTTTGATCATTCTAGCCATCGGTGGACTGGCGTGGACCCGACTCCGCCCAAAATTGGTGGCCCAATCCCCTCCCCGCGCTGCCATCATTGATCAGGTAGGACTCACCTATCCCAACCAGGAGTTCATTAACCTCGCTTCTGCCATGCTGGAAACAGCCGGCTATCAGGTAGATGTCTACCGTGGCGAAGAGATTACGGTCGAATTCTACAAGAATCTGCCGAGCCACGGCTACCACCTGATCGTCTTCCGTACCCATTCCAGCGACGTAGACCCCACTGGTGAAATCGGCCTGTTCACGTCGGAGCTCTATCGCGAAGACCAATGGGCGCTGGAACAGCTTCGAGGCCGGCTGGCCTATGGCCACACCATCCCCGATGCCGACGGCCCAGCCTACTTTGCCATCGTAGCGGCCTTCATCAGGGAAGAGATGCAAGGTAAGTTCCACGACACGCTGCTCATTATCGGTGGGTGCGAGACATTGGGGTCGCCTCAATTAGCGGAGGCTTTCCTTGATCGTGGTGCATCGGCCGTGATTGGGTGGGACGACACGGTGGACCTAGCCCACAACGACCGCGCGATTCTGCGTCTGTTGCTGGCCATCGTGGGTGAGAAGATGTCGGTCGAGGAAGCATTGCGGCGAACGATGATTGACGTTGGCCCAGATCCCGTGTACCATAGCTGGCTAGGCGTCTACATGAAGTGATCAGCCCTGCAGCAGAAGCACTATGGCGTTCTTTACAAAGACCCTCAGCTATGATACAATCTACGTAACTACTCAGGCTGTCATTGCGAGCGAAGCGAAGCAATCCCCCAGCCGCAAGGAGGAGATTGCTTCGTCGCAAAAAACGCTCCTCGCAATGACACGGGCTGAGCAGTTACCAATCTACATAGCTGGCAAGGGTCTTTTTTGATCAAGATGGCGTAACTGCTCAGGCATACCAGGACTTTGACGTTTTGCTAACGCAAAACTGACGGT
>CAYUPJ010000084.1:0-17608 GCA_964446635.1 uncultured Anaerolineae bacterium
AAATGGTGTCGAGAGTAGATTATACACGAAATCTTATTTCCGATAAAGTCTATTGTATTTCAGGTTCTCTCTTAACCCTAACCTCTATCGAACACAGCCGGAACACGCTGCTGGGCGGGGTGTCCACCAGGATGCGCCGGCTGTGGGTCAAGGTATTGGATTTGGCTAAAGTCAAAAAAACCGTTTTCTGACGATTTCTACGTCCCTAACAAGTCTTCCCCCAGTGAATCACCACTAGCATGATGTCTACGATGTCGATATCGCAATCGCCATCGCGGTCGTAGAGAGGATCGTAGTTGGGGGTATCGGGATCGTTGTCAGGATCGATGTTGTCACAATAAGTACGCCACCTGCTCGCGACCAGCATGATATCGTCAATATCTACGGCACAGTCTTGGTTCAGGTCACCGGGAGGATAAGGCGAAGTGATGATGACCGTGCCACCGATTGTGCTGTGCAAAACCGAAAGGCCAGTGAAAGTGGCATCGGTGGCGCCGGTGAAGGCCAGAATGGTACCGGCTGTGGCGGCCCTGGCCTTCAACGAGATGGAGCACAGGCGGAAGGTGCTGTCGGGAAAGGGGCCGAACGTGTACCGGCTATGGGTCAAGGTACCCTTCGTGTTATCGAATTTACTGTACATCTCATTATTCAGGCCCGAAGAGCTACCGGTGACGGACAGCACCTCCAGGTAGGTGGGGTCGAAGGTCAGGGCAGCGTCCACAGCGTCCACTGGCTGGCCATTGGGGTAGACGTAGATGTCCAGGGTGAAGGTGTCGTTCACCTCGACGGTCTTCGAGGAAGGGACCACCACGATGTCCACCACGATGTCCACCACGGCGGCTTTAAGTGACACGGGCTCCGCCTGCACTGGGGAACCTGCCAGCACACTGCTGCCGACAAGGCATAGAGCCAGGAAACAAAACGCCACTGCCTGAGAGCTGCGACGCTGCAATAATCGAAGTCGCACCTTATTGCTCATGTTGTGGTTCGGTCCTGTTTACCCTTGCGGTTGGGGGATGTCCCTTCATCCTTCTTTTTCGCCAACCAGCCTTTGCTGGCCAGGTCAAACGACCCTGTGCGCCTTTCGAAACGCCACTGCGGCACCAAGGATCAGGCCGGATATCACTGCCAGCCTCAGCATCCAGGGCACCAGTATCCGCCCCGGATCAGGCAGGCGAGCCACCCCACCAACAGGTATCGGGATGATTACCGTGCCGTCAGTTTTGTCGCGCAAAACGGACCCGCCCTCAAAATAGGCATCGGTAAGGTCTGTGAAGGCCAGCGTCGTGCCGTCCGTGGTGGCCCTGGCCTTGAACTCGATCGAACACAGCCGGAAGGTGCTGCTGGGCGGCGTGCCCACCAGGATGCCCCGGCTGTGGGTCACCGTACCAGCCAGGTTGTCGAAGGCACTGAAGAGCTCGTCTGGAAGGCCCGAAGGGTCACCGGCGATGGACAGCACCTCCAGATAGAGGGGGTCGAAGGTCAGGTCGGCGTCCACAGCGTCCACTTGCTGGCCGTTGGGATAGACCCAGATCTCCAGGGTGAAGATGTGGTTCACATAGATCGAGGCCAGGGAAGGGACCACCGCAATGTCTACCACGGCGGCCTGGAGCGACGTGGGCTTCGCTTGCACGAGGGAACCTGCCAGCACGCCACTGACGACAAGGCACAGAGCCAGCAAAGAAGACACCACTGCCCAAACGCCAGGACGCTGCGACAAACGAAACGTCCCTTTGCCTCTCATCTTGTGGTGCATCATTGGCCTATCCTTTCGGACCCGGCTGATCTCCCCGGCGCGTGAGCAAGGCCGGGCTACCGCCTAGTGCGCCTTTCGGAAGACCACCACAGCGCCAAGGATCAGGGCAGCTATGACCATCCCGCTCACCCAGGGCGCCAGTATCTGGCCTGGATCAAACAGGTAACCCACCCCACCCACGGGTACTACCACGGTAACCTCGCAGTCGGCTGCGCTCCGAAAAACCCTGGCGCCCTCGAAGTAGGCCCCAGTGCGCTCGGTGAACGCCACCGTCGTTCCTGGAGTGGCGGCCTTGGCCTTGAACTCGATCGAACACAGCCGGAAGGTGCTGTTGGGCGGTGTGCCCACCCAGATGCCCCGGCTGTGGGTCACCGTACCAGCCAGGTTGTCGAAGTCACTGAAGAGCTCGTCCGGCAAGGCCGACGGATCGCCCGTGATGGACAATACCTCCAGGTAGGTGGGGTCGAAGGTCAGGTCGGCGTCCACAGCGTCCACCTGCTGGCCGTTGGGGTGGACATAGATGTTCAAAGTGAAGGCTTTGCCTACCTGCACCGTCTTCGGGCAAGGGGCCAACGCAATATCCACCACCGTGGCTGAGCGCGACATGGGTTCCGCCTGCACTGGTGAAACTGCCAGCACGCCGCTGACCACAAGGCCCATAGCCAGCAAAGCAGAGACCATTGCCCAGAACCCGTGACGCTGCAACAACTCAAACATCACCTTCCTGGTTTTGCTGTCGTTCATATTATATTCCTCCTTTCTGTACCGGTTCTGCCTTGCGGGCAGCTCGTGGAACCTGAGGTAGGTCAGGGTACCACGATGTCGCCGCTCTTCCAGTAATTGGTGCGCAGCAACGAGAAGTCGGCAGCGTTGACCCAGTCGTTTTCATCGAAGTCGGCCCGACCGTCGAAACCAGACTGCCCTTGTTGCTTCCAGTAGGACGGTCGCAGGATCGAAAAGTCGATGGCTTTGACCCAGTTGTCGTTGCTGGCGTCCCCCTCCAGCAGCGTGCCCATGTTGATGGTCATCGGCCCGGCGATGTTCACGTTGTATTTCACATTGCGCAGGGTGTGGGGGCTCTTCAGGCGTGCGTCGTACAACCCCATGAAGAGCGCCAGGTTACCTGACCAATTCCCGGATTGGTCCAGGGTCAGGTCCCACTCATGGCAAATCGTATTCGGGTCGCCGGGGGGGTAAAGGGCAAAGTGGACCGGCACCGCCCAGGAAGGATCGGGCGGCGGGGCGTTCGGGCGTTGTAGCGTGACGTTGAGGGTAATCGCCACAGACGGCATCCAGGTCGCGCCGGGACACCCCAGGGGAACCCGCAGGGGTGACTGTGCGCCAACACTCCACCCACCTGAGGAAATCGCCATCACCAGCATGATCGCCGAGCCGACACCCACCAGCCAACGGCAGAAACCGATCCAGCGATTGCTCCTGAGATGAGCCAACATACCCGCACCACCACAAACCTTTTTTTCAGAATGAGCTTTCATAATCATAACCTCCTTTTCATTTTTTGTCAAGTTGCCTCAGGCCGGTTTCACGGCTTTACCAAAGTCCTGTGGAAAATGGGAAAACCTTGTCCCCGATCAGAGATCATCAATAGGTCCTGCTTTTCATCAAAAGAAGCAGGAGCAGCCGATAAGCAGCTACCAGAACCGTCCCCTGAGCCTCGTTATTTCCCTCATCTGATTCGATGACCACATCCTCTGGATCCACCATCCCCACCATCGTCTGACGCCCCACCGGCTGATCGGCCCAGATCAGCGAGACCTCCTGCTGTGCCCCAGACCCAAGCTCAGCAATGGTCGTCGTGCCGATGGGATCGCCGCTGCGGCCCTCGCGGAGCTGGAAGGCCACATCGCGGACAGCAACGTCTCCCAGGTTCAATACCGTGGCCGTCACGGTGATGTCGGCCCTCTGGCCGGGTTGCACCAGCGGCGTGGAACTGTGCAGTTGCTCGACGGCCAGATCAATTTCCAACTCCTCCGTCGCCGCGTTGTTGTCTTCCTTCCATTCTTCCACCTGATACGCTGAATCAACCAGCACGTGGAAGGTGTGAGGCCTGGTGATGGGATCGCTCCAGGAGGTGCTAACCATCACCTCCCCTTCGTAGCGCGGCCTCAGGGTGGGGACAGTGGATTCACCCAACAGGTTTTGCCCATCCCAGAAGCTGACCGCGAAGGGATCGGTGGAGCCGTTGCCCCAGTTCACTACCCGTGAACTCAGCGTCAGCGTCGTGGGCTGGCCATAGACCAGAGCAGCCGAGTCCAAGGTGAAGGTAGCGGGCCGCAGGTCATAGTAGGGTCTGATCAAGTCGTGGGCGACGATATAGTTGGCAAACTCCTGCCCCAAATTCTCCACCTCTTTGGTGGTGGGGTCGAAGAGGTTGCTCCAGGTGGTGCCCCATTGGAAGCTGTCGTCATCTAAGCTGTACCAGGCCCACCGCTGCACCAGCCGGTTGCCATCCGCCGGGCAGCCTGTGTCAGGATCGGTGGCGGTCAAGAAGTAATCGAAGGTGGCCAGCAAAAACTCCCGCACGCGGCCGTAACCGAAGCCCAGTTCCTCGTTGAACAGGATGCCGTATTCAGAGATCATCAGGGGCTTGTCGCGCTCTCCCTTCCCTGCCATCCACGCCCGGAAGGCCCGGATCTGCTGGTCAAACAGATCCATCCGGTCGTGATCGTCAATCTCCCGCAGCTCCCCTTCCAAGGCAGAGATGCCCGGCGGGATGCCGCATCCCCAGTTGTCGGGATGGTCTCGCTTCTCCCGCAGGATGAAGTTGTGCGCGTTCCAAACATCCACCGGCATCCGCTCCCCGTACAGCGTCTGGTAGGCGTCCCAGATCAGGTCCAGGTACTGGAGGCGCAGTGGGGTGGGCTGCACCACCCCGCCGATAGCCACCTGGCAGGTGGGATCCTGTTCCTTCAAGAAGTAGTAAAGCTGGTGATAGATTTGGGCGTATACGGTAGGGTGGACATCGTCCTGATAGGGGCAGTCTGGCTCGTTGCCAATGATCCAGGTGAGCCCCGGATTGTCCTGCAAGATGGGCAGCAGGGTGGCCTGGCTGGGCCAGTAGGTCCCGTCTCGGCCGATGCGAATGATCTGCACATATTCCAGGCTTGCCGGATGGAGCACCTCCGACGCCGCACCCCAGTTCACGTACCAGCCGGCGTGGAGCAGGCCTACGTCGTAGTCTTTGATGTCGGTGGTCACCCCGAACCCGAAGCGCTCATTGGGGGAGGGGAAGAGCTCAGAGGCCGGCTCCGAAGCTGTGGCCATGGCCACGGCGATGGAAAAAACGACGACCAAGGTGATGCACAGTGCAAATGAACCTTTCCTTCCTATCACCTCCTCCCTCTCAATACGCTCCCCGTCCCAGCAGCATCGCTGGCACGGTCTTCAAGAGCATGGCCAGATCTGTTCGCAACGAGTAATTCTCGATGTAGCCTATTTCCAGGCGGACGCGATCATCCAAAGGGAGATCGCCCCGCCCGTTGATCTGCATGGGACCTGTCATCCCCGGCTTCACGGCCAGCCGATGCCGGTGCCAGTCGGTGTAGAGGTGGACGACCCTCACCTCTTCAGGCCGAGGACCCACCAGGCTCATCTCGCCCCTCAGCACGTTCCAGAACTGTGGTATCTCATCCAGGCTAGTGCGGCGGAGGATCCTGCCCACCCGCGTCACCCGCGGATCATGGCGGAGCTTAAAGCCTGCCCCTTCGCTGTGCTCAGGGCAGGCTCTGAGCCGTGCCGAAGGGGCTGACGACGGCCCGATACTTCGACTGGGCTCAGTACAAGTGTCCACCGATTCTGAGAGCATCTCCTCAGCTCCGTCCACCATGGAGCGAAACTTGACCATGCGGAACACCCGGCCCTCCTGGCCCACCCGCTCCTGGACGTAGAGGACCGGCCCCCTGGAATCGAGCTTGATGGCCAGGGCGATGAGGGGCACGAGAGGGGCGGAGAGAACGAGCCCTATCAGGGCGCCCACCACGTCCAGGGCTCGCTTGAGGGCCCGCTGACGAGCGTTGAGGAGGCCCCTGGCATCGCGTTCCCTCGCCATGGCAAAACGGGCCTTGCCCAGCGCGAAGCCCGCCCCCAAAGACGCGGCCCTTACAGCCAGGAGGAAGGGACTGACGATAGCTACCGCCAGGTCTTTCGTTGCCGCTTTGGCCACGAAAGGAAAAGTGCTGACCAGGAACAAGCCAACCAGCCCGGCGGCCATCCACAGGGATCGAGGCCACACAGGGACTGCCAGCAGGCCCTTCGACAACCCTTCGACGGGGCTCAGGGCAAGGCTCAGGACGGCGCTCAGGGCGGCCAGCCCCAGCAGGAGAATCTGCAGCTTGAGGGTCTGCGGGGTGTGGCTATCCCTGACCAATCGCTCCGGGTGCCACCGGGTGAGGAGCGCCTTCCAGTAGCCGATGTGGAACTTCCGTCGGACGTACTCTCCCAGGGAGGCGTCGTGGCGGTGAAACACCTGGGCCTGCGGCGCGAAGACCATCTGATAGCCCTTGCGCGCCAGGCGGAAGGAGAGCTCCTGGTCCTCCACCGAGGCCGTAGGGAAAGTGGTATCGAACCCGCCGTTGGCTAAGAAGACCTCCCGCCGATAGCCCGCCGAGTAGGTATCCACGAAGTCTATGCGCTCCTGCCGAGCCAGACGGTCGTACTTGTCCTCGTACTCGATCTGGACAAAGCGAGCCACCAACTCTCGCTGCCGGGTGAGATACGTGCCCTTGACGCCCACCACCTCTGGGTCGGAGAAGGGCCTGGTCATCTCCTCGATCCAGGTCGGCGTGGGCGTGCAATCGGCGTCGGTAAAGAGGAGGATGTCCCCGCTGGCCTGGCTGGCAGCAAAGTTCCTGGCCGCCGCCGGGCCACGGTGGGGCTGGGTGAGGACCCGCACCCCACACGACTGCGCCAGGGTCGCTGTGCCGTCAGTAGAGCCATCGTCCACGACGAAAACCTCGACCTCCTCCCGAGGCAGCGATTGCCCCAGGAGGGCCTCGATGCACTCCTGGATGGTCTGGGCCGCATTATGGGCCGGGACGATCACCGAGGCTTTCACCGATCGGCGCACTCCCCTGTCGCAACGTTGCCGCCTTCGATTTGCTGAGCTCATAGCCTTCTTTCCACAGGAACCAGGCCCCCAGGGCGATCATGGGCGCGAAGACGATGAGGTGGAGCACCAGGCCATAACCCAGGGCCTGGCTGCGGTCAACGGAGAACAGCGATAAAGATAAAATGCAGATGTAGTGGAAAACCCCCACCCGTCCCGGTGAGGAGGGTACCACGATTCCCAGGTAGAGGGCCGCCAGGAGAAAGAGAGCCGCCAGGAAGGGTACATCCATCCCCAGGGCCAGAAAGGTGACGTAGTTGGTCAGGGCCGCCATAATCCACACCAAGACCGACCAGCCAACCAACTGCACGGCCATAGTGCGCTGATAGAGGAGGGTGAGGGCTACAACAATGGTATCCAGGTGCCGCTCCAGCTCAAGGCGGCGAACCCCTGGTATCCAACTCAGGAGCCGATAGAGGGCCGAGGGCCTGCGTTTGCTTTGGTAGGCTCCCAGGATCAGAAAAAACAGCCCCACGACCAGGAGGCCGCTCAATAGGATGCCTGATCGTCCCAGCCAGGTGGGCAAAGGCATCAACGCAAAAAGGAGGGCGACCAGGAGAAGGAGCATGAAGGCATCCAGAGCCTTCTCCACAATCACCGTGGACAGGGCCAGGGCCTTGTCCACCCCCTCGATCTCCCCGATGAGATAAGCTCGGGCGATCTCCCCTAGCCGGGCGGGGAGAAGCGCATTGGCCGCCTGACCGATGAGGAGCACGGAGAAGAGCTTGTTCCACCGAGGCCTGCCACTTCGGCTACGCTCAGTGCAGGCCTGAGCCGTGCCTGCCCTGAGCCCTGCCGAAGGGTCGAAGGGCCTGCCACATTCTGGTGGAAACAACAATCCCCACCGGACAGCCTTGGCCAGGGTGGTCAACAGCACCGTGCCCAAAGCCAGAGCCAGCAGCGGGTAGTTGGCCTCGGTCACGGCCCTCCCCACCTGGGGCCAATTGACGCCTCGGAGGGCCAGGGCCAACAGCACGAGGCCAACTGCCGTGCCCAGAATCAGGCGCAGCCCATGGCCGGTGTGAAAACCCTTATAACCGTCCTGGTGCACATCGATGACGCCGTCACGATCCAGGAAGACCGCCGGGCGCATAGGCAGTTTCCTCCAATACCTGTTTACCACTGAGACCGCTGAGAGGTGGGAGACCCCCACCCGTCCAAGTGAGGAGGGTACCGCTACTCCCAGGTCAAGGGAAGCTAGGAGAACGAGGTCCACTTCCCTCCCTGCCCCGGGCGAGAAGGCAATCCTCTCCTCCGCCCTGAGCGTTCCCCATCTCCTTGCTTTCTCTCCTGGTTAATGAAGCAGATCCCCCACGTTGTTGGAGTTTGTGAACATCGGCAGGGTGCTACAACCGAAGTGCGGCTGATGGCTCCTGGTTGCACCTACTCCACAGGCGATAGCACGATTTGGGCGATGATTGCAGATTGGCTTGCTATTTTGGACAAGAGATGCCACAATTACGACGCGCAGGCGAAGGGAGACAGCCATTGAACACAGAAGACTCATTCGGAATGGCTCTTCATTGATTACGAGGGTCGCAAATTCTTTGACGGATCTATGCTGAGTAGAGCTGAAGGGCTCAAGACAAAGCTGCCCCACGTCCACCAGCACGGCCAAGTTGACCCCCTGCGAGGACTATGCTATAATTTAGATAGCTACAGAGATAGCTCTGCGAAAACGATGAAAGCCGGCACAGGCGTTTAAGGCCTTCCAAGACCAATTGGAAGATTACCTGCCTTCTCAGGACGCCGCTTTTCTGGCACGGATGGGAGGCTCGGGTCTATCACCTAAGAACGGAAAGGATAATGTCCTATGAAACAAAACAAAAACTCAATTCCGGTCATAAAACTAGATAAAATCGATGTCACCCTGGCCGAACTGGTGACTCGATTCAGGGGTCAGGCCATTGGTTTTCAGCTTCCTCAGTTGGAGGATATTCTGCTCCTGCTGCCCGGTGAGGACTATGGCTTCGTGACCTCCGCTATCTTGGCCAGAAAAGCCCTACCCACCCGCCCTGCTAGAACGCCGGCCGAATACTTTGCCGAGACTGTGCACGTTCTACACCGCTTGGAGCAGAAGCATGCCATGAGCTCGGCCGAGTTCTATCGCAAGTTCCAGGAGGGCACTCTCCAAGAAGGCCCGACCGACTATTGGGAGTGGCGAGTTCGCTACAGGAGTTTCCTGGCCCTGAAAGAGCGCTTCGGCTTCTCAGAGACAGAGGTTGTGAATGCCTGATGGGAAGCTGCGAGCTTACTACTGGGAGGTCTTCACTGCGCTGGCTGAAATAACTGACCTCCTGGACACTGCTCACCAGGATCACGGTTTACCTCCCGAAGACGATTAGGGAACGCCGAAGCCGTTGCCCCATAGAGGCTAGCGTGTCTCTGTGTCTCTTCCTCCCCTTGTTTCCTCTCTCACCTCATCAGCTTCTTGCTCCCTCACAGCCCAGCGAACAAAGCTATCCCATTTGTCTTTTTCCGTCTCATATCCTGAGCCTCTCTCCTTTTCATAAGGCCCTCATCCTCGTCCTCCATACCCTCCAGCGCGGTCTCCGTTTCCAAAGCGATTTTCTTGGCCATCCCATCAACCAACTGAGTGTAGATGCCCGTTGTCGCCAGATTTTCGTGGCCCAGGAAATGCTGAACGAACGTGATCGGTGCTCCACCCAGGAGATAGTGCGCGGCTACTGCTTGCCGAAGTTCAAGACCCCGGGCCAAGGTGTGCCTTAACCCAGAAATCGCTTCAGCAGGGGGATTCTCTTCGACAGGCGGCTCTTCCATGACCTGTGCTTGCGGCGCTTGGTTTTGTCACCGTCTTGTGAGTAGTAATAGTAATAGTAGTAATAGCCGGACCCGCGGGGGGAGAGCTTGTTCAGCACCGCACCCAGGACGTTGCCTCCGACCTTGCTCAGGCCCTCCACGGCCCGGGCTGCTAAGTCCCGCCGACAGGCCCCGGCGTCCACCACCAGGAGCACCCCATCTACCTGGCTGGACAGCACGGCGGCGTCGGTGACCGCCAGAGAGGGCGGGCTGTCGAAAAGCAGTACATCCGCCTGGCCCTTCAGGTGCTCAATCAGTTTCCTCATGCGTTCTGAGCTTAGGAGCTCCGAAGGGTTGGGAGGCAAGGGGCCACTGGTCAGCACCCGCAGGTTCTCCACCTTGGTTGCCTGAAGGTAGCCATCCGGACTGGGATTACCTTGCAGGAGAGCATTGGTCAGCCCCTCTTCTTTAGTAAGCCCGAAAATCCTGTGCAGGGTGGGTCGCCGGAGATCCGCATCTATGAGAACGACAGAATGGCCGGCCTGAGCCATGACCACGCCCAGGTTGGCGGCGGTGAGGCTTTTCCCTTCGATGGGGTTGGCGCTGGTGACCAGCAGGGTTTTCAAGGGCTTATCCACCGCCGAGAACTGGAGATTGGTGCGCAGGCTGCGATAGGCCTCCGAGACAGGGGACCGGGGATGGTCGGCGGCTACCAGTTTGTCTTCGATGCTGGCGCCCTCGATGCGAGTGACGGCCCCCAGGGTGGGGAGGTTGATGGTTTGCGTCACATCGTCGGGGGTCTTGATGGTGTCGTCCAGATACTCGATGAGCAGGGCCCCGCTCACGGCCAGGATCAGGCCGATGGCGGAGGCCAGGGTGACGATATAGCCCACCCGCGGGCTGATCGGCCCGGTGGGTGTGACGGCTGGCTCGACGACAGAGATGTAGTTAACGCCTCCTTGTACGGTGGTAAGGAGTGAGGCATAGGTGGACTGGTAGGTGGTCAGTTTTTGTTGCAGCGCGGCAATGTTGTTCTGATATTGCTGGATGGCCCGCGCGCTGTTAGCGGCGTCCAGTTTGGCTTGCTCCCCCTCGATCTCTTTCTTGGTCCCCTCTATCTTGGCCTCCAGGTCCTGTAACTGGGATTGCACGAAGGTCCACCGCTGCTGCTCATCGGGGGATTCGGTCGGGCTCTGGAGGATCAACTGGTGGGCGATCTCATCGGCGATGACCTGCGCCCGCTCAGGGTCAGTATCCCGCACGCTAATCTCCAGGAGCTGGGTACCTGGCACGGAGCGGGCCGATACGTTTTCTGCCGAGGGAATATAGGAGAGGCCAAGGGCTTGGGCTACCCCCTGTAAGATAGGCTGCCGCCTGACCATGTTGGCGTACGTCTGAGCCAGTTGCTCACCGGTCCAGAAATCCTGGCCGGTAGGGTTGGGCTCTTGCAGGGTCTGACCTATAATGACCGTGGTGGAGGCCTGGTAGATACGAGGCATGCTTCTAGTGCTCAGGTAACTGGAGACGCCAGCCACGAGCACACAGGCTACGATCAGCCACAGCCATCTTCTCGCTATCACCAAGTAATGCTCTAGTTCCACAAGATTCTCCTCTACAATTCAATTATAGCACAGGTTGAGCGAAACAACAATTTTAGTAACTGCTCAGCCCGTGTCATTGCGAGGAGCGTTTTTTGCGACGAAGCAATCTCCTCCTTGCGGCTTGGGGATTGCTTCGCTTCGCTCGCAATGACAGCCTGAGTAGTCACCAATTTTAGGTAGTTCGCAACGTTAGTCGCCATGGCCGATTTTTGATCGCCGGCAGCACCGGAGTCCCGAACTCGTTCGGGATGTTTCGCTGCGGCCTCAGTTTGCGGACGAGGAGACCCCCAACAAATTGGGGACTCCCACTTAGCAAGGTGAGAGAGGCTTTTGTCTTGCCCTGAAGAAGGTGTACGGTAGCTAGTAGTTCCCCTTTGGGTGTTGCTGCGTTATTCTCCCCCGGGAACAGGCAATCGGTAGTGTCCCCCCAGCCAACGCCTGCCGCGATGATACAGGTCCTGCAAGGCCAGGGCGGCGAAGGGGAGGAGCATGGCATCCACCGGCAGGCGGTAGCGCACCATGGCCCAGGTGAGGAGGTGGAGCAGGGTGTAGAAGGCGGCGAAAAGGAAAAGGAATGAGTTGCGAGTTGCGAACCCTTCGGCATGGCTCAGGGCAGGTTGCGAATCCCGAATCCCGAATCCCGAATCCCGAATCCCGAGGTACAGGCCATAGAGCATGAAGGGCAGGAGGAGGCCGAAGGAAACGGTGCGACCGAGGTTGTGCAGCGGAACGGTATCGGGCGTGGGCCAGAACTCGAAGAAGGCCCGTGCCCGGCTCAGGGAGAGCAGCAAGTACCGAACAGGGTCGTCCAGGATGAACTGGATGCCCAGCCGCATCAGGTCACGGTCCAATACAGGCTCCGGCCGCCCCCCCCACCCCTCCGGCAGCGGGGCAGCGGCAAACTCCTGGAAATTGGTGCCGTGCATGGGGTGCTGGGCCGAATACATGGCGTAGCCGGTGTTGGAGTTGAGGAGCAGGAACTGGCCATAGACCCGCCAGTTGCGCACCGTCCAGGGCAGGATGCAGGCGGCCAGGACCAGGCTCGCCAGGGCCAGGGAACGCACGGCCGCTCCCCACCGCTTCCCGTGCCGGGCCTGCCAGAGCAGCCACAGGAAGAGCACCGGCACCCAGGGCAGGATGGACTGGCGCAGCAGCGCCGCTATCCCCAGGCTGAGGCCCAACTGGAGGGCCAGGGGCCACGGGACCCTTGACCCCTCCCGAAGATGCGCCCCCAGCCGCAAGCTCACCTCCAGCGACCACAGGAGGGCCACGATGAAAAAGGTTTCGGTCATGAGGGTGGCGGCGTAGAGTATGAAGTAGGCGTAGAGGGCGGCCAGGGCGGCGGCGAGCATGGTGACGGGGTGAGGGGGTGAGGGGGTGAGGGGGAGATTGCCCTCCGATACCCTTGTCTCCTTGTCTCCTTGTCCCCTGATCTCAAAAAGGCGGTGGGTCAGGCGGTAGACCATCCACGGCAATAGGATGCCCCCCAGCACCGCCTGCACCACCCGCGCCGCCAGCGGGTGGACGCCGAAGAGGGCGTAGACGGCGGCCACGAAGAGGGGGTAGAGGAAGGACCAGTGGGCCGTGGGAGTCTCGGGCGGGGTGAAGGGATACCAGGGCCGGTCGAAGCTATAGCCGTGCCCCTCCAGCAACCGCACTCCCAGGGCGTGATAGGAGCGCTGGTCGGTCATGAGCGGCGGCGCATCCACCACGTCCCCCAGGTAGAAAGCGACGCCGATCCGTAATAGCACGGAGATGGTAAGGATAAGTGCAAACCAGCGACGGTTGTGTTTCATCTGCTTTGCTTAGCCCTCACCCATCCCCCAGCCCCTTCCCTCTCCCAATCCTAGGAGAGGGAAGGGGAGCCAGCACCTTTGGAGCTCGCGGATGACTGGTGCAGGTCTGATGGCTTCTGGCCGCGTGCCCAGGATGGTCATCACTTTCAGGGAAGAGTTGTGCTTCATCCACCTGGTCTTAGTTCGAGAGCAGGCGCTCGATTTCCTCGATGAGCAATGGCAGGTTGGGCCTATCAAACCGTAGCCCAGGCGCAAGGATACGGTTGTGCTTGATGTTGGGCGGAATGTGTTTGTGATGGCGTCTGAGCTTGCAAGCTTTGGATCGCTGCCTGATACTGTTTCCGCCTGCGCAGCCAGATTTCGTAGGTCCCGGCCCAGGCCGACCAGTCCATCACCCAAGCGTCGTCATCCGGTTCTTCGCCGTTCAGATAGGCTTCATAAAACGTTTCGGACAGCACGCCATATTTCCGCTCGTAGGTCTGCAGGTCCTGCTCAAGTACGTGGATGTCTTCCAGAATGTCATCGAGGGTCATCATACTCTCTCCAAAGAAGGTCCCAATTTGCACCAACTGCCGACAGGTACGCATGCATCACATGCTCGTCTTATATTGTAATGTAAACCACAATAAATGGCAAGTCAAGTATCGCTTCTCCTGCTCCCCTTCCTCGATTTCCCTCTCCCAATCCTGGTAGAGGGAAGGGGAGCCCCCCCCTTCTCCTGAGGTTGGGAGAAGGGGGCCGGGGGGATGAGGGCCCTCACGATCCGCTCTGCGGCGTGGCCGTCTCCATAGGGGTTAACCGCCTGGGCCATGGCCGCATGGGCCTCGGGATCGTCCAGCAGGCGAAAGGTCTCGGTCACAATGCGCTCCGCATCCGTGCCCACCAGCCGCGCCACGCCAGCCTCCACCGCCTCCGGCCGCTCGGTCACCTCCCGCAGCACCAGCACCGGCACCCCCAGGCTGGGGGCCTCCTCCTGGATGCCCCCCGAATCGGTCAGAATGAGGTAACTGCGCTTCATGAGATGCACCAGGGTCAGATAATCCACCGGCGGCAGCAGGGTGACGTGCTCCACGTGGCCCAACAGGCGGTGCACGGGCTCGCAGACGTGGGGATTCGGGTGCACGGGATAGACCAGGTGTACCCTGCCGTTGCCCCGCCGGGCGATCTCTCGCAGGGCCTGGCAGATGTGTTCCAGCGGCGGACCGAAACTCTCGCGGCGATGGGCGGTGACAAGGAGCAAGGGAGCAGGGGAGCAGGGGAGCAAGGGAGCAGAGGACGGCTGTTCCTTCAGTTCCTTAACGCCTAGTTGATGCAGTAATTCGGTCACTTCAGGCGTCGGTGGCTGGTCGGCGGCCCAGAGCAGGGCGTCAACGGCAGTGTTGCCGGTGACGTGGATGCGGGTATCGGGGATGCCCTCCCGCAGGAGGTTGTGGCGGGCGCGCTCGGTGGGGGCAAAGCACAGGTCGCTGAGATGATCGGTCAGCACCCGATTCATCTCCTCGGGGAAGGGATTCCAGCGGTCGCCGGTGCGCAGGCCAGCCTCCACGTGGCCTACGCAGAGGCGCAGGTGGTGGGCGACGATGGCGGCGGCCATCACGGTGGTGGTATCGCCCTGAACCAGCACCCAGTCGGGCTGTTCCTCCCGCAGCACCGGCTCCATCCGCGCCAGCACGCGGGACGCCACCTGGGAGGGGGTCTGATCATCCTGCATCAGGTCCAGGTCCACGTCGGGCACCAGGCCGAAAAGCTCCAGCACCTGGTCCAGCATTTCGCGGTGTTGGGCGGTGACACAGGTGCGGACCTCGAAGCGGTCGGGGTTTCTCTGCAGTTCCCACACCACGGGCGCCATCTTAATCGCCTCAGGGCGGGTGCCGAAGATGCACAGGACGTTGATCATGTCTCTTGAGAACGCTTGGTCCGTACCCATTCTACCCGCCCGCCTCGCACCCTGGCTTTGAATTCCAGATAGAGGCGCCAGAGCAGGTAGAATGGGCCATAAACGATGGCCTGATACTCCGAGGCAGGAGCGCCGTCAGCCAGCAGCCCCAGGAAGGGGAACGTGATCCAGGCCAACAGCAGTCCGACAGATACCGGAAACGGGATCAGCGGACCAGGGCCGGGCCAGACCGCTTGGGCTGAGACGATCAACACCGATAACAGGGCTAAGACAGAGATGGGGGGCAGCAATAGCTCGAAAGCCTGATCCAGGGCCGCGAAATCCACTCTCCGTAGACCCAATCCCAGCAGTTTTAAGGCGAATCGCTTTTGAATGTGGAGCGCTCCACCGTACCAGCGCAATCGCTGTTTGGAAGCGTCCCTCCATCCTGGGGCAGCCTGTCCGAAAGATAGGGCTTCGGACACGTAGAACGTCTTGATGCCCTGGGTCAGGAGGTATAGCCCGTACTCCCGATCTTCCCCCAAGGAATCGGCTTGCCAGCCACGTTGTCGAATGATGTCGGAGGCGAAGCACATGGCATCGCCCATCAGTCGGGACGAGAGGCCCAGGTTGCGCCTGGCCCGGTTACGCAACAGGTTGTTGAGCCGCATGTCCACGGCGGCCAGGCCGCTGAAGCGGCTACTACGAGGGTTAATGATCACGTGTTGTCCCTGTAGCACCTGGTGCCCCTGGCATAGGGCGATGTTCATGGAGCGCAGGAAGTTTTGCTCCACTCGACTGTCGGCATCAAATACCGCCAGGGCATCGTAGTCCCTGCTGCTACTCAGAATCCGCTCCAGGAGCCATTGCAGGGCATAGGCCTTACGGCCGTGGGGGCCTTCGTTCCGCTCATAACACACCGCTCCGCTCTGTCGAGCCACTAGGGCCGTATGGTCGCTACAGTGGTCAGCCACGACGTAGACGTCAAACAGATTAGAGGGATAGTCCTGCGCTTTCAGAGAACGCAAAGTCTCGGCCAGGACCGCCTCTTCATCGTGGGCAGGGATGGCCATGGCGAAGGTTTTCTGTGGCCGCCGCTTAAGCTCCCCTATCTTTCGTTTGGGAACGCTGGCTAATAGCAACAGGTAATAATAGCTCGTCCCCAGGAGAACCAAAACCTGGAGCAGAGAGAGCATGATCGAGCCCATCCACATTATGGAATCCAGCAGAGCGAGTAGCATGGGGGTCCTCAATACCCCCTAAACTGTAACATCTTGGGGATGGTCTGCAAGAGGATCAGCAGGTCCAGGGAAAAGCCAGCGTGTTTGATGTAGTATAGGTCGTACTCCAGCTTGATGCGGGCGTCTTCGACCGAGCTGCCGTAGCGATAGTGCACGTAGGCCCAGCCGGTCATCCCCGGCCGGACAGAGTGGCGGGCCCGGTACAGGGGCAGGGCGCGGGCCAATTCCCCCACGAATTGAGGACGCTCCGGCCGCGGCCCGACCAGGCTCATCTCCCCCCGCAGCACGTTGATGAACTGAGGCAGCTCGTCCAGTGCCGTCCGCCGCAGCCAGCGACCGATGGGCGTGACCCTCGAGTCGTTGTCCGTGGCCCACACGGCCCCTACTGCCCTTTCGGCGCCGGGCATCATGGTGCGAAACTTGAACAAGATAAACGGCCGGCCCCCCAGGCCCACCCGTTGCTGGCGGTATAAGAGCGGCCCCGGCGAGGTGAGGGCGTTAGCCAGCGCTACCAGAGGGGTCAGCAGTCCCACCAGCGTCACTCCTAACAGGGCCAGTACGATGTCCAGCGCCCGCTTCCCGGCCCGGTATAGCCGCTCATAAGGACTATCGAACGGTCCATAGAGAATCCGCAGGGTGCGCTGGGCATAATCAATCGGCAGCCGGGCCGTCAGCCGCTCGTAGGCCACCGAGAGGGGTATTACCCGCAGCCCCAGCTCGCGGCAGTCCAGGAGGGCCTCGTGAAGCGCCAGGGAGAGCCCCGGTTCCTCCGTCACCAGGATCTCGTCCACCCCTAAGGAACGCGCCAGACGGATCAAAGGCTGGCTGGGGTTGGCCGTCGCCTCCTCGTCAACGAAGCCGACCACCTGGTAGCCGGTCCCGCGGAAGGGGTTGGCCCGCTCGTCGGAGGAAGCGGCCGCCAGCTCCTGGGCCAACTGCTGGCTGGTCTCCCCTCCACCCACCACCAGGACGCGCTGCCGGAAGGCGGGCTGGCAGAAGAATCGGGCATAGAGGGCTCGCCAGCCGGCTATCCCAGCGACGGCCAGGAGGACGAAGCCGAAGGCCAGCGTTCGCCGCTCCAGGGGCGGGGTCAGCCAGGGGATGGCCAGATAGAGGAGCCCGGTGAGCAGTGCGGCCAGGCTGGCATTCAGAACGCTCTGGGTGACGCTGGCCGTGCGAGCCGGATGGTACACGTCGAGAGCGCCCCCCAGGATCAGCCAGGTGATCGAGAGGGTGGCCAGCCACTTCAGGGCCGACAGCCACGCCCCCACCGAGAGGGGGAAGCCGCCCCACAGGGTCATAGTCGCTATCAGTGCTCCGTTGACCAGGAGCAGGTCCATCACCCCCAACAGGAGGCGCCGCTCGGCCATGGTCAGCCGAAGCAGTGCGAGGGGGACGGGGTGAGGGGGAGAGGGGGTGAGGGGGGGACGGTTTTTCTCTGTTGTTATCTCCT
>CAYUPJ010000085.1:0-1990 GCA_964446635.1 uncultured Anaerolineae bacterium
GGCTCTCGCGTATCTCGCGCTCGATTTCGTCCTGGTGATCCAGGTAGTAACCGATAGCGTCGTGTACCCAGGAAGGGCACAGGTGAGGGTAACTCTCCAGGATTTCGTCAACAGTATCGCCGGCTTTGTAGAGGCCAGCAATCAGGGACACAGTGATCCCTGTCCCGCGAATAATGGGCCGCCCGCCTCGCTTCCCAGGAACGCGAGTGATGTAGGGATGTTCAGTGGTCATCCTTCTTCCCCCCGAATCCTCACGCGAGTTTCCTCAATAATCCATAGGTGATGTCTAACCGGCTCCCGCTCTATCAGTGGAATCACCCGGCGGAAAACGGCAAGGAGATGACGCTTATCCTGCCGACGCACGCGAAGCACCATTAACCCCGGAAATCGTTGCGGTGGATAGGTGCGAACATCCGCAAAATCCAGGTCCAGTGTGACCAGGGCTCGTCCCTCCCGCAAACATGCTCCGATGATGCAGAGGTCGTCCTCACCTCTCAACTCCTGATCCACGACCGTTGTGGCATCAAGCTGAGCCGACCGAAGGAGATCGGCCATCTCCACGGGCAGGTTCTCATCGATCTTGAACCTCATACGGCGACTCCTGCTGTCACCAGAATGACGCGTTCGCGCGCCAGTTCTGCTGCGTAAGCGATGGCAGCCTGAATATCTTGCGGACTCAGCGAGGGATAGCTTCTCAGGATTTCTTCTGGACTGACACCTGCAGCCAGATTATCCAAGACGACCGAAACCATTATCCGCGTGCCCTTGATGCAGGCCTTGCCATGACAAACCCGAGGGTCTACTGAGATTCGTTCTCTCCAATCCATTTCCTGACCTCCATTATTGAGCTTCACTGCACCTCAGCCCTCAGCATCGGCTCAACCAGCTCATCTATCTGTCCAAGTTCCTCCGCCAGCATCTCCTGCACAGACCTGTACTGAAGCCAATCAGAGTATCCTGCTATGCATAGAAGTCCTCGCTGTCGAGAGCTGTGAAAACGGTCAATTCGCCACCTGCCGCATAATCTGGTAGTAGAGCTTCAGCCGCTGCGGCCAGTTGACATTTCCTCTCTGCCTTGGTCAGCGGTCGTTCCACTTGTTGAAGGTCTTCGCGAATCAGGCGGAGTGCGGCTTCCACAAGTGTTAGTCGCTCTGGGATCGGAAACTTCTTGAGTTCTTCCAGTATTTCTACATGTGCCATGTCTCCTCCTTGTCTTGTCAGAGGGGGCTAGAATCCAGTCCCGACGCTAGCTCCCGCATTGTCCGACTAGTTCAACCACTCGGCCAGTTCTATCTCTAAAGCCTGCAAAGCCTCATCCACAGTCGTATGGCCATCACTGCTTTCCCAGACCAGCCCACCTTCATCGAGTGCTCTCACCAATGAGCTGCTATACTCGTCTTGCCCGATTTCGATCCAGCCTTGAGTGGTAACCCAATGGGCAATGTTGGGATAGATTTCTGAGAACCGGCTCTTCATAGGTTTATCCTCTCGTCTCTTTGAGGCTAATGGCGCTAGAGCTGCCAGTTACCCAGCAGCCCCCGCACGGACTTGTACTGAGTCTGTCGAAGTATCCCGGCGTGCAGTTTTCCTGTACTGTGCTCTTTAGTTTACCCTTGATTGTCAGGCAAGGCATTAATATTGCTGAGGATGATTCCCTCTAATGCTCGATCTCCTATCTCTCGAGCAATAGCCAGTGCTTGCTTGT
The DNA here is from genome assembly GCA_964446635.1 of uncultured Anaerolineae bacterium. Classification (GTDB taxonomy): domain Bacteria; phylum Chloroflexota; class Anaerolineae; order VGOG01; family VGOG01; genus CAYUPJ01. Next base: position 1,706 of record CAYUPJ010000085.1, read on the forward strand.
AGTTCTCCAGCGCCTGTTCATACAGACCTTGGCTTCTGTACGCCAGTCCAATGTTGTTGAGCGTAACTCCTTCACTTACTCGGTCTCCTATTTCTCGAGCGATAACAAGTGCTTGCTTGTAGTTCTCCAATGCCTGTTCATACAGACCTTGGCGGTTGTAGACGAGTCCAATGTTGTTGAGCGTAACTCCTTCACCTGCTCGGTCTCCTACGTCTCGACGAATAACCAGCGCTTGCTTGTAGTTCTCCAATGCCTGTTCATACAGACCTTGGTGATCATACACTG
>CAYUPJ010000085.1:2090-16194 GCA_964446635.1 uncultured Anaerolineae bacterium
TGCCTGTTCATACAGACCTTGGTGATCATACACTGCCCCAATGTTGTTGAGCGTAGCTCCTTCACTTGCTCGGTCTCCTATCTCTTGAGCGATAACAAGTGCTTGCTTGTAGTTCTCCAATGCCTGTTCATACAGACCTTGGTGATCATACACTGCCCCAATGTTGTTGAGCGTAACTCCTTCACCTGCTCGGTCTCCTACGTCTCGACGAATAACCAGTGCTTGCTGGTAGTTCTCCAATGCCTGTTCATACAGACCTTGGTGATCATACACTACTCCAATGTTGTTGAGCGTAGCTCCTTCACCTGCTCGGTCTCCTACGTCTCGACGAATAACCAATGCTTGCTTGTAGTTCTCCAATGCCTGTTCATACAGACCTTGGTGATCATACACCACTCCAATGTTGTTGAGCGTAACTCCTTCACCTGCTCGGTCTCCTACGTCTCGACGAACAACTAGCGCTTGCTTGTAGTTCTCCAATGCTTGCTCATACAGACCTTGGTGATCATACACCACTCCAATGTTGTTGAGCGTAGCTCCTTCACCTGCTCGCTCCCCTATCTCTCGACGAATAACTAGCGCTTGCTTGTAGTTCTCCAACGCCTGTTCATACAGACCCTGGCTGGCATAGACCGCCCCAATGTTGTTGAGCGTAGTGCCTGCACTTGCTCGGTCTCCTATCTCTTGAGCGATAGCTAGTGCTTGCTGGTAGTAGTTTAAGGCTTCTCGATACTGGCCCTTGTTATAGGCGTCACTTCCTCTCTCAAGGAGGTTGGAAAACTCGGGCGTGGGTGTAGTAGGTTCTGTGGTTGGAAATGCTTGAACCACACCCCAAATAGATATCCCCAGTCCTACCAGTATGACAAATAACCCCAGTTTTCTATTCACTTGTACACGGTCAACTCCTCCAAAGAGTGCAGCAATTCCTCCCAACACGAAGGTTACTGGTTCCAATGATGGGTTATTAAAGGCTAACCAGATTATCCCCACCACAACTGCCAGAAGTCCAAAGAAAAATGCTAATCCTTTCATGGTCATGATAAGTAACTCCCTTGTCCAGTATTCACGTCCATCGCGAGCACATCTGTCTTGGGTGAAAGAATCTTCGTTTAATGGTCTATCATACGAATTCAGCTGTTGAATAGTGCTCCATTCAGCGTGGTGGGCGGAGGGCGCGGGGCCGCGGGCTTGTCTTGTAGCTAGTGGCCTCGTCTGCGGGTGGGACAAACGCTACCTGCTTGTGACTGCACGTACTCGCCAATATACCGCCAGAGCAAGCTAATGACCTGCATTTGCAACCGTTCATCTGCTGTCCGACTTCTTGCCCACCGAAGAATCTCTTCTTGTATCTCTTCTCGATGTTCTTGGTAGGCATTCAGTACTTGGTGACAGACTTTATCGTCTTCAGGGACATGAACTGTTCCTGTGTTGCCAGCTTCTTGCCAGGCTTGGACAAACTCGGCCTTGACCATGCTCCCGATAAATCTAAGATCGTCACCAATCATAACATAGCCGGTGCCCAGTGCACCTGCCCCAGTGAAAAGCTCTTGCCCCACCTGGACTTCGCCTTCAGGCAAGCGGAACTTCTTGGTCGGCATGCCGGGCAGCACGAAGTCGTCAGGGAAGTGGCGAAAGCCTGATTTGTCCATTTCACGCCAGATTTCCTTTGCCAGGGTGCGGGCACTGGCTGTACGCTTGGCACGGGCGGCTCTAATGCGGTTTTTCATGGCAATTTCTTCCAACTCCCGCTTGCGCTTGTACAGCCGCTTCAATTCATCGTGCACCCGCTCCCGCCACCGCTGTCGTTCGGTTGGGTCATCCACCCCAAGTGCCTCAAAGACCACGTTGTCCAATTCTACTCTGTCGGCTTGCTCTAATTCGGCGCCCATTGGGTAAATGGGTAGAGCCGGACGCCCTATCAACTTGTCAAATGTCGTTCTCAAACGTTCAGCAATATCAGGAGAGATCTGGCGAGCATCAACAATCAACATTTGTTTGGTTTCAAAGACCATCGTAGCAGTATATCCCTCGCGGCCTGTTACCCGGCCATACATCTCTTTGAACCAGGCAACCAATGTGGAGTTTAGAACCGCCCCTAATAATTTCGGATCCACATCCGCATGAGCTTTGATGGCATATAACCCACAATTAATAGGCAAGTTCTCTTCGTTGAAGGTCACGATATGCCGGTATTGATGACCCTTAGGCCACATCACATCTCCCTCAACCAGGCTATCCCGTAATTCGTACCAGGCCCTCGGATTATCCCCACCTTCAATCACCCGCCCTTGACAGGTTGTGTTCTTGTCGTATCCTTCGCGCACACCGTAGCGAATATAATCGAGCACGTGAGTGCCTGACAGGTCACCTGGCTGACCATCAACTAGCAGGATCTTCTTCTTCAAGGCTGACTTGTCCAATTTGGGGCCGTTTAACTCCATCACACTGAACACCAACGGTTTCAAATACTGGGCTTCAATTAGGTGTGCTGAGCCGTCGCCAGCTTTGACCACCCGCACGCCCTCCGTTTGGCTCCGAGCCAGACCGTAAACCTCGGCCAGGGTCTCGTTGTCCAAGCCATCAGTGATATCCTGCACGTAGAAGAACTTGTCTGCGCCAGATGTGATGCCACGGCGCACTCTCGCTACATCACGCAGTGGTACTAGCCTGTCACCGAAAGCGTCAAGCAGTTCAAAGAACAAGTCAGGGGCGCGCAGATAGATGCTCCACTTGGTGCCCACATAGCGACCCTCTTCCTTCCGCAGCATGTCCCAGTCACCGTCCCACCCCGCAGGCAACTCGGTGTCTTCGTCTTTGAACTCCCATCCCGCTAGTGTCAATTGCCCCTGATTCACTACCCGCACTCGCCAGCGATCGTCTTGGGTACTCTCTGTCAAGCCTTCGATTTCGGCTACCAAAGCATCTATGGCCTGTTGGCGCACGGCCTCGTTCTCGGTTTGGGGCAAGAGTTCACTCAGCTTTTGGCGTAGCAGGGCGAATTTGATGTTATTGTTGGCCCGGGCCTGGGGATCATCGGTTCGCCGCAAAATGGTTGCCGCTGTGTTTACCCGTGCTTCGGTGAACCAAGGTTCAACGTCACTCTCCAGAACGGCGAGCACCTGGAACCGCTCCAAGATGAATTCCTGCAACTTGAAGCCAAACTCGTTATCCAACCACCCGCTTCCAGTCAATAAACCGATGTGGCCTCCTTCAGGCAGAAAGTGGGCACCATGGGGCCAAAAGTAAATGTATATGTCAGACCGGGCTGAAGGTTTTGGGGCATCTTTGCTCCATTCCTCGTAGAACAGTTCCTCGAGAAACTTCTTATAGAGCTTCTGGGGAGCACCCTTGACTCGGAAGACGTGGTCTATGTCCTCCTGGCGGACATAGGGCGGATTGCCCACCACCGCATCCACCTGATTAATGGGAACATGTATCTGCTGATCGTTACCCAGTCCCTCAACTTTGAGTGCACCCTGAGCCGGTATCTGGAAAATGGGGTGGCCCCGGCGCACATTGAAGAAATCCTCGACGGCCACCATGGGATAGTTGGGTTCGCTATCCAGGTCGCGAGCGGCCAAGTTGATCAATGCCAAATGGGCCGCGAAGGGCGAGATGTCCACGCCATAGATCTGCTCAAGCAATTGGGCGTGCGATAGCGTGCCACCGCTCAACTGCTTCTTACGAGCGTAGGCCCGCACCAAGAACGTGCCGCCGCCACAAGCGGGGTCGGCAACGATGGCATCGGCCCGGCGGATACAAAACCCGTTAATCACGTCCACCAGGTCGGGCATCGTGTAATGCTGGCCGTAGCGATGTCGTTCTTTGGGGCTGATCAGCCGCTCAAACACACGTCCCACAATGTCGTAGCTCAGACGGGTAAAGTCGTAAGCGTCAATGTGTTCGATCAGGTTTCGCCACCCCTCAAGAGCAACGGAAGCCAGCAAAGGCAGTGTATCGGCAAAGTTATGCAGATAAACCGTCTCATAGTCCCCCGAAGCCCAGATCGCTTTGGCGAAGAACTCACTCAGCGCCTGGTACATTTTCTCACCGGTGTCCTGCAAGGGGCTAAAGGAGACAGGAGGAAGCTTATCGCTGTAGCGACGGCGAAGAGCGTTGTAGAACATCAGCTTGTTGACCAGCCGATAGCAGCTTGTTTTGGCTGCCCGCTCAAGATCAATGATGAGTGTTTCTTCTGAATGAGTCCAACCCATCTCATTGACCATCCAAGCAACCAATTCACCTCGGAAAACAACATCGGTTTGGTAACGTCTGTAGAGCTCGTCTACCGTGTGAAAGACAACAGCATCCAGTGCCGTATCCAGCATATCTATGAAACGCTCGTCCAGTGGCTTAACAGGCAGAACTTGCAGGCCCCGGTGAATGTCGGCAAAGAAGGTGAGGAACTCTTCGAGAAAAGCTCCAATCTTTGCCTGAACCGGAGTGAGCGAGAGCTGTTTGTTATCGTGGATATCCACGACCTCAAACAGATGTTGGTCACGGTGAATGAGTAGAACGCCTGGTTCGAACGTTTTCCACAACACAAGGCGATTGACGTTCCAAGTGAAGAAGTACCCCACGCCTTCGTCATCGGCCTTTTTGTGCGCATCAGTGACCACGGCTTCGTTGTATGGTGTAAGACCATCGGGCTTATCTGGTAACTTGATCTCGCCAGTCAGGGCCAATTGGCCCTCTCGATCGTAAAGCGTCAGATCGCGGCGCTTGCGCTTGCCTTTGGCGCTCTCCTCCATAGTCGCCTGCTTGAAAGGCAGGTCAAGCCGTCTATCCAGAATCTCATTTATCCAGTTGCTGACCCGGTTGACAAAATCAAGTTCGTGCATTTGCTATTCCTGTTGATTCCTCCCTGCCCAACTCAATCTCGCGGCCGGCAAAGTAACTTGCTCGCTCTTCGAGAATGGTCTGGAATACACGATCCTCTTCCGGCGTGAAATCGGCCCACATCCCGATGAATCGCTCCAGGTTGTCCTCGTCTGTGGTTTGCGAACCTGTCAAGGCATCCGTCAATTGAGTAAGCCAGACCTCAAGACGTCTGTCTATCGTGCGCTCAACCAGTTCCTCGAACTCCTCGGTTGACAGTGTTTCCAAAGCCCTTTCCACTATTCAGCTCATTTTCTCTCGGATGGTTGCCCCTATTATAACCCAACGGCGGCACTTATGCAAACGAACAACGCCCGCAGCCCCGCGCCTTCTGCCCACCGGCACTGGGCGGAGAAAGCGGGGCTGCGGGCTTATCTTGCAGCGAAGGGCCTTTGCAGGTTGGAAAGATGCTGCTCTTCTCGTTTCGGTTCCTTCAGCGCCAGGAAGATTTCCTCCACCGAAACAAGTTCAATGTATTAGGTCACGGTCGTGTCCCTTTCAGAATCTCATCCACTTCAGGGAAGTTGGTAGCGGGCATGTTCCACCTCCGTCAGCTCAGCCTCTAGCCCTTCCAGCAATTTGGCCTCTCCGGCCCATTCTACATACTCCAGATCGCCGCCTTCCAGGTCTTCAGCAGCCATCTCTTGTAAAAAGTGTGCCGTGTCCACGCCATAGCGTTGCTCGAACTGGGCCAAGCGGCCCCGGGTACGTTCAATACTCGCTCGCAGACGGGCCTTTGCCAAAGCATTTGATAAAGAGGCCACATCCTTATTCACATCTTCCACCGATAGCAGTTCTGCTTTCGGTTCGTGGGGTGCGATTCCTTTCATCGTCCAACCTGCTCTCGGGAAGTCTTCAAGTCAATGCCTTTTCCTGAGCGTGCCTGTTCCAGAGAATGCCTGAGGGAAGCTGCAAACTCGGGTCGCAATTCCGTACCTTCTTCCTGCCAACCTATAAAGGCATCCATCAGTTGAGTAAGCCAGACCTCAAGACGTTTGTCTATCGTACGTTCAACCAGTTCCTCGAACTCCTGTGTGGACAGTGCTTCCAAAGCCCTTTCCGTCTTGCCCAGCTCAATCTCGCGGCCGGCAAAGTAACTTGCTCGCTCTTCGAGAATGGTCTGGAATACACGATCCTCTTCCGGCGTGAAATCGGCCCACATCCCGATGAATCGCTCCAGGTTGTCCTCGTCTGTGGTTTGCGAACCTGTCAAGGCATCCGTCAATTGAGTAAGCCAGACCTCCAGACGTCTGTCTATCGTGCGTTCAACCAGTTCCTCGAACTCCTGTGTGGACAGTGCTTCCAAAGCCCTTTCCGTCTTGCCCAGCTCAATCTCGCGGCCGGCAAAGTAACTTGCTCGCTCTTCGAGAATGGTCTGGAATACACGATCCTCTTCCGGCGTGAAATCGGCCCACATCCCGATGAATCGCTCCAGGTTGTCCTCGTCTGTGGTTTGCGAGCCTACCAAGGCATCCGTCAGTTGAGTGAGCCAGACCTCAAGACGTCTGTCTATCGTGCGTTCAATCAGTTTCTCGAATTCCTCGGTTGACAGTGTTTCCAAAGCTCTTTCCATTGTTCTGAAATTCTATTTGACAACTAACCGAAAATGTGTTATTCTATTAACCAGAGCGGTATCGTAAATCCTGGTGACCCTGACCGTTCGGAGAACGGGATAGGCCACACTGCAATGTGTGAGCGGGGAAGGACGGCTGAGATGCGCGTCCGGCAGATTGAAATCAGGACCCAGGGAGAGCCGCTTTTTTATTTTGCCTCGATGATTTCCTCTGCCACCACCCTGCTTCTGATAAGCTGGTAGTAGCTCCTGTCCTCCGCCTGGTATTTCTGCCTTGTAGCCCAGGCTACGTAATCTGCAGCCTGTAATGCCTTCATCCTTGCCGACTCTTCCTGGCGAATCACTACTACCTGCCCAGGGATGTTGGCAATCTCCTCCCGAATGTACCATTCCAGCTTCTGCCGCAGATATTCGTGGGTGTATCGCTTGTCTAAGATGGCCTCCAGTCGTGGCCACCGCTCTATGCAAAGGCGAATGACTCTGGCAACTGCCTGGCGGTAAAGCTCCTCAGGATCTTTGGGCAGCTTGACCAACCCTCGCTTATCCACCACTACAGTGATGATGGCTACGTCTTGTGCAGCGATAGCCTCCAGGATCCAGCGAATGGTTTTCTCGGAGGAGTGGGCGGCTTTCATCTCACCTGAGCCGAGACTGGCCCCGAATCGCTTCATCGCTCGCTTGATGATAAGGTCCAGATGCCGAGGCGAATGGGTCACCAAGGCAGCTACCACCAGAAAGGACTCGCCGGGGGCGAAGATAGCTACTCCGCCAGATTCATCGAGGAACGCGCGGTACAAGGTCGAATTCATAGGTCAATCGCCCAGTAAAGATCGGCCTGGAAGCTCAAAGTTGTAACCACTGCCGCCTCTGCTAGCCCTCGGCCGGAAACCATGCCCGCAGGGTCTCGCGCAGGCGCACAAAGGCTGTGTCCTGGCAGTCAGCCAGCCCAACGCTCCTCGCTAACCTCATGAACAAGGCAGCTGCCACGTCATACCTAATTCATTTGGCACACGGGGGGAATCTGCCCAGACCCACACTTCCAATTCCGGGTTCAGTGCAATGACCGCGCTTCGGCCCTGCCAGCCATGCTGATCCAGGTCTGCTTGGATGGTCTGTTCGATCTTCTCCGCGTTGCCAGGGCTGCCATCCCAGGCGACATCAAGCAACACCAATGCATAGCGATATTGACCAGTGAACGTTGCTAGAAACGCTCCAGCTTCGCGGTAAACGCCAGGGTCGTGACCGGAGTGGGGGAAGATGTCGAACGCCACTGGCCTCAGCTCGAGGGAGGGCCGTCGTTCTTCCAACAAGGTCTGGATAGTCTTTTGCTGTTGAATGTCGGCTACCAGGATAACCAGGTCTTTCATCCCAGCACCCCTGAAGCATAGAGTGTACCTAGGTCGATCTCGCCCTTCCAGTCGCGCAGACGAGGATGGTCGAGGCCGGTCACCACATCCACAGCGCCGGATGGGTTCCTGGCAAAGCAAAGGATCTGCTCCCGGCTGGCCAGACCCACGATGAGGGGCGAGTGAGTCGCTATGAGTACCTGCCCATCGTACACCGAAGAAAGTGATTGGAATACCGCTTCAATCGCCGGTGGGTGGACACCATTCTCCGGCTCTTCGATCAGATATATGCCCTCGTGTTCAGGCAGGTAAGCCAGCAAGGTCAGCGCCAGCAAGCGCAAGGTGCCATCGGAGATAAGCCAAGAGGGGACCGGAGCGCCACCGCTGGTGTATCGTACGGCCAGATAGAGATGGCGATCCTCGGGACGCTCGACTACGGTGATGGTTTGGATATCAGGCAACACGGTACGGATGTGGTCCACCCAGGCTTGAAAAATCTCCTCGTGCTGCTGTTGGAGATCCTGGACGACCAAAGGCAGGTTGGAGCCGTCCACACGAAAGGTGCGCGGCTCCAAAGGGCTGGACGGGCTGCGCATGGCGATACTGTTCAAGGCCAGGATGTGGACGCCTTCCATCAACAGGTTGCGCACCCACATCGCCACCGGGAAACGCTCCACGTCCTGCGGCAGGCCAGCCAGTGCTGCCTTGCGCACCCCGACATGAAACGTGACATTCCAGCCAGTGATTTCTGAGCGAAAATAGTCATTGCCCGATTCCGGCACCTTGTTGACCACCTTACGCCAGCTTGTAGGGGTTTTCTTCTCGCCGGGTGCAGTGAGCAAAGTGCCGGGCGCAGTCGGCTCGGCGGGAAAGAGCCCCAATTGCGGACGGGCCGGTCGCGGTTCGCGCCTTATCGCGGGGCAGAGCCACAGCGTTTCCCCGACAATCGTCAGTTCTCCGTTCTGATCGTTTTTCCCGAGCGCCACTTCGTAGCGTACCCGTTCCTGATTGCCACTGCCCGGTTGCCGCAGCTTTTGAGGGATGCGTAGCTCCACAGCCAGCTCAAAGCGATCGGCGCCCTGGTTGAAAATAAGTTCGTCCACAGTGGTCGCCCGGCCGCGTGGGTGGCGTGGATTGCGGAGAATAGCCTCGTCTAAACCGTTGCGCACAAAGTCTCCCAACAGAGCTACTACGTCCAGAAACGAGGTCTTTCCCGAAGCGTTAGGGCCGACCAACACCTGAAATCGCCCCAGCGGTTGATTCACATACCTCAGACACCGGTAGTTGAGTGCTTCAATTCGGCTGATCATATCGCACCTCCTTCACCCAGTCCCCAACACCTGCATCACCTCGTTAACCCATCGGTGCTGTCATAGATGATAGCTCGCCCTTAATTATAACCCAACGCCGAAACTTACGCAAACGAACAAAGCCCGCAACCTCACGCCTTCTGTCCACTGGTTGGGGCGGAGAAAGCGGGGCTGCGGGCTTGTCCCGTGTTGCATATGGCGTGTTCCGTTTTGAGCCTTACTCATCACGTCCACGCTTCACGTTTGACGTTTCACGTTTCACTTTCTCCAATGCCAGGAAGATCTTCTCCGCCGAAAGCGGCAGGTCGTTGAAGCGGATGCCCAGGGCGTTGCTGACGGCATTGGCGATGGCCGGGGCGGTGGCGATCATGGGGTGCTCGCCAATGCCTCGCGCCCCCCACGGGCCGTCGTCCTGGGGCACTTCCACATAGTCGGTGATGACCTCGTGAGGCACATCCACCGCGGTCATGATGCGGTAGTCCACGAAGGAGGGGTTCACCGGCTGGCCGTTCTCCAGTTTGAGTTCCTCCAAAAGCGTCGAGCTGGCTCCCTGCACCACGCCACCCTCCATCTGGGCGTGCACCTGATCGGGGTTGATGGCTTTCCCCACATCGTAGGCCGCCGCCAGGCGCAGGATCTCCACCTGGCCGGTCTCGGTGTCCACCTCCACCTCGGCCGCCTGGGCCCCGGTGGTGTAGTGCACCACCGCCCGCTCTCCCTGGCCGGTGCCGGGGTCCAGGCTGGTCACGTAGGTGGGCATGAACTTGCCACGCCCCATGATGGGGCCGCCGATCCAGCCCTGGTCGTCCGGCAGCGGCAGGCCGTAGACCACCAGCTTTTTCAAGGGCAAGGACTGCTCGCTCTGGTAGGAGATGACCTCGCCCCCGATGATGTCCAGGTCGTTGGGGTCTTCGTCCCAGTACTCGGCGACAATCTCCAGGATCTGCTGGCGGGCATCCTCAGCGGCGGCCTTGATGGCGTTGCCCATGGACCAGGTGAGGCGACTGGCGACGGTCTGCCACTCGTAGGGGCTGTACTTGGTATCCACTGGCCGGGAGATGCGCACCCACTCGTAGGGCACGCCCAGCGCCTGGGCAGCGATCTGCGCAGCAACGGTGAAGGTCCCCTGGCCCAACTCCTGCCCGCCGACGCCCACGCTGAGAGTGGCATCCTCGTTGAAGCGAACCCAGGCCTCGGAGCCGGGGTTGGGTGGCATGGCCGGCGCCTTCCAACAAGCCGCAACCCCCTTCCCCCGCCGCTTGTACGGCGCCGAGGGCGGCTCCTCTTTGCCCCACTCGATGGCGTCCGCTACTTTCTCAATGCACTGAGACAATCCTATGGGATGCATGACCATGCCGGTCACGATGACGTCGCCACCCTTGACGCAGTTCTGCAGTCGGAATTCCACGGGGTCGAGGCTGAGGGCTTCCGCCAGCCGGTCCACCGACTGTTCGATGCTCCAGTGGATTTCGGGCATGCCGAAGCCACGCATCGGCCCGCCGACGGGATGGTTGGTGTAGAGACAGTAGGAGTCGGTCTTGACGTTGGGAATGGTGTACGGGCCGGTGGAGGAGTAACCGGCGGCGCGGGTGATGTTGACGCCGTACTCGGTGTAGGCTCCGGCATCCCAGTAGTATTCCACCTGGAGGGCCAGTATCTTCCCCTCCTTCGTGCCGCCGATTTGCACCCTGGCCACCAGTCCCTGCCGTACGAAGGCGCAGAAGAATTCCTCCTCGCGGGTCAGGCGCACTTTGACCGGACGACCGGGTACCTTCCTGGCCATAGCCACGGCCAGCGCTTCCATGGAGACGCCGGCCTTGGAGCCGAAACCGCCGCCGATGTAATTGCCGATGACCCGCATGTCCCCCTGGGAGATGCCCAGGCTCTGGGCGATCAGGTCCCGCTGGGCGAAGGGGGATTGGGTGCTGCTCCACAGCGTCACCTCGCCCGATTGGTCCCACCGGGCGAGGGCCACGTGGGGCTCGATGGGCACGTGCTGGATGTGGGGCGTCCGATAGGTGCCTTCCACGATGGCATCGCACTGAGACCAGGCCGCCTCCACGTCCCCCTTGCGCAGCTTGAAGTGGTTGGAGATATTGGTGCCGGGTTCAGGTAGGATGAAGGGGACGACGTCGTACGACTCCAGGTCGGGATGGAGGAGGGGGGCGTCGGGCTTGATGGCCTCCAGTGGATCGAAGACGCCTGGCAGTTCCTCGTACTCCACCTCGATCAGTCGGGCCGCCTCCTCGGCGATTTCCTCGCTGACAGCGACCACCCCCGCCACCGGATCGCCCACGTAGCGCACCCGGTCGGGGCAGAAGATGTGGCGGTCCTTCAGGTAGAGACCGATGAAGCCCGGCGTATCCTCCCCGGTGACCACCGCCTTCACGCCGGGTACCCCCAGCGCCTTGCTCGCGTCCACCTTCTTGATCAGCGCGTGGGGATAGGGACTGCGCATCACGCGCCCGTACAGCAGTCCCGCCCCGAACTGCAAATCGTCGGTGAACAACGCTGCGCCGGTCACCTTGTCGAAAGCGTCCACGCGAGGAACGCTTTTGCCTACGGGGTTTATGGTTTGTTTCTCTTCTGTCATAGGTGTACCTCTCCTGATTCTTTGATTTTGGCAGCGTTCATCGTTTGTGGTATAATCTGTGCCGGGAGGTGAATGTGTAATGCCCACTGGTGATCCACAGACGATCCTTCGACAACCCTTCGACGGGGCTCAGGACAAGGCTCAGGACACCGCTTTTCATATCCAGCAGGTGTTTGCCGATTGGGATCCGCGCCAACGTCGCGTGTCCATTGCGCCACCACCTTTGACACGCGAGAGCATCGCCCAAGATGTGCGAGCCGTCTTCGCGGAGTTAGACATGCGACAATTGGACATCACACGGCGTCTGTCGCCTGCTCAACGATTCAGGCAGGTGTGCGAACTCAATCGCTTTTTGCGTCACGCTGTGATTGCGGCGATTCGCCAACAGCACCCAGGCATCAGCGAACGCGCTCTGCACCAACAACTGCTGCGCAGGATGGGCAATCTACGATGACAAGTGTGCCCGAGTTCGACACTTTTTTGCGCTCCATCATAGAAACATTAGAGCGTTTGGGCTTGCCCTATATGATCGGCGGCTCGGTAGCCAGTTCAATCTACGGCGAGGCACGCTCGACCGGGGATGTGGATGTGAGTATTGTGCTGCCGTTGGAGCAAGTCGGTTCCTTTGTCCAGGCATTCCAATCTCTGGGCTACTACGTTTTCGCGGATGCCATTGTTGATGCGATCATCGCCCGGCAGCCGTTCAACATCATTGACGCTCAAAGTGGCTACAAAGCTGACATTTTCGTTGTGGATCCCCAGAACCCTACACCCCTAGAGCAACAAGCTCTGCAACGTCGTCGGTGCCAGGTTTACGACGAGACCAGCGGCGCTCAAGCCGTGTTGTATTCGCCAGAAGACGTGATCGTTTACAAACTCAAGTACTATCTGGAAGGTCGCATGCCCAAGCACCTGCGCGATATCGGTGCCATGTTGTTTGTGCAAGGTGAGGCGTTGGACCACGACTATATCGCGGAGTGGGCTGAACGGATTGGCGCTGCCGATGTGTGGGCGGAAATCTTAGCCGAATATCGGCGGGCGCAGTCAGTTACCTAATCGCGGCGTGTGATAGCCGCCCTCCACGATGGCGTCGCACAGAGAATCGGGTGGCCAGGTGCCTCCACGGTAATCACTCCGGGGATGTGAGCCTGGCTGCGAGCGCCCTGATACAGGCGCTCACCCAATTTTTGTTGTTCTTCACATGCCGTATGCGGCCTTCTGTATCGCCTGCACGATCCGGTTGTATCCGGTACAGCGACAAAGGTTGCCCACCAGCGCTTCGCGGATCTCTGTTTCGGCGGGGTCGGGGTTGCGGTTCAGCAGGGCCCGTGCCGAGATGAGCACACCAGGGGTGCAGAATCCACACTGGACGGCGCCTTCGTCCACAAGAGCCTGCTGCACGATGTCCAGTTGGTCGTCGTGGGCCAGACTCTCGACCGTGATGACCTCTGCCCCATCTGCCTCCACCGCCAGCACCATGCAGGAGTTGACCGGCTCGCCGTTCATCAGGATAGTGCAGGCTCCGCACTCTCCGGCTGCGCAGCCGTTCTTGGTGCCGGTGAGTGCCAACCTCTCCCGCAGCATCTGCAGCAGCGTCATATTCGAAGGAACGTCCAGATACTCTTTACCACCATTCACAGTTACAGAAATCGTATGATTTGCCACTTTGCTCCTCACGTTTCACGTTTTACGCATCACGTAGCTGTTCCCACATCTCCCGCAACCCCCTCAACGTAAGCGCCCGCACCATCGCCCTACGGTACGCAGCACTGGCGCGCACGTCGTCAATGGGGCTGGCGGCTTGCATGGCCTTTTTGGCGGCCAGGACGAAGGTCTCTTGTCCCGGTGGATTGGCTGCCAGCACCTCCTCCGCCTCCAGTGCCCGTAGCGGCACCGGCGCGACCGAGGCCAACGTGATGCGGAAACGGTAGCCGGAAGCTGTTCCATCGGGGAAGCCTAAGACCGCCACGCCGGCGATGGCCAGATCGCCGGCTTTATTGCGGCCCAGTTTGAGGTAACGGCCTACAGCACCGGCCGGTGGGATGGGGACGCGAATGGCGGTCATCAACTCGCCCGCTTGCATCGCCGTCTGGCCCGGACCGAGGAAGAACTCATTGGCCGGCACTTCCCGCTCTCCGCCTGGCCCGTAAAGGGCAATTTGCCCTTCTAGCAGCAGCGTGGCCGGTGCGGTATCGGCGGCGGGGGAGCCGTTGCACAGGTTGCCGCCCAGGGTGGCGCGGTTACGCAACTGGTACGAGGCCACCGAGTTGGCCGCCTCGGCCAGCAGTGGGTAGTGGGCTCGCACTGCCGGATGGCAAGCAACCTCGTTCATCGTGGCCGCCGCGCCGATGGTCAGCCCCGTTTGTTCGTCGTACAGGATGTCGCGCATACCGGGCAGATGCTT
>CAYUPJ010000085.1:16294-17469 GCA_964446635.1 uncultured Anaerolineae bacterium
TGGTCAGCCCCGTTTGTTCGTCGTACAGGATGTCGCGCATACCGGGCAGATGCTTGACATCTACCACGACTTTAGGGTGGATGAATCCATCGCGCATACGCACGAACAGGTCGGTGCCGCCCATAAGCAGGCGCGCCGTCTCCCTGTGCTCCTCAAGAAGGCGGGACACCTCATCGAAGGTCCTTGGCCTCACGTAGTCGAAACTTGGAAGACCAGGTCTTGCCAGCATATCATTCACCTCCTGGCTCAGTATCTAACAGGAAAGACTGTACTTGTTCCCAAATGAAGTCTAAATGGTCATTGAGATCGTGATCCGCATCCACCTCGATCAACTGAACCTGGTCGGAAAAACTGGCGGCATAATTGCGGCTGTGGTCTATTGGCACAGTTTTGTCGTTTCGGCCATGAATGATGGTGATAGGAGCTGGAGGTGGAATGGGCTCAAGATAGCAAAGCCCGTCCACGTGAAGGTCATACCTGACGGGAATCTCTTTCCCAAATGCGTCGTGGAAAACGGGCGCGGCGCCAGCTTTTTCCCATTGTTCTAGTTCCTCCTCCGAAAGCCCCCCTGACAGCCAAAACAAAGCCGGGGCCAGGAGAAGCATTTTCTCAATCCCACCGAATCGGTGCGCGTAATGTGGGGCGATCAATCCGCCATACGAACTGCCAATGATGCGGACATTTGCCAGGCGATGATCCAGCACATACTGCCTCAGGCGGTTGATCAGGCCGGTGGTGGTCACGTATTCAAAATCCTTGGGGGTGGGGTTGAAATCAATGGCATAAAACTTCGCCTGGGGCAGCGCTTTGAGCTTGCTTCTAAAAAACTTCGCTTTCGTGGACTGGGCAGAAGAAGTAAAGCCGTGGAGATACAAAAGCGTTTGTTGTTCCATTCTCGATTCCTCGTTGACTTGTTGCTCGTTGCCTCATTATTACCGAAAAATGGGAAGGGCGGCCTATGCGACCGCCCCTTCTCGTTATCGCTCACCATCATTCTTTTACATAGGGCGTTGCGAGCGCTTCTGGTTTTGCTGCTCCCCACTTGGTCCTGAACCACTTGGTGGAGATGATCAGCAAAACCCCGATGGTGATGACAAAGGGAACCGTCCTCCAGATGTACCTGGACAAAACGCCGGGGAGTACGAGTTGTGGGTTGAGCGAGAGTTGCCACAGGG
>CAYUPJ010000086.1:0-16862 GCA_964446635.1 uncultured Anaerolineae bacterium
TGTCGGTGTTGAGCTTGGGGAGGGCCGGCAGGTCCCACCAGGCCTGGTAACCCAGTTCCTGCCGGCTGCGACGGCTTTCTGCTAGACGACGTTCCTTCTCCGGGGAGGGATAGGCGTCCAGCGGCTGCCCGGCCCGTAGTCGCTCCTCATCAAAATAGAACCAGTCCAGGTAGGGCGAGGCGGCTCCGTTTTCCAGCGTGTGATGAAACTGGTAGAACCCCCGGCTGGCATGGTTGAAGACCCCATCCAGCACCACCCGGATTCCCCGCTCGTGGGCCGCGTCCAGCATCTGGCGAAAGGCCTCGTTCCCGCCCAGGATGGGGTCCACCTGGTAGTAGTCGTGGGTGTGGTAGCGATGGTTGGCCGCCGATTGGAAGATGGGGTTGAAGTAGATGGCCGTGATCCCCAACCCCTGTAAGTAATCCAGGTGCTCGGCCACGCCCAGCAGGTCGCCGCCTTTGAAGCCGTGAACCGTCGGTGAGCTATCCCACGGCTCCAGGTTGGACGGCTTGGGCACCCGCTCGCTGGTGGCGAAGCGGTCGGGGAAGATGTGGTAGAAGACAGCGTCTTTGACCCAGTTGGGGGTAACGATTTGCATCAACATTCGCCTCCTGTACCCTAATCTTCCACCAGGCCGATGAGCAGCCCACGGAGCAGATACCGTTGCAGGACCAGAAAGAGCACCACTACCGGCAGGGCCATCAAAATCGAGAGCGCCGCCAGTCTGCTCCAGGAAAAGAACCCCGATCGCAACATGCCGGAGATCGCCATCGCCAGAGTAACGGTTTCGCTGGTCTCCACAAACAGCCAGCCTATCGCGAACTCCGAGTAACCCAGGATAAAGGCAATCAGGGCCGCAACACCAATGGATGGGAGGGCCAGCGGCAGCGTCACCCGCCAGAAAGCGCCCCAATGACTGGCTCCATCGAGGAAAGCCGCCGCTTCCAGCTCTTCGGGCACCGCCTGGAACGCCGAGCGCATGTTCCAGATGCAAAACGGCATCGAAAATGAGGTGTAGACGATCATCAGGCCAAGCAGCGTGGTGCGCAGGCCCAGCACCGTGAGCAGCACGTAGAGCGGCGTCATCAGTGCCACCGGCGGCAGCAGCGCCCCCACCAGCAACGCGAAGAGACCAGCGCGCCGGCCGGGGAAACGGAACCGGGCAAAGGCGTAGGCCATACTGGTCCCCAACGCCACCGCCGACACGGCGGCCCCTCCAGAAACGATCAAACTGTTCTTCAAGACGCCGATAAAAGAGAGCGTCTGTGAAGGCCGCTCCCACACTTCTTGAAAGACGGCCAGTGTAAACTGCTCCGGCCAAACGCGGAATGAGGATGGGCGGCCTTTGATCCCCCCGTCAAACGCCGGATACACCAATCCCCAAATCGGCACCAGCACAAACAGCGCGATGACGATCAACGCCACGTAAGAGACAACCTGCTGCCAGAGTGTCGGCTTATGCATACGTCACCCCCTCGGCCGCCTTGCTCCGGCGATTGAACCACAGGATCAAAATCAACAGCACGATCACGGTGACCACGTTAATCGCCGCCGAGATCGCATATTGGTTGCCGTAGTTGAAAACGTAAAACGAAACCGTCGCCAGCGTCGCCAACGACTGAGGCGGTTGCATCGTGTAAAAGAGATAGAACTGGTTGAAGGCGAAGATGGAACGGATGATGAGAGCCGGTATCAGAAGGGGCTGCAGTAGCGGCCAGGTGATGAATCGGAACTGCTTCCAGCCGCCAGCGCCATCTATGGCCGAGGCGTCGTACACGTCGGCTGGCACCATCTTGAGGCCGGCCGTCGCCGCCAGCATGATAAACGGGAAGCCATACCAGGTAGCGGCAACCAGCAAAGCCAGGAGCGCATAAGAGGGATCACGAAGCCAGTCGGGCAGGACGACACCGCCTGGTATAGCGGCCAGGTTAAGCCAGCCGAATCGCGGCTCGAAGATCCGCAGCCAGATCACCCCGCCCACAAATTCAGGGATGGCCCAGGGCAAGATAAATATCGTTCGCCACAGGCCCTTGAAGCGCACACCGCGCCGATGCACTAGCAACGCCACCGCCACCCCCAGCACGGTCTGTAAAGCCACCGACAACACCGTCCACAACACGTCGAAGAACAATATGCTTGCCCCAAGGCCAGAGATGATCTGCAGCAGTACGCCCGGCCCGGCGTAACGCACCTCCTGGGACGTGGAAGGAGTGGTGGCAAAGAGATCAATCGGCGCCGGCTCTGCCTGCCCGGTCAGCCCACGCCACACTTCGCGCCACACCCCGCCGTTGACGCCATCCCGAATCGAAGTGAGGTTGAAGTCGGTGAGCGCCATCGCCCCTTGATAGACCAACGGGAAGAGCGTGATGACGCCCAACACAATCACGCCGGGGAGCAGCCACGGCAGTGCGCGCCGGAGTTCCTGCGGGGAGGTCGCCGCTTCGGCGCGGACCACTCGCGGCGGACGGCCCGCCCGGATGCGGTGGAACCAATCCAGCAATGGCTCCCACACCTTGGCCCCAAATCCCTCCGCCGCCGCCACCGCGAGCGGCGCGGTGAGCATAAGGATGTACTGCGGCCACTTGGTCGTCCACACCAGCAAAAAGCCCAGCGTGATGACCAGCCATAGGGCCAGGACCGGCTGCTTTTTCCACAGCCGCCGCACGCCAAAGAGCGCCAGGACGCTGATGAGCAAATCGAGGCTGACCACGAAAACACCAGGGTGCCACGGCACTGACCCAGACAGCCACACTAACGGCTGCCACACGGGGAACCCGGCCCGGCGCACGTGTTCGCTCTGCGCGTACCCGCCGTGATAGAATACCGACTCTTTCAGGCGGCTCAGCGGGTTGGCCCAGAGACGCGGGTCCGCCACGAAGAAGACAGCGACCGACACGATACCCCACACGATCAGCGGCCCCAGCCAGCGGGCCAGCACGGTGGGGCTGCGCAGCGTTTTCCACTGCGCAGGGCGGGTGTCCCATAGCCAATCAACGGCGATGGCGATACCGGCAATGCAGTAGGGGTACTTGGATGCCGCCGTCAACCCCAACGCCGTAGCGGAGAGGAACAGCCAGCCATTCGACTTACGTGCGCTGCGCGATTTGACGTAAAACAGAACGGCCAGCGTGCTCACCAACGAGGGCAACGGCTCGAGCATGATCTGGCTGGTGTACTTGATCTGCCAGGTATGGATAGCGAGGAAAAGCCCGGCCAGCGGATTGAGAATGGCGAGCGCGAACACCTGCAACGTGCCAATGGTCGCCGCCGTGAGTCGGGCTACGTAGAAGTGGGGCTCGGGCAGCGAGGTAGCAGGCGCGGCAGAGGTGGAGCGTTGAGGTATCTCAGTCACCTGCGGCAGGGGCAGGATCGCCGCCCCGTAGACCAGCTTGGTCAGCGGTGGGTGTTCGTAGTTGTAGTCGTAATTGACGATCTCACCCCAATCACCGGCGGCGATGGCCCGCGCGTAGTGTTGACCGGCAAGCAGATAGTCATCCTCGTCGTAGTCTATCGGCAGCCGCTCAACCGCCCGCAGCCGGAGCGCGAGGGCAACAGTAGTCACAGCCAAAATGGCGACAATACGTAGCCAACGTTGAGACTGACTCATTGGGGCACAAACTTAATCATGAAACTACTGTACGGCGGTAGTTTGCTGACCGGACGATAATCATCAAACCCGCCAGCTTCATTCACCGGCGGCACGTTTGATTCTCCCTCTCCCATAAGCAACACTGGTTGAAGGTCACTACCCAGCGGGCCAGCCTGCAACGTCAGGCTGTACTCGTCCACCGGATTGCGACCCAGGTTGACCAGCACCATGATAGTCTCCTCATCGCTAAAGCGCAAGAATGCATACACCGACCGCTGATCCGTCTCCACCAGCAGCCAATCGCCGACACGCAACGCTTCGTGGGCGTTCCGCAAGTGAATCAGGGCGCGGTAGTGATTCAGTAGCGAATACGGGTCGCCGCTTTGCCCTGCGACGTGGCGCTCCTGGTAATCCTCGTAGTATGGATGCCACGGCTCGCCGGCCGTGAAGCCGCCATCCGGCCCCCACTGCATCGGGCGGCGAATATTCTCATCCGGCTTGGTACCCTGCATCCCGATCTCCTCGCCGTAGTAGACGAAGGGCACGCCGGGGAACGTCAGTTGCAGCGTGGCGGCCAGCTTGGCCTGCTCGTCGTTCAGCAAACGGGAGCGGGCGCGGTTCTGGTCGTGATTGGCCAGGAACGTGGCAAACTGGCCCGGCGGGTAGGTGTCTACCACCAACTGTTGCCTTCTCTCCACGTTTGCCTTGCGGCCACCCACTGCGCTTTCCAGAATCGCGTTCGCCAGGTCAAACTCGAAGGCTATGTCCACTTCGCCGCCGATGTATTCGGCCACGATGTCCGTAGTGCTCCAGACCTCACCCACCGTCACCGCATCGGGGTTGATGCCCTTGTAGAACGTGTAGAACTCTTGTAGCCAGGCGTGGGTGGCCGGCGTGTTTTCGACGATGCGGCCATCACTTCGGTTACACTCAGTACAAGCCTCGATCAAGTACTTGATGGCGTCCAGCCGGAATCCGTCCACCCCCATGCCCTCCAGCCAGAAGCGGATCACGTCCTGCACTGCCTCAGTCACGGCAGGGTTCTCGTAGTTCAGATCGGGCATCTGATCCCCAAAATACCCGTAGTAGTATCCGATGGCGCTTTCGTGCCACCCCGCGCCTGCGGGCCGTTCATCAGACCAGACGTACCAATCGCGCCGCTCGGAGGCGGGATCGAGCGCCTCCTGGAACCAGGGATGCTGGCTGGACGTGTGGTTAAGCACCAGGTCTACGATGACGCGGATGCCGCGTGCGTGGGCTTCCTCCATCAGCCGTAGGAAATCCTCGTTGGTGCCGTATTCGTCGTCCACCTGATAATAGTCAACCACGTCATAGCCGTGGTAGCTGGGGGATTGAGTGATGGGCATCAGCCAGATACCGGTGATGCCCAGGTCGTCGGTGGTGTTGGGATCGCCGTCGTTGAGATAGTCGAGCTTCTCGATGAGGCCCTTGATGTCGCCAACGCCATCGCCGTCGCTGTCGTAGAAGCTACGGACGAAGACCTCGTAGAAGACGGCGTCGTTCCACCACGCGTATTCTACGACAGGTGGTGCAGCGGGGACGGTGGTCGGCTGTGATGTCTGTGTTGGCGTGGCCGTCTGGCAGGCCGCAAGCAGCAAACCAGTCAGGACGAGCAGGGTAAGTATGCGTTCCATTCGCGTAGTTTTCATCTTCTTGGATAAACACCTGGACGAAGAAACCCGGTTTTTTTCCTAAAAACCGGGTTTCTTGCCTTTTGAACTCCGACGCTACTTCACGCTGCCGATGGTCAGACCACTGACAATGTATTTCTGGAGTAGCAGATAGACGATCGCCACGGGCGCGGCCACCATCAGCGCCATGGCCGCAAACGCTGACCAGGGTGTATCTCCCGACCACTGGCCGGTCATATTCCAGAGGGACATCGCCAGGGTGAAGTCCTTGGGATTGGTCAGGAACATCCAGGACGTAACGAATTCCGTCCAGCCAGCGTTGAAGCCAAAGAATGCGGTCACAGCCAGCACCGGGGTTGCCATCGGCATGATGATCTTGAAAAATAATTGGTTGGGACTCGCGCCGTCAATGAGGGCCGCTTCCTCCAACTCGCGGGGAATCGTGTCCAGATAGCCTTTCAGGTTCCAGATCGCAAACGGCAACTGGCTGGAAGTCAGTGCCAGTCCGACACCCCACAGCGAGTTTCGCAGGTTGAATTGAAGCGGGCCGATGTCAATGTTGATCCGGTTCAGCATGACGAACAGCGGGGCCAGAGTGGCGACAGAAGGCAGTATCAGTACCGTCAAGACACTCAGCATCAGGCCAGCGCGGCCTTTGTATTCAAAGCGTGAGAACGAGTAGGCCGCGAAGATCCCGAGCAGCACCGACAACACGCATACGCCACCCGCCAGCTTGAGCTGATTCAAGGCCAACTCAGTAAAGGTCACCGGGTTCGCCGTCGGCCGATCCAGCACACGCCGATAGGCGTCGAGCGACGCGCCGGGTGGAATTAGTCGGAATTCGGTGGGGCGGGCAATGTCACGTGGATCGAGCGACAGACTCACGACCCACAAAACAGGGAATATCACAATAAAGGTGATGAGCAGCGCCAGCGCCTGGTACAGCAATTGTTTGCCCAGGGGGAGTTTTTTCCCACTCTCACGCATCGTGCATCTCCTTTCTCATCTCAGATATCGTACCGCTCCGTTGCCCTGGTCATCCAGTTGGTGAACAGTGTCAGCGCCCCCAGTACGATGAATACGATCACACTGAAAGCGGCCGCCATGCCATACAGACGCTGGGCGTTCACCAGATTGAAGGCCGTCGTAACCAGGATGTCCGTCTGGCGTAGTGGCCCACCGCCGGACATGAAGTAGATGAAGTTGAACAGGTTGAAGGTCATGGTGATGCCATACACGGCCGCCGGGACCATGGCCGGGCGCAGCAACGGCACGGTGATGTTCCAGAACTGCTGTCTGGGGCTTGCGCCGTCAATGGAAGCCGCCTCGTACAAATCCTTGGGAATGCTCTGCAAGGCGCCGGTGGCGACGATGGTCATGAACGGCCAGCCCAACCAGATGTTAGCGATCAGCATGGCATAGTAGGAGAGCGGCAGCGGCATTCCGGGCAGGAACCATTTGAACGGCGGGACCAGGCTCTGGAACCAGCGGATACGGAAAACCCCTGCCGGTATATTAAAAAGCCCACCTATCGCAGCCAGTGACTGGTTAATCGCTCCGTAGTTCGCGTCGTACATGTTTCGCCAGACCGTGGCAATCACCAGCGTGGGAAGGATAATCGGCAGGACGTAAATGGCACGATAAAAACGCTTGAACCACAGCCCCTGGGTATTGAGAAGAACAGCGATCAACACTCCAATGACGATGTGAATCGGCACGTTGGTAAACGTCCACACCAGGTTAAAGGCCAGAGTACGCCAGAAGCTGAAGTTTGGGATTAACCTCGACAGGTCGCCGCTAAAGATGTCCAGGTAGTTTTTGAATCCCACCCAGTCTGGCGCTTCCGACCCGACCCGGAGGTTGCTGATGCCATAGTCAGTGAACGACATCCAGAACTGGTAGGCGATCGGGTAAAACGTGATGATAGCCATCACGAGGAAGGCCGGGATGAGATAGGCATAGGCCGCGCGCTTCCTGGTGGTACGCGCCCACCACGTTTGGAACAGCGACGGCTGTCCAGGCGATGCAGTAGGGATCGCTTCGCTTGTCATAGTCTTATCCTCCGTAATTCGAATTCGCTACCTGGCAGCGAATTCGAATCTGCTTTGGCTGGTTGAACACTGACGTGAGTTTTGGGGAAGGGAGCGCTGATTGATCACATCTCTGCGCCCTATCAGCGCCCCCTCTACGCAAAAACGCGATCGGATTACTTGTTGTTGGCGGCGTTCATCGCGGCGCAGGCTTCGTTCACAGCTTCTTCTGGGGTAGACACTCCCTCCAGGATCTTGGTCCACATGTCGCCGAAGGGCGTCCAGAAGTTGGCGAACTCCACACTCTGCGGGCGCGGATAGCCGGTGGCGGAAGCCTGAGCAAAGCCGGCGTTCAGGTCGTCAGCGGGCTGCACGTCGTCGCGGATCGGGACGTGACCGGCCTGGTTGGTGTAGATCTGGGATGATTCTTTGCTGACCAGGAACAGAGCCAGGTCAACGGTGGCCTGCTTGTTGCCGCTGTTGGGGTTGATGTAGAAACCATCAATGCCGTTCAGCGGATTGGCAGTGCCCGTGGCCTTCGGGATCGGGGCCACGCCCAGGTCATCACCCAGGTCGGCTTGATAGTCCGCCAGAGCCCAGGGGCCGTTGACGAAGAAGGCCGATTCCCCGTTGCGGAACGGCGCTTCAGCCACGCCATAGTCCGCGTCGAAGGTTGCGCCGGCTTCCCGCAGTGCCAGCAGGTATTCCGCGGCCTCTACCCAGCCCCCCTGGTCGGCGATGCATCTGAGATCGGCGTCAAACAGTTGCCCGCCGAACGAGCCCGACCAGCCGAACATGTGATAAGCGCCGATGAAGAAGGTCATCGGCGCGCCATCCTTGACCATCTGCAGCAGTTCATCGGTGGTCTTGGGGGGCGTGTCAACCAGGGACTTGTTGTAGTACAGGGCCACGGCCTTGGCGGATTCGGGCACCCCGTAAAGGACGCCGTCCACCTTCATGCCGTCAACCCCAACCTGCGAGACGTGACCCAGTTTGCCTGCCAGGTAGGAGTCGAGATTCTCCGCCAGGCCCGCGCGAGACAGGTTGCCCAGGTCGTCGTTGGGGGCCACGAACATATCGGGGCCACCACCAGCAGCCACCTCGGTCTGCCACTTGTTGAAGATCTGGTCGAAGGGGATCTGCAAGACGTTGATGGTCAAGTCTGGGAACTCGGCCCTGGCGTTCCCGATCAACACAGTCAGGGTGTCCTCCTCCGCACTGCCGGTCTGGTACGCGTGCCACAGCGTCACTTCACCAGTCGGCCCTTTGGGCGCCGGCGTGGCAGTCGGTGGCACCGGTGTGGGCGGGGCTTTGGGCGCGCAGGCCGAGACCAGCAAGCTGGCCAAGACCAGGACGCCCAACAAGTTGAACAGTATCTTTTTCATTTTGTTTCCTCCTTTGAGTTATGGCCATCCCCTTTCACCAGCGGACGGCAAAGTTGGTAACACCTTCTTTTCATTCGGCCCTTGATAGGGCGAAGATGGACAATCTGGCTGGATTGTCCTTGCTCATATCACATCCCCCCTTTCGGCGTGACATTCGGACTTCATGCGATGAGGCAAACCACTGTTTGTATTATAGCACACTGTTGTTTCGTTGGCAAAATGGGCGTTTTGTGTTATAATGTCTGACCATAAATACATCGCGTCCCTAGCTCAACAGCGCGTAACAATCACAGACAAGGAGGACAACTTTGACAGTAGATTTACGATCGTACATTTTCCTCGACAGCTTGCAGCCGCAGTTGACAGCCTTCATTGGCTCCACGGCCAGGGGGTTCCTGCCTCTCGTGGGCGACGCTTCCCTCTGGGTGGAGATCTCGCCCGGCATCGAGATCAACCGCATGACGGACATCGCGCTGAAGTCCACTAATGTGCGGCCAGCGGTGCAGGTGGTGGAGCGTCTCTTCGGGTTGCTGGAGGTACATTCCCCTTCTCAGGCGGACGTGCGGGCCGCCGGCGCGGCCATCCTGGACGCCCTGGAGGTTCAGGAGAGTGACCGCTGGAAGCCCAAGGTTTTCTCCAGCCAGGTTATCCGCCACGTGGACGACCATCACGCCCAACTGGTCAACCGCAATCGCGAGGGCTCCATGCTCATCCCTGGCCAGACCCTATATATCCTGGAAGTGGAACCCGCCGCCTACGCGGTGCTGGCGGCCAACGAAGCAGAGAAAGCAGCTCACATCACCCTGATCCACGTGCAGCCCTTTGGTAGCTTCGGCCGGCTCTGGCTCGGCGGCGAGGAACGAGACATCATGGCCGGCTATGGGGCGGCCGTGGAGGCCATTGAATCAGTGACAGGGAAGGTGGTGGAGTCAGGGAGGCGAGCGTAGGATAAGCAAAGTCTGAAGCCCAAATCTCTAATCTCTAGTATCTAACAAGAAAGGGAGGTCTTACTACAATGGCAGAAGCGTTAGGCATGATCGAATGTAGAGGCTTCGCGGCGATGGTGGAAGCCTCGGATGCCATGGTCAAGGCAGCTAAGGTGGAGCTGGTGAGCTACGAGAAAACCGGCGGAGGTTACGTAACGGCCATCGTGCGCGGCGATGTAGCGGCCTGCAAGGCGGCGGTCGAGGCCGGCGCCCGCGGCGCGGAGAGGGTCGGCGAAGTGATCTCTGTCCACGTCATCCCTCGGCCGCATTTGAACGTTGATCTGGTGCTGCCCTTGGGCCGCTACGAGCAGGCCAAGGCGGAAATAGAGGAGTAACGGGTAACCAGTGATGAGGTAACGAGTGATGGGTAGGCCTCGTTCCTCGTTACCTCATGGACTCGTTACTTACGTAACCGTTCAGCCCAATGTCACTGCGAGGAGCGTTCCTTCGGCTACGCTCAGGGCAGGCTTCGGCACAAAACTTGTCCTGAGCCTTGTCCTGAGCCAAGTCGAAGGGGTAGCCGAAGGAACCGTGCCTCGCAATGACCCCTGAATACTTACCCTGCCCTTCGACAGGCTCAGGACATGGTTTCTCTACCAAAGGGAGGCTAAAAAATGCTGATAGGAAAAGTGGTGGGCACCCTGGTCGCCACCCGCAAGACCGAGACCATGGAGGGGTTGAAGTTCCTGGTGGTCAAACAGGTGGACCTCGAGGGGCGCGAAGCGGGCGAATACGTCATCGCCGCTGATGCCGTCCAGGCGGGCATAGGCGACTATGTCCTCTACGCCAAGGGCTCCTCAGCCCGCATGACGGTTCAGACCGACAAACGCCCCTGCGACGGCGTGATCATGGCCGTGGTGGATACCTGGGACGTCCATGGGGAAGTGAAGTACAAGAAGGAGTGAGGTTTGAGGTGCCGGGCACTTCTGAGGGATCGCCCAGTGAGAGATAGGAACCATTTGGGAGACTACCTTCAGGCCGAAGTGGCTGTGTAAGTGCCTGGCACCTGAGCGTTTACTTTGAAACGAGGGCAGCATGTCTCTACAGATTGACGAACAGCGCATCAGCACCATTGTGAAGAGAGTGGTAGCCGAGCTGCGACAAGAGAGGCCAATCCCCAATATCCAATATCCAATATCCAACCCTTCGACAAGCTCAGGGCAGCGCCTCCAACCTCTATCCGGCCAGGATGGCGTCTTCCCAGACATTGACTCTGCCATCGCCGCAGCCCAGGCCGCTCACCAGCAACTCATAGCTCTGCCGGTGGAGCGGCGCGATGTTATCGTCTCCCACATGCGCCAGGCGGCCCGGGAGAACGCCCAGGTGCTGGCCTACGAGGCCTGGCAGGAGACAGGCATGGGCCGCTACGAGGATAAGATCGAGAAGAATCTCCTGGTGGCGGACAAAACTCCCGGCACGGAGGACCTCAAGCCTATCGCCTTCACCGGCGACCGGGGCCTCACTCTGGTAGAGCGAGCTCCTTACGGGGTCATCGGAGCCATCACCCCCAGCACCAACCCCACCTCGACCATCTTATGCAACGCCATCGGCATGGTGGCCGCCGGCAACGCGGTGGTGTTCAACTGTCACCCTGGGGCGAAAAAGGTCTCGGTCCACACGGTGCAGATCCTCAGCCAGGCCATCGTCCGCGCCGGTGGTCCCCCCAACGTCATCACCACCGTTCCCGAACCAACTATCGAGAGTGCCCAGTACATGATGAAGCACCCTGCCATTGACCTGTTGGTGGTCACCGGCGGACCGGCCGTGGTGCAGGTGGCTATGAACAGCGGTAAGAAAGCCATTTGTGCTGGCCCAGGCAATCCGCCGGTGGTGGTGGATGAGACAGCGGACATGGATCAGGCGGCCAGAGACATCATCAAGGGGGCCTCGTTTGATAATAACGTCGTCTGCGTGCTGGAGAAGGAGATCATCGCTGTGGAGGCCATCGCCGACCAACTGAAGGCGGCTATGCTGGCCCGCGGGGTGGTGGAGCTTAGCTCGTGGCAGTTGGACCGGCTGATGAAGGTGATCCTGCAAGAGGATCACGGACCCGGCAAGCACGGCGTGATCAACAAGGCTTTTGTGGGCAAGAACGTGAGCGTCATCCTGAAGGAAATCGGGATGAGCGTGGACGATCAGGTCCGCCTGGCCATCGCCGAAGTGGATCGTTGGCATCAACTGGTTTGGACGGAGCAGCTCATGCCCATCATGCCTCTGGTGCGGGTGGCTTCGGCCGACGAGGCCATTGATCTGGCCAAGGAAGTTGAGCAGGACATGGGTCACACCGCGGTGATGCACTCCAAGCACTTAGATCACCTGAGCCGCATGGCCCGCGAGATAGACACCAGCATCTTCATCAAGAACGGCCCCTCCATTGCTGGTCTGGGCTTCGGCGGCGAGGGCTATTCCTCTTTTTCCATCGCCAGCCCTACTGGGGAGGGGCTGACCAGTGCCAAAGACTTCTCACGGGTGCGAAGATGTACGCTGGTGGATGCGTTTAGGATAGTCTGAACTTCTTGAAGACTTCCGAAGTCTGTCAGACTTCGGAAGTCTGGTCGGTTTGAGATGACAGAGCAAATTGTTGAAAAAGTGAAAGACGCTGGTGTTGTCGGCGCTGGCGGGGCCGGCTTTCCCACCCACGTCAAGATAGCGGCCCAGGTGGACACGGTCATCGCCAACGGGGCGGAGTGCGACCCCCTGTTGCGCTGTGATCAGCAGTTGATGGCTGCCTGTGCTCCACAGATCGTCGAGGGACTGCGACTGGTGATGCAGGCCAGCGGTGCTGTGAGAGCCGTGGTGGCCCTGAAGCGAGAGTACACGAGCGCGGTGGCGGCCTTGCAGCAAGCCGTGGGCGCCCCCCCTTCATCCCCCCCAACCCTTCGACGAGGCTCAGGGCAAGCTTTGGGGGGGAAAGAGGGGGGGAACATATCCTTGCATTTGCTGGAGAGCCACTACCCTGCTGGCGACGAGTTTGTTCTGGTCTACGAGGTCACAGGGCGGCTGGTGCCGGAGACGGGGCTCCCTCTTCACGTGGGCTGCATCGTCCAGAACGTGGGCACGCTGTTCAACATCGCTATGGCCCAGCGGGGGATTGCGGTCACCCACCGCTTGCTGACCGTCACCGGTGCGGTCAACGAGCCCAAGACCTTGAACCTGCCCATTGGCACTTCCATCGGCGAGGCGGTAGCCTGGGCTGGTGGGATCAAAATCCCCCGCTGGACGACGAGAACTGAGGAGGATTACGCGGTAGTGGTCGGTGGGCCAATGATGGGGAAGCTGGCTCAGGACCTCTCCGAGCCTGTTACCAAAACCACCACCGGCCTGATCGTGTTGCCTAAGAACAACGTGGTCGTTCGTTATCTCGGTCGCCCGCTCGGGTCGTGGGTCAAGCGAGGGCGCTCCACCTGTGACCAGTGCCGCGATTGCACCGACCTCTGCCCCCGCTACCTTCTGGGACATAACCTGGAACCGCACAAAGTCATGCGCTCCATAAACTACGGCCTGACCGAGCCCACGGCCATCGTAACTGCCGCCGTGCTCTGTTGTGAATGTAGGCTGTGCGAGGCTTACGCCTGTCCGTTGGAGCTTTCGCCCATGGCCTACTACAAGGAGATCAAGCGCCAACTGGCGGCTCAAGGATGGCAGAACGTTGTTCACAAGCGTTCCGATTTGACGCCCCATCCCATGCGCGAGTACCGCCGCGTGCCCATGGAACGCCTCGTGGCCAAACTGGGGCTGAGTGAGTACCAGGAATGCACCTGTCCTTTGGACGACAGGGAGTACCGGCCCAGGCGTGTTACTATCCCGCTTAAGCAGCACACCGGTGCGCCGTCTCAGCCGGTGGTCCAAATCGGCGACACGGTGCAGCGCGGCGACCTAATCGCTCAGATTCCCGAGGGCAAGCTGGGGGCCAACGTTCACGCCTCGATTTCGGGCAGAGTGGAGGCAGTGACTGGTGAACACATCGTGATCGCGAGTTGATCTTTAGACCCGACTTAGTTGTTGGTGAGCATCACCTGTTCTGAGGAGGAAAGAGATGACAATAGACGAGGTATATGAACTGATCGCCCGAGGTGAGGGGCCAACCACAGAGTTCAAACGAGAGTGGCCACAGCGAGGAGATGTCACTACCGAGATTGGTTCTGAGTTAGTGGCCTTTGCCAACACTCAGGGAGGCTACTTGTTGATAGGTGTGGACGATAATGGCTTGGTAGTTGGCGTGACGGGTGATTGGCGGAAACTTGAAGAGAGATTGATGGGCATCTCTCGTGTCTGTAGCCCTCCCATCGCCTTGACGGTTGAAGAAGCGGCCGTGGAGGGCAAATCCATCCTCGTGGCCCACGTTCCTGAGGGGGAAGACAAGCCCTATAAGGTGCGGGATATCTGCTACGTGCGGGTGGGTTCCACTGTGCAACATGCCACGCGGGAGGAGGAGCGTTGGATGTTCCAGGAGAGTGGCGAGGTTCTCTTCGAGCGTATGCCTCTCTGGGAAGCCGACTATGAGGACCTGGATGCAGCAAACATCCGCCGTTACTTTGAACAACGATCACCTGAAGCCATCGTCAATGCCGAGCGTCCGCTCCATGAACTGATCGAGCAGGCCGACTTGCCTCTTGTCGTGCGTCGGGGCGATCAATTGGCTCCTACGGTGGCGGCTATGTTACTTTTCGGTCGCCGGCCACAGTACTTCCTGCCCCAGGCCTTCGTCTCTGCCGCTCGCTTTCCAGGGTTGGACCTCAACGTTACTGCTATTGACCGCGATACTTTCCGAGGCACGGTGGATGAACTCATTGAGCAGAGCACGGCTTTTGTCCGACGCAACATGAGAACAGCGTCCATTCTGGAGGATGAGAAGCTACCACGGCGGACTGACATCCCCGAATATCCTTTAAGAGCCGTGCGCGAAGCCATCACCAATGCTTGCGTCCACCGAGACTACAGTCGCTGGAGCCAGGAAGTTGCCGTTCGCATGTTCGATGATCGCCTGGAAGTCTCCAGTCCGGGTAGCCTTGTTCGAGGCATGACCATTGAAGACCTGGGAACCGGCAAGTATGCGGCGCGCAATCCCACCCTGGCTGAAGCCCTGCGTGAGATGGGGCTGATCGAGCGGTTTGGCACTGGTATCAGGATGATGAGGCGAGAAATGGAAACTCTTGGATCTGCCCCGCCCATCTTTGTCGTTGATGAGAACAGCTTTAGTGCGGCCTTGCCAGCCAGGGAGTTGGAGCTCTGGCGCAACGAAGGGCGGAGGAGATATGAGATTCACAATGCATAAGTAGGAGGGAGAATGATGCACTGGCAGTACACCCCCTATGTGTTACCTTTGCTCGTAGCAGCGGCCGTCTCAGGTGCGGCGGCGGTTTACGCCTGGCGCCACCGTGCCACCACCAGCGTAGCACCCGTGCTCGTGCTGTTGGGGGCTGCCGAATGGTCATTCGGGTACGCCATGGCCATCGGCACCCGCGACTTGGCCGGCCGCGTCTTCTGGGCCAAAGTCCAACACTTCGGCGTCGCCCTCGTGCCGCTGGCGATGCTGATCTTTGTCCTCCAATACACCGGCCGCGAAAAGTGGCTGACCTGGCGCAACATCATCCTGCTGGCCGCTGTGCCGTCCATCAGAAGATTCCCGAGGGCAAGCTGGGGGCAAATGTGCACGCCTCGATTTCGGGCAGAGTGGAGGCAGTGACTGGTGAACACATCGTGATTGCGGCTTGATCTTTGAAGCGAACTGTTGGAGGGCGAACACATGTCACTGCGTAAGAAGACGCTGATTACCATTGGCTTAACGATTGTCAGCCTGATCGTGATTCTATATGCGACCTCACGAATCATATTACTGGGCAGTTTCGCCGCATTGGAGGAACAGAACACCAGCCGGAATGTTGAACGAGCTTTGAATGCTTTGTCCAAGGAACTCTCCCTTTTGGACGCTACAAATAGCGATTGGGCTGCATGGGACGATACCTACACTTTCATCGAAGACGCCAATGAAGACTATATCCGGTCGAATCTTGTAGATGGGACCTTTACCACGTTAAGGCTCAACCTTATGCTGTTTATCCATTCCTCCGGCCGGATCGTTTTCGGCAAGGCCTTCGATCTACAGAACGAGGAGGAAATGCCCGTTCCACAGAGCTTCCAGGAACATCTTTCTAACAATGGTCTCCTTCTACGCCACCCCAGTGTAGAGAGTAGCATCATAGGAATCATTCTTCTTCCCGAAGGCCCCATGCTTATTTCATCACGGCCTATCTTGACCAGTGAAGATGAAGGGCCTATTCGCGGGTCACTGATAATAGGACGCTACCTGGACTCCACAGAAATCGAGCGTCTGGCTGAGACAACAAATTTGTCTCTCACCGTGCGTGGCTTCGAGGATCAGGAGATGCCTCTCGATTTCCAGGAGGTGCGATCTTCTTTGGAAGAGGCCCCGATTCTCGTCCGACCGTTGAGCGAAAGGTCCATCGCTGGATATGCTTTGCTAAAGGACATTTACGGAAGGCCAGCCCTCGTGTTGAGGGTGGATATGCCCAGGAATATCTACGAGCAAGGCCAGGCTAGCATACGTTATTTTCTCTTGTCGCTCCTGGCGGTTGGTCTGGTGTTTGGTGTGGTGACTCTGCTACCTTTAGAGAAGTATGTCCTATCGCGGTTAGCTTATCTTAGCAAAAGTGTCAGCAGTATTGGAGCAAGCGGTAATCTCTCGGCGCGCATGGCGATGACGGGAGAGGACGAGTTGTCGAGCCTGGCGGGCGAGATTAACGGGATGTTGGAAGCGCTGGAACTGTCGGGGGAGGCACTGCGGGAATCAGAGGAACGTTTCCAACAAGTGGCAGAAAATGCTCTGGAATGGATCTGGGAAGTAGATGCCCACGGTTTATACACCTATGCAAGTCCAGTAGTGGAGAAGATACTTGGTTATAAACCCGAAGAAGTCGTGGGGAAAAAACATTTCTATGACCTATTCCACCCTGGAGACCGGGAAGAACTCAAGAAGGCAGCGTTTGAGGTGTTCGCCCAAAAGCAGTCTTTCCACGAATTCCTAAACTGGAATGTGCACAAGGACGGCAACACAGTCTGTCTCTCGACAAGTGGAGTTCCCATACTCGATGAGAAGGGAAACCTTCTCGGATACAGAGGCGCAGACACAGACATCACCGAGCGAAAGCGGGCGGAGGAGGCGCTGAAGGACTACTCAGAGCGGCTAGAAGAGATGGTGA
>CAYUPJ010000087.1:0-8044 GCA_964446635.1 uncultured Anaerolineae bacterium
GCAGACGATCACAAGATCATACGCGACGGCCTTCGCTCTTTGCTTGAGGGACAGCCCAACATGGGATTTCCTTACACACTTGCTTGAAAAACGCAAGCCCCGGCGATCACGATAATCGCCGGGGCTTGCGTGTTGTCGCAGCAAAGGGTAACTGCTCAGCCCATGTCATTGCGAGGAGCGTTTTTTGCGACGAAGCAATCTCCTCCTTGCGGCTTGGGGATTGCTTCGCTTCGCTCGCAATGACAGCCTGAGTAGTCACAGCAAAGGTTAGATGTTCCTGACCAGGATCTGCGCCGCCAGGTTGGTATTCTCCTTGCTGAGTTGTTTCCGCACTACAGGCATGACCACGCCCAGCTCGCGGCTCCCCGTCTCCTTCATGGCCCGCTCGATGTAGGGCCGCACGGTCTCCAGCCTCAGCTTCCAGTCCCACAGCTTGTCCGCCTTGTGCAGGTGGCGGTCCACGGCCACTTCCACGTAGTCCTCCATCAGCTCCGCCTTGAGCTGACCCCAGACCACGTCCCACCCCTCCCCGGCAAAGCCGTCGTCGTAGACGCGGCAGATGGCCTTGAAAAGAACCTCCCCGGAGATCTCGGCCTGCTCTGCGGCCATGACCGACATGTGGGCCTCCTCCAGGGTCTTGGTCTTGCACTTTACCAGCTTGATGGTGTCGGGATAGCAGAAGGTGAACACCACCCCCTCGTCCACCAACCTGTCGGGCTGGTTTCTCTCGTCCAGCTCCAGGCGAAATCTAAGCCACTCGGTCCGCACGTCGGGCTTATCGGTCTCGAAGATAACCTGCGGCGTATGCAGCTCGTACCTCTCGGCGAGGGCCACCAGCTCCCTCCAGGGCCGAAGCCGCCCCTGGTTATCTATGGCCACGATGAGGGAGACCTGAAGGGGAAAATCGTAGACCAGGGTATGGGGGTTTCGATAGCCGTAACATTCGAAGGAGAGGTTGAGTTTGGTCTCGCGGACGGCTTTCAGGATCCCCGGGTACATCTCATAAATGTCAGGCAGGAGGTCGTAGACAGAATGCATCTCCGAGGGCTTGTTGAGGACGGCCTGGCGGGTCTTGGGGATGATCTCGACCATGTCGCCCCTGCCGTCGAGCAGCCCAAACCAGGTGACGTTTGTGCCGTCAACTTTTTGGCGCAGGAGCACCTTTTCGTAGCCGGTGGGCAAGACGATGTCATCGGGGGTGACGTTCTCCAGGTCAATCTCCTTATCCTGCCGATAGGGATAGTGGATCTTGGGGATGCCGTAGACGAACTGTCCTGTATCCTCCCCGTTCACGGCCTCAATGAGCAGTGCCCCCAGCCGGTGGTCCCGCTCG
Source organism: uncultured Anaerolineae bacterium (assembly GCA_964446635.1). Taxonomy (GTDB): domain Bacteria; phylum Chloroflexota; class Anaerolineae; order VGOG01; family VGOG01; genus CAYUPJ01. Next base: position 1,334 of record CAYUPJ010000087.1, read on the forward strand.
ACACTCATCCAGGCGGTCACCTCGTGCCCTTCGGGGCTTATGAAATTGTAGGGGCGGATATCGCCTAGAATCGGGTGTTTCCTCATGATCAGCCTCTTCCAGAGATTATACTATATTTCGGCGAGGTTGACAAAGAGACAGTCACCCTCTGCCGTCTCCCTCTCGCAGTCACCACCCCGGCCCTCCCCCAACTTCGAGAGAGGGCTGGGGTGAGGGCAAGCAAGTTGCCTTTTCTTCAAGAATGTGGTAATATAGTAGTCTACCGGCAAAAGAAGCAAAATGAGGTGATGATCATGGATCAGGTGATTAACGCCATTTTCGAGGATGGAATCCTCAAACCTTTGCAAGCGCTTAATTTGACCACACATCAAGTGGTCAGGTTAATAATCTTGACTCCTCGACGACAGGAGCGCGAAGCCAAGCTCCCCGCCGAGCTCGAAAGAGACAAGCTCTCTGCAATGAGTTGGAAGGATTTCTTCGCCACCAAGCTCGAATGGCAGAAAAAGGGTCCTATTGACCTTTCTAAGGTAAGCATTGATGCCCTCTGGTTATGAAGAAGCGACAATGCTGGACAGCAATTTGCTGATCTATAGCATCCTGACCGATCATCCAGCCTCCCCCGTGTGCCAGGAGTTCATTGAAGCCAGTGAGAGCCTGGTGGCATCTTCGATCACCCTCATTGAACTCTTCTTCGTAACCACCCAGATCTACGGCATCGAACCTGCCCGGGTCTTGACCAAAATCAACGAGCTTTTCGCCTCGCCATTGACAATCATCGCCGCAGACGCAGACACCGTTGCGACTGCTTTGGCTCTCTGCGCTGAATACAAGATTGATACCAACGATGCCGTCCAGATTCAGATGTGCCTGGATTTGGGCATTCCCGCATTAGCCACCGATGACGGAAGGCTCATTGGCCTTTGCAAGAAGCTGAAGATTGAGACCAAGAACCCGATCACAGACGAGCTAAAGCAGGCTATGCGCATCTGGGAAGAAGCCAACTTGCCTCAGAAAGGTCTGCCTCGCATACTTCACCAAATCTATGAATGGATAGCAGCTCACGATCACGCCCTTTCAGATGATTTCCGCAACGTCACCCGAAATCTGACAAGAATGCCCCAGCAGTGATTGAGGTTCCTGCCCCGTCCCACGTGGCCCGAGCGCCTTCCTGTTTGGTATGATTAGGCACAACGGAGGTCATCGAAATTGTGGAACCCTTTCTGTTCACTCTAACCTCCCTCACTAATTTCGTCTGCCTGGCCCTCTCCCTGTGGCTGGGCTTCTACATCGTCACCCGCAGCCCGCGCAGCAGGGTCTCCTGGCTGGCTAGCGCCACCCTCTGGTCCCTCGCTGGCTCCTTCCTGAACACCCTGACCTACATCAACGTCTCACCAGAGCAGGGCACTCTACCCTGGTGGTGGGGATGGAGCGCTGCCTTCGCAGCTCCCTTTTGGTTCCACCTGAGCGTCTCTTTCCTACCAAGCAGGCTAGCCAGCAAACAGCGTCCGCTGGTCATCCTCGTTTATTTCCTGACCCTGAACTTCGTGGCCATGGAAGCCTACACCCCCTGGGTGTTCGCCGGGGCGACAATGAAACCGGCCATCTACAACAGCGCCCAAAGTCCCGGCCCCCTTTTCCCTCTCTTCGGCTTCTTCCTGACGGCCCACAGCCCTCGCCCCCCACTCGGGAGTGGCACCAATACGTCATCTTGCACGATTCCTACGTGCTGGGAGAACTGAACCGCGACATCATGGCCAGTCTCTACATCGGCGAGGGCACTTTTAACCGCGCCCGCCGTCGAGCCCTCCGAGGGGTGGCCAGGGCGCTGGAGGAGATAGAGGGGGAAGTCCAGCGAAGAGGCCAAGTCTAGGTTGGCAGTTTTTGGCGGTTTTTGCTCTTGTAATGGCAGCCCCTTTGTGGTTTAATAGAAGCACAAAGGGGCTTTCCCCTCAGAAAGGAGACGAACATGACCAAGGTTCAATACGCATGGCAGCGCCCGGCGGCGGGGATTTTGATGATCATCGCCATCGTCTTCTGGCTCTGGTTTGGGATCGGCTCGGCGTACGTTGAGAACGATGGGCTATTCAACTGGCTAATGCACATCCTGGTGCCGGGAGGCATTTTCATCCTGAGCACCCTTGTAGCCTGGCGCTGGGAGGGCATCGTAGGGGCGCTACTGGCATTGGAAGGCCTCGCGGCTCTTAGCTTCATCGGGCGCGCCTTTCTCTTGGGAAGCTTCACCGCCTCGACTCTACTGCTCATGTGCCTGACCCTGGGCCTTCCTCCGCTGGTAGCGGGAATCCTGTTCCTAGTCTGCTGGCAGCGATCCAGAAAGTAGGCCAGGTGCAACGCACTTTGTTCTTGAAGTGCGTTGCACCTTACCCTAAAAGGAGTGCGATGAAAGACCGATTGGAGAAAAAAGCCCATCTCATCATGCTGGGCGTGGGGTTGCTCAACGTCGCCGTACTGCCCCTTTGGCCACTGCCGATAGCCAAAGCCACTGCACGAACAATAGGTTATCCGCTGTTTGGCTTAGGGCTCGCTCTCAACCTGTTCTCGCTTCTCGCCCTGAAGCGAGGCTTCGGTGGCGAGATCGAGCCGGTGACGGAACTGGTTACAGGCGGCATCTACGCCAGAGAGCGGCATCCCGTGTACCTGAGCTTCACGATGACCATGCTGGCGCTCGATATACTGCTCAGAAGCGCCTTGGGGGTTCTGTTCACCCTGCTTGCCTTCCTGCCCAGCATGGTCTGGCGGGCACACCTGGAGGACCGGGCCCTGGCCCAGCGCTTCGGCCAGGTGTGGGATGACTATGCAGAAAACGTGCCTTCCCTGCTGCTCTGGGACTTTACAAAGAGGGGGAAATAGAATTCGGAGATTGATATGCTGTGGCTTAAAGGTTTCCTCAGAACCCAACTTAGGAGATTGCTAACCAAAAAGCGTCATATTGCGCTTGAAAGCAAGGTTCCTTCGCTCGAGAGCAAGTTTCAAGATATAGATGAAGTTGGTCTTTATCTCCACATCCCCTTCTGTCGCCAAATCTGCCCTTATTGTCCTTACAACAAGGAGATCTACCGTCCTGAGCTAGCAGAAAGCTACGCCAATGCTGTCCAGAAAGAGATTGATATCTATTCTGAACTGATTGGCAATAGGCCTGTGACCTCTTTTTACATTGGGGGCGGAACACCCACCACAATGCTCTACAGCGGGCTCGATAGGATTCTGCGACACATCTTTGAGTCTTTCAATATGCAGTGTGACATACACCTGGAGAGCCATCCCAATGACTTGACCTTAGATAGTCTAAATGCCATTAGCTCCCTCGGAGTAGGGCATCTAAGTATCGGGGTGGAGGCTCTTCAAGACCACCACTTGAAGGCCCTCCGCAGGCCATACTCTGTCGCGCAAGTAATGACAGCAGTCAGTCGAGCTGCTGGCAACGGATTCAAGTGCGTCAATGCGGATTTCATTTTCGCCTTGCCTGGTCAAACCTATAGCGAGGTAGAGCAGGCTGGCCACACGCTGGTCGAAATGGGCGTTGATCAGGTTGCCGCTTACCCGCTTTTCAGGTTTCCCTACACCAAAATGGGACGGACTGCCAAGGAAAGCAACCACGACATCTTCAGCATCTTCAAGAGAAGAAAGATGCTGGGCATCCTGGAGAGGATTTTCTATGACGCGGGCTTTGAAAGAACCTCTGTTTGGGCCTTCACCAGGCCGGGAGTTCCAAAGTATTGCTCTGTGACCGTGCCTCTCTACGTTGGCCTTGGCGCCAGCGGAGGCTCTTACCTGAAGGACGTTTTCTACCTCAATACCTTCAATGTTCGAGAGTATATCAGGGTCCTCGAAAGTGGAAGGATGCCAATTGCCCTGTCACTTGATCTTACCGAACACATGCAGATGGCAGGCTGGCTGTACTGGAGGATTTATGAGACGAGGTTCAAGAGAAGCGATTTCCAGAAAAGATTTGGCAGGGAATTTGACAGAGTCTACGGAAAGTACATGAGGCTATTCTCTCTCCTCGGATTCTTGGAGAAGGACGATGGGGATGAGATCGTTCTTTCCGACAACGGTACTTATTGGCTGCACGTATTGCAGGACCTTTTCTCAATAGAATACATTAGCCAGCTCTGGGGAACTTCAAAGCAAGATCCCTGGCCAGAAAAAGTGGTTCTGTAAGAGTGAAGGAGGGGAGAGTCCCCCAAGAGATAAAGGGGTTGGGGTTGCAGTCGCTACTTCCAGGGATACAATCGGTTCTGTCCAGGGCGTAGCGCTTGCTGTAGAGTATTGTGCACTTACGCAGTTGGACCGTGCTTGTCTTTGACCAGGTTTTAGTAGTATAATCTAGAGAGCGCAAAGGAGGCGAAAATGGACGAGAGGTGGCTTTTGATCGCGCCGTTGGCGATATTGCAACTGGGGCTGCTGATCTTCGCCCTGACGGACTGGGCGCGTCGCCCCCACACCCGCTACTTGAATCGCTGGGTGTGGCTGGTGATCATCGTCATCTTCAGCATCCTGGGGCCGACGGCCTACTTCCTCCTGGGCCGCGAAGAGGAGTGATATGCATGAATCCTGAAGAAGAGATAGCTATCCGCTGTGAGGGGCTATCCAAGACGTATGGGCAGATAGTGGCCCTGCAGGACCTTAGCTTGACTGTTGGGGCGGGAACGATCTTTGGCTTTCTGGGGCCCAACGGGGCTGGCAAGACCACCACCATCCGTCTGCTGGCGGGGCTGGCCAGACCCACCAGAGGGCGAGGCTGGGTGGCCGGGCACGAAGTGACCGCCGACGGGAGAGCCGCCCGCCGCTTGATCGGTTATCTCCCCGAAGAGCCAGCTTTCTACCCCTGGATGACCGGGGCTGAGTTCCTGGATTACGTGGGGCGACTGTTCGGGCTCGCTGGAGCGGAGCGAAAGAGGAGAGTCGAGGAACTACTGGACCTGGCAGGCCTCCAAGAAGCGGGGCGCCGTCGAATAGGCGGCTATTCGCGGGGGATGCGGCAGCGCCTGGGAGTGGCCCAGACCCTGATCAACCATCCCTCCGTGCTCATCCTCGACGAACCAGCCTCGGCTCTCGATCCCCAGGGACGCCGCGATGTGCTGACCCTCATCGAGCAACTGCGGGAACAGGCCACCGTGTTCATGTCCACCCACATCCTCTCGGACGTGGAGCGAGTGTGCGACCGGGTGGCCATCATTGACCGCGGGCGGCTGGTAGTCGAGGCAGACCGCGAGGCGCTACAGGATCGCTACACCCCACCCATCTTTGAACTGGCCTGGGACGAGGGGGACAACGAGCATACACAGGTGACGGACTTCGTGCATCTACTGGAGGGCGTGCCCTGGGTGAGCCAGGTGGAGCGCCAGAGCCGGGCCTTGCGGGTGCACGTCAGCGACCGAGCGCGGGCGCGGCGCGAGTTGTTGTCTCTAGTGGCCCAGAGCAGGCTTGTCCTGAGCCGCTACGAGATGGTCCGGCCTACGTTGGAGGACGTCTTTCTGCGCCTGGTGAATAGGGCCCATGCGTCAACTTAAGGCTCAGTAGATCGCAATGGAGGTCTGGAGTAGAAGCTTTAGCTGGGGGTTCCCGCCTGAAGGCTCTACTCCAGGATGACTCTTGCGGTTTACTGGGTCTAGCGACCGTCGGTCGAGTAGTCCGCAGCGACTTGGGTTGAGTAGCCGAAGGCGTATGAAACCAGCGGAGGACATATCGAGACTAGGGAGGGTATCCGATGATTTTCCTGGCAATGTTGCGCAAAGAACTCCTGGAACAATGGCGCTCCCGGCGGCTGGTGGCAGTGGCCGCCGTGCTCCTGTTCTTCGGGTTTCTGTCCCCACTGAGCGCCAAACTGCTGCCCGACCTGATGAAAAACCTGGGCGGCACGGGCGGGATAGTGATACAGATCCCCCCACCCACCGTCCAGGATGGCCTCTTGCAGTACGTCAAGAACACGAGCCAGTTCGGGGTGCTGCTGGCCGTGCTGCTGGCTATGGGTACCCTGGCGCGGGAGAAGGAGCGGGGCACGGCGGCCATGGTCCTCAGCAAGCCGGCCTCCAGAGCCAGTTTCCTGTTGGCCAAATTCGTGGCCCTGACCCTGGTCTTTGGCCTATGTCTGACCCTGGCCGGGCTGGCCTGCTATTACTACACCATCGTGCTGTTCAAGGGGATCGGAGAAGCCCATTTCGTGGAGATGAACCTGCTGTTGGCCCTGTTCATCGAGTTCTACCTGGCGGTGACCCTGTTGGGCAGCACCATCGCCCGCAGCCAGGTAGCGGCCGGCGGGCTGGGGCTGGGAGCAGTGTTTGTGGTAGCCGCCCTGGGGGCATTGCAACGGCTCGGAAACTACATGCCTACAGCGCTGCTAGAATGGGCAAGGGGCCTGATGGCTGGGAGCGGGGAGCCAGTCTGGGGAGCGGTGGCCGTCAGCCTGGGGGCAATAATCGTCTGCCTGGGAGCAGCGCTGGCGGTGTTTAAGCGACAAGAGTTGTAAAGTTAAGGTGCGACGCACTTAATTGGGTTTCTGTTCACCCTGGAGGGTAAGTCACTGCTCAATTTGGGTGACACCCTGCTGTCGGAGGAAGCCTGGCGGGGCTTGCGACCTGGCCTACTGATGATCCCTATCGGGGGGATGATGACCATGGATGTGGAGGCTGCCCTGCCAACTTGCTCTATACAATTTCGCCAAAATGTGGTAATATAGAGACCAATTGCTGG
>CAYUPJ010000087.1:8144-16849 GCA_964446635.1 uncultured Anaerolineae bacterium
CAACTTGCTCTATACAATTTCGCCAAAATGTGGTAATATAGAGACCAATTGCTGGATTGGACCGATCTTATTGGGAGGTGGCCTATGCGGATACCCCATGGTGGAGGGTTTGCATGAATGAGATAGCAATTCGCACCGAGAACCTCACCCGCACTTTCGGCACAGTGCGAGCAGTGGACGGTCTCACCATAGAAGTGCCGGCCGGCATCATCTTGGGTTTCCTGGGCCCCAATGCGGCAGGGAAGACGACGACCATTCGTCTGCTGTTGGGCCTGCTGGAACCGACAAGCGGACGGGCCGAAGTGCTGGGCTTCGACACCCGGACGCAAGCCGACGAGATTCGCCAGCGAACGGGGGCATTGCTGGAACACCCTGGCCTTTACGAACGATTGAGCGCCGAAGACAACCTGGAATTCTACGGGCGCGTCTGTCGCCTGCCATCCACCGAACGGCGAGCCCGGATCAAGGAACTGCTCACACACTTAGACTTGTGGGAGCGGCGCAAAGAAATCGTTAGAACGTGGAGCCGGGGGATGAAGCAAAAACTGGCCATGGCTCGCACACTGCTTCACCGTCCCTCTCTTATCTTTCTGGATGAGCCGACAGCCGGTCTTGACCCGGTGGCCGCCACAGCCTTGCGTGAAGACCTGATTACTCTGGCCACACGCGAGAACGTCACGGTCTTTCTAACCACGCACAACCTGGCGGAGGCGGAGAAGTTGTGTGGGAAGGTCGGCGTGATCCGCCAGGGGAAGCTGCTGGCGGTCGGCCACCCCGACGAGCTGCGGGCCCGGAGCGGTGCGCCGCCTCGCGCCGAGGTCATCGGGCGCGGGTTCAATGAAGAGGTTCTGGCTTTGCTGCGGGCGCGGCCCGAGGTGGCTGCCGCCGACTTGCAGAACGAACGTCTGTTGATTGACCTGCGCGGAGAGGTGGACATCGCGCCACTGGTCAGCCTGATGGTGAGCGCAGGCGTAGAGGTGGAAGAGGTACGCAAGGGTAAGGCCAGCCTGGAAGAAGTCTTTTTGACGCTGATGGAGGAGGAGAAATGATCACGGACGTGTGGACAGTGATGTGGAAGGAATGGAAGGAACTCTTTCTCCAGCGTGGTAGCCTGCGTGGCGGGGCGTGGAACCTGTTACTCATGATTGGCGTCTTTGGCGTGTTCCTGCCGCTGCAAACCGGTCGCGCCTGGGTGGAATCGCCGCTGGGGCTGATTTACTGGGCGTGGGTACCGCTCTTCCTGGTGACCAGTGTCATCGCCGACTCCTTTGCCGGGGAGCGCGAGCGGCACACGTTGGAAACGCTGCTGGCTAGCCGCCTTTCAGACCGAGCGATTTTGTCGGGCAAGCTGGGCGCAGCCGTGGGCTATGGCTGGGGGTTAACAATGGTTGGGCTGCTTGTGGGGTTAGTGACAGTGAACCTAGCCCATGGGCGAGGCGAACTCCTGCTGTATCCAGCGGCTGTCTTTCTGGGCATCGTGGTGTTGAGTCTGCTGGCATCAGGGCTGGTGGCCGGCGCTGGGGTTCTGGTCTCCCTGCGGGCCTCCACCGTGCGGCAGGCCGCCCAGAGTTTGAGTATCGCCATTATGCTGCTGCTCTTCGTCCCAATGTTCGGTGCGCAGGCACTGCCGGCCGAGTGGAAGATGCGTCTGGCCCGGGTGATAATGGCGGCGGACGTGATCCAGATCGTGCTCGTTGCTGCGGCGGTTCTTATTGTACTTGACATCGGACTGCTGGCGGCAGCGATGGCTCGTTTCCAGCGGGCGCGGTTGATTCTCGATTGAGGAAGAGGCGGCGTATGAATCTGGAGGAAGTGACCTATTGTGGGCTGTACTGTAGCCTATGCGCCAGCCGTCGGCGCATCCCGCAGCAAGCTGCGACGCTGCGGGAAACTTTGTGCAAAGAGGGCTACGACCGGGGCTACTTCGACATCCCCGGACTGGAAGCAGGCTTCGCCGCCTTCTGGGAGGGGTTGAACCGCCTGGCCGACGCCCCTTGTCCCGGCTGTCGAGCCGGTGGAGGGAACCCCGGCTGCGCCATCCGTGCCTGTGCCCAAGAGCGAGGTGTTACCGCCTGCCCGCTGTGTGCCGACTACCCCTGCCGACGGCTAGAGGTGCTGCGAAACTATCCCCTGTTGTTGGCCGACGGTCACCGGCTACAGCAGGTGGGATTGGAGCAATGGATCGCTGAACAAGAGGCGCGGGCGGCCACCGGCTTCGCCTACGCCGACGTTCGCTTCCCGGAGGTGATGACCGAATGAACGATTGGATTGCGCGAGCAGTGGAACTGGGCGCCGACGCCGCCCAAATCATCCGCCCCGATCAGGTGGTGGTAGCCGAATGGGTACGGCTTAAATGCCAGTATGGCTGTGGCGGATACGGGATGTGCTTGACCTGCCCGCCTCACTCGCCTACTCCGGAGGTCACTCGCCAGATGCTGCGCCACTACCGGCAGGCACTGCTGCTACGCGTAGAGGGAACGGGTTGGGAAGAAGAGGACCGACAATGCCGTCGGCTGAATGAGGTGGTGGCCGCCCTGGAGCGGGAGCTTTTCCTGGCCGGGTACCATCGAGCCTGGGGAATGGGCGCTGGCCCTTGCACGTTCTGCGAGACTTGCAACCTGTCCGGCCCGTGCCGTTTTCCACACCAGGCACGGCCTTCCATGGAAAGCTGCGGGATAGACGTGTACACCACCGTGCGCCAGGCCGGGTGGGAGATCGAAGTGGTCCAGACCCCAGAGGCCCCCTTCCGTTTGTTTGGCCTGGTGTTGATAGAGTGAGACGTGAGCAAGTGTCAGGGGAAAGCTGTTTAGGTCTCGATGGGAGGACTTTAGAATGACACAGGAACTATTCTCTCAATTAGAGGAACGGGGTTACAAAGGTCGCATGATGGCTATCCAACATCTCCGTGACCTGCAAGAGGAGATCGAGGGGTTCCGCAGGCAGGGCCTCTTGGACGAGGAATTCTACCAGGAACGCCTTACTGAGTTTACATTCAGCCCCCCTGACAGTTTGCCAAACGCCAGGTCGCTGATCGCGGTTGCCGTTCCGCAGCCTCAGATCCGGGTTACCTTCACCTGGAATGGCACACCCATGCCCCTCATCGTGCCCCCAACCTACTTACACTGGCGGGAGACCGACAAGCAGGTTGAAGACTGCCTGGCAGAAATCCTGGGTTCGCAGGGATACCAGGTGGCTCAGGCGGCGCTGCCGAAGAAGCTCCTGGCCGTGCACAGCGGGCTGGGTGCTTATGGCAAGAACAACATCTGTTACGTGGACGGCATGGGCAGTTTCCATCGGCTGGCGGCTTTTTACTCCGACTTCCCTTGCTGGGAAGACAGTTGGCAGGAATTACAGATGATGGAAAGATGTCAAAACTGTGTTGCCTGCCTGCGTAAATGTCCTACCGGCGCAATCACTTCTGAGCGCTTTCTTCTCCACGCGGAGCGCTGTATCACATTTCGCAACGAGAAGCCTGGCCACGTTCCCTTCCCAACGTGGCTAGACCCCTCCTGGCACAACTGTCTTGTTGGGTGTCTCCTTTGCCAAAGTATTTGCCCGCAGAACAGGGACTTCTTGCCATGGGTCGAAGAGGGAGCCGAATTCTCGCAAGAAGAGACCGTTCTTCTTTGGCAAGGAGTTACACTTGATCAACTCCCCACCGAAACGGTAAAGAAGCTACACCAGCTTGACCTGGTTGATTTCCTTGACATTTTCCCGCGCAACTTGAGCGTTCTTATCAACAGGATGCAGTAGGAACACCCAAGAGAATGAGCACATGGAGGTAGGGGCATGAATACTAACAAGGACCTACAGCGCAGGACTATATTCTATGTGGCCGCTTTCGTCGTTGTGATCGTTACGGGAGCTGCCATACTGTTACCCGCCCACCGCGCGATCGGGTTCATGGCTTGGCTGGCGTTAGCTGCAGGCGGCCTGTTTCTCCTCGTCGGCTGGCATGCTCGTACTTCTGCGTACCGCTGCGCCAAATGCGGCCACCAGTTTGAGATCTCCGTATGGAGAGACTTGATCAGCCCTCACGCGCCGAGCAAGGAGGGAGGATGGAAGTATCTGCGCTGTCCGCAGTGTGGACAACGTTCCAGAGCGACTGTCGTTCCCAAGGAGAAGCATTGAGTCCCCTGAAAAAACCACAGCAGGGTGTATGCATCGCACGGGATTCGCCAACAATGGCCTATTTGAGTATAATTAGGAGGACACGATGTTCAAAGTAGGCGATTCAGTGGTGGTCAAACCGGGGGTCGTGGACCCCGACTTAGGCATTGAGATCGGTGGATGGAAGGGCAAAATCGCCGAAGAGCCAGGCCAGGATGACCTAGTCCTGATCTCTTGGGACAGCGTAACGCTGCGAAACACGCCCGATTTCGTGATCGAGCAATGTGAAGAGCAGGGGTTAGATTGGACAAAAATGTATCTCGATGCACAAGAAGTCGAGTTGACGTCCCCCAGGGACACAGAAGAAGACGTTGCCCCGGTCATCAAGGAACTGGAAAAGAAGCACGCCTGGAGTTGGCTGGGCGAGCAGGGCAGGCGCATCCAGCAGGTGCTGGCCAGCGCGGATGCCGACGATGAGATGGCGGCATTGGAGGTCTGGGAAGAGTATCTGGCAGGGAGCCTGACATTTCCCTTTGAAGCAGAAATTGACGAGTGGCAAGAAAGAGGGCCCCTTCAGGCGGGTGATCGCGTGAAAGTAATAGAGATCGGTCTGGTGGACGACCTGTATGGCATCATCGTTGATCTGAGGCGCGAACGCATGAAGTATGCCTTTCCTCTCTGCGATCTGGAGGTTGTGGCCGAGGATTCACCCAACCATCAAATCGTCGAAGACTATCGGGTTTGGTTCGCAAACAGATGAGGGAGAAAAGATGAGCGCCATTGAGACCAGCGGTTTAACCAAGAGATTCGACGGCCTGGTGGTGGTGGATCACCTCGATATGGAGGTCGAGCAGGGTGAGATCTTCGGCTTGCTAGGCCCCAACGGGGCCGGCAAGACGACCACCATCCGCATGCTCATGGACATCATCAAGCCCGACGAGGGAACCATCCGCCTGCTGGGCTATCCCCCAGGCCACGAAGTTCAGGAACACATCGGATACCTGCCTGAGGAACGGGGCCTGTACCGCGATCTCAAGCTCCTAGAATGTATCACCTACCTGGCAGTGTTGAAGGGTATGGATCGCAAGCTGGTTCGCAAGCGAGCCGAGACACTGCTGGAACGGGTGGGGCTCGAAGGGAAGGGTGGTAGCAAGGTCAAGGCCCTTAGCAAAGGGATGCAGCAGAAGGCGCAACTGGTGGCCACCCTGGTTCACGGCCCTGAGCTGGTGATCCTGGACGAGCCCTTCCTGGGACTGGACCCTATCAGCACCGAGCAGGTCAAGGAACTGATTCGGGATTTGCGAGAGGGCGGCAAGACAGTTTTGCTCAGCACCCACATGATGAACCAGGTGGAGCGGATGTGCGACCGCATCCTGCTCATTGACGAGGGGCGGCGAGTGCTCTACGGGCCACTGGAGGAGATCAAGGCCCGCTACGCCGAACACGCTGTGCTGGTGCGCTGCCCCGGTTCCCTGGACAGCCTGATCGGGGCGCGGCGGATCGAGCAGCACGAGCGGGATCGCCTCATCGTCCTGGAAGACAACGTCTCGCCCCAGGACATCCTGCGCCAGTTGGTCGAGCGAAAGATCCCCGTCGAGCGCTTCGAGGTGGCCACGCCGCCGTTGGAGGAGATCTTCATCCGAGTTGTGGAGGAGTAAGCGTTCAGATAGTGTCATTGCGAGGAACGCAGTGACGAAGCAATCCCCACCGTTGACAGCGATTGGAGGTAGGAGATTGCTTCGCTCCGCTCGCAATGACAACGTACGCGTGGAGGAGCACAATGCATAAGGTTCTGGAAGTCGCACGACACGAATTCATCGTCAGCCTGAAGCGGCCCAGCTTCATCATCGCCACCTTGGCCATACCCCTGCTGGGGATGTTGGGAATAATCGTAGCCGCTTTCTTCGGCGGACAGGCCAGCGACTTCCTCAAGAGACAGTTCGAGGGAGCGCCGACGCCGGTGGGCTACGTTGACCAGGTCGGCCTGTTCACACCGCCCCTGCCCGAATACGAAGCTCTCTTCATCCCCTATCCGGACGATGAGGCAGCGCGGGAGGCACTGTTCGCCGGGGAGATCGAATCTTTCCTGCTGATTCCTGGGGATTACCTGGACACGGGCCGCATCGTCGGCTATAGCAAGGGGCGGGGGCTCCCCACGGCCATCTCCGTGAGCGAAGAGCGGATTCGTCCTTTCCTGGTTGATCACCTGCTGGCTGGGCAGGTGGACGAGAATCTCAGAGCCCGGGTGCGCGCTCCCATGAATCTGCAGCCGGTATCCCTCACTCCGGAAGGCGAGAATAGCGAAGACACCGCCAGTTTCGTGGCCAACATCGCCATCCCCTACGCCTTCTCCTTCCTGCTGGTGATCGCCATCTTCACCTCCTCTGGCTTCCTGCTGCAAGGAGTCAGCGAGGAGAAGGAGACTCGGGTGATCGAGATCTTGCTCTCCTCGTTGACCTCGATGGAGCTTCTGACGGGCAAGATCCTGGGGTTGGGAGCCCTTGGGCTGGCCCAGATCCTCGTCTGGCTTGGCTGCGGCTGGGCGCTGATCGGGATAGCCGTTACCGGCCTGGCCCTCTTTGGGGCCATCACCCTGGACCTGGCGACCGTCGTGCTGGCCCTGGTCTATTTTCTGCTGGGTTACCTCCTCTTCGCTACCCTGATGGCCGGGGCAGGTTCCTTGGGCACCTCAGCCCGGGAAGGGCAACAGATCGCCGGCATCTTCTCCGGCCTGACGGCCATTCCCTTCATGGTCAGCGGCTTCCTGTGGACCAATCCCAACTCGCTCCTGGCCCAGGTCTTGAGCTACATACCGCTCACCGCGCCAGTGATGATGTTACAGCGGCTGGGCATGACTGAAGTCCCGCCCTACCAGATTGCCATCAGCCTGATCTTGTTGATCCTTGGTATCGGTGGGACTCTGTGGGCCGGGGCCAAGCTCTTCCGCATGGGGCTTCTCATGTACGGCAAGCGGCCATCGGTATCGGAGATCCTGCGCGCCTTGCGGCAAGCGTGATGAGTGAAGAACGACGGATCCCTTCGACAGGCTCAGGACAAATGGCAGGATTAACGGATAATGAGACAAGCCGACTCCAACCTGCTCACGTAGTGGGGAGGAGTCGGCTTTTTGTTGTGGGGGGAACCGCGGATGGGCAGAAAGACGCAGATTGCATGCCAGCAAAAAGGCGGGAATGTTCAATACTCTGATCCCGTGAGTTCGAGCTACCCGACGGGCCTGGTTATCGCTCATCATGAGCACTGCATCGGTAGAATCCAACGCCAGCAGCATACTCTCTTGCTCTCCTTCTCCCAATGCAGCGAAAGCCTCGTCGTGGTACAGGGCCTCGTACGCAACCTTGTTCGCTTGCCTGACTACGATCCACTTGATTGCCAGCAGGCGCGGCAACAGATCGGTCTGGGCGATCTCCCGGTACACAGCCGAGGGAACGTGCAGGCTCTCAACTTGAAAGAAAGCTTTGATGAGCCCCAATCGCTCGATCTTGAGAAAGGAACTGAGAAAATCGGTGTCGAGGATTACGGTGGCCATTAGGCTCTCCCCGCCACGTGTAGGGCTTCCTCAGCCATGTCTTCGATCTCAGCCAGGCTTTCAAAGTCAGTGCGAGGGATACCACGCTCATGCAGAACTGTCTTCATGGCTTCGCTGTCCAACCCACTGAGCTCGGCTGCTTTCCCGAGAGAGATGGCTGCGTGCTCGTACAGCTTGCAGGCCACGGCTATCCGCAAGTCCTTACGGGCTGCCAACAAGGTGCGTATAGCCTCGGCCACGAACTGGCTTTCGCTTTCGTAATAGCCGGTATCACGAATGCTCTCCAGTTGTACTTTGAGTAAAGCAGGCAGTTCTACACGGACTGTATTCTCTATCATGTCAGCGCCTCCTAGATTGCGACACTCTGGATTCAAAGTGTATTTTCGGCATAAGTATACAGGCAATTCGGTTTGCCGTCAAGAAAACCTTTCCCCTACTTGACAATGGGCGCAAAATGATGTACAGTACCACTGTACATTTTCCCGCTTGGAGGTGTTATGGCCATTCAAACAACCTATACCCAGGCGCGTGGCAATCTTGCGTCGCTTTGGGATGAGGTCACTCTCAATCGTGAGATCGTCATCATCGAACGGCGCGGAGCGGAGCCGGTGGCCCTAATCTCGGCCGACGAACTGGAAGGGTTGATGGAGACTGCCTATCTGTTAAGGTCGCCCAAGAATGTAGAACGCCTGTTGACAGCACTGGGGCGAGCCCAACGGAAGGAAGGAACTCCACAGACCGTAGGCGAACTGAAAAGAGAGGTCGGCCTTGACGGAGTCACGGAAGAAGGGTAGAGGAGAAGCGAAACAACGCGACGAGGTGCGCTATTGGATAGAGAAACCATCACAGCCGAAAGTCTATTGAGAGACATCTATGAAGCAGAATCTGCTCTACGCTGGTTTGAGCAGAAATACGGTTTGCTTTCTGAAACCTTTTATCGCGTCTATCAGCAAGGGCAACTGCGCGATGAAGACCCTGATGAAATTCGGGAGTATATGGAATGGTCTGGCTGGTATGAGATTCGCCAGGACCGCCGCCAGCGTTATGA
>CAYUPJ010000088.1:0-16740 GCA_964446635.1 uncultured Anaerolineae bacterium
CCTCAGGATGTCCTTTCGACTGCTGGTCCCGCCTATCCCACAACTGATCTCCACGCCATCAATGCCCCAATCGGCCAGGTGGCACACGATCTCAAATCCGTCGTCCAGGGTCAGGCCATCCCGTACGAAGTCCTGGATACCCAGCTTGATGAGCAGTGGGTAATCGCTCCCCACCTCGTCCCGCACCGCCGCGGCCACTTCTTCGAGGAATCGCAGCCGCCGGGCGATGCTGCCGCCCCACCGATCGCGGCGCCAGTTGCTGGCTGGCGAGCAGAACTGGTTGATCAGATAGCCATGCGCTCCATGCAACTGGACTCCATCGAACCCCGCCTCCTTCGTCCGGCCGGCGGCTCTACTGAAGGCAGCGATCAGTTCTTCGATTTCTGCCTCCGTCAATTCGTGGGGTCGAGGCCCTCCTTTGACCTCGGGCACCGGCGAGGGTGCCACCGGCGTCCGGCCGATCACCTCCTCCGAGGCCTTCCGGCCAGCGTGGTTGATCTGCATCACCACCTTGCCGCCCTCCCGGTGCACGACGCCACTCAGAGCTTGCAGCGAGTGGATCAGGTCATCCCGGTGGACGCCTGTCATCGTTGAATGGGCCTTACCGCTCTCATGGACAAAGGCGTGACCGGTGACGATCAGCCCCACTCCACCTCGGGTCAGTGCAGTATAGAGTTCAATCATAGCCTGCTCAGGCCGGCCATCCTCGTCACTCATTCTCTCCGCAGTGGCAGAACGAACCAGGCGGTTCTTCAACTCAAGGCCAGCAATATGACCAGGCTCTAACAGTATGGACATGGGCTTCTCCTTTGGCAAGCAAAGAGCGGGAACTTCTTCCCGCTCACATGGCTCCTCGGGCAGGACTCGAACCTGCAACCAACCGGTTAACAGCCGGTCGCTCTGCCACCTGAGCTACCGAGGATCGCTGTTTTATTATACACAACCTGCGCCGATTAGTCAAACGTTCCCAAATAATCCTGCAACTGGCGGCGGCGGGTGGGATGACGGAGCTTTCTCAGAGCCTTGGCTTCGATCTGACGGACACGTTCCCTGGTCACTCCAAGGGCCTCACCCACCTCCTCCAGGCTACGACTTTGCCCATCCCTCAAGCCAAAACGTTTCTCCAACACCTCGCGCTCCCGATCCGTCAACTCATCGAGCATCTCGTTGATTTGCTCTCTCAATAAATGGTGAGAGGTGGTATCCACGGGGCCGGGGATATTCTCGTCCTCAATGAAATCACCCAATAAGCTATCCTGTTCTGACCCCATAGGCATCTCCAGCGACATGGGCTCCTGAGCCATGCGGAGGATGTGACTGACCTCGGTTGCCTCCCGTTGCAACCTCCGCTGTAGAGCCGGGTCAAGGTACGTGCCGTCAGCCCAGGCGTCCGCAATGGCCTGCTTTTCCGCTTCAGATAGCCGTCCCATCTCCAGGGCGATTTCTTCCACAGTGGGCTCCCGCCCCAATTCCTGAGTTAGAACCCGGGAAATCCGCAATGCCCGGTTTACAGTGTCCACCATGTGCACCGGTATGCGAATGGTGCGCGCCTTATCGGCGATGGCTCGGTTGATGGCTTGTCGAATCCACCAGGTGGCATAGGTGCTAAACTTATATCCCTTAGTGTGATCAAATCTGTCCACCGCCTTTAGCAGACCGATGTTGCCCTCCTGGATGAGATCTAGTATGGATATGCCACGCCCCAGGTATTTCTTGGCCACACTGACCACCAAACGCAAATTAGCCCTGGTCAGCTTCTGTTTAGCTTCCAGAGAACGTTCGCGTGCCTGTGCCATCTCTTGGGCTAAGCGATCTTCGTCCCCCAATCCTTCGGTGAAAAGCTCAAGCGGTGGCAATCGCTTGTTTTGCTCATGGTATTCCCTCAGAGACCACAAACTCTCTTCAGGCATGAGATATAGTTCTGTGCAGACGCTAAACAGCTTGCCTGCAAGCTCATCCCAGTCCGTGTTGCCCTCCAGCTCCCTCCCATCGAGAAAGGGATAGAGATAGGCTTCTTGATCCTCAACGGAGCTGCTATGCAGGGCTCTGGCCTCCTCAATCACGGAGAGCATGTCCGGCGGGGCTATCGAAAGCTCTCGACATACCTTCTTCACCGCTTTCCAGTCACCGGTTAGAGATCTGAAAACTTCGGCCATGATCTCCGATCCCTTCGGAGACCGCTTCTGCTTCTTGGCCAGCCTCTCTTGGATCCTCTCCAGGTAATCCCCAGCCGTCATCCTAATGGCCAGATGCGTCTCTTGATTGGCATCGAGCAGCGGCACCCTACCGATTTCCATCAAGTACATCATGACCGGATCGTTCGCTATCTCTGGGCCGGTCAGTGGCAGAGCTTCCAGCTCACTTTCAGCTTCCCCCTCCAGCGCCTCCAATTTTGAACCGCTTGGCTCCTCCTCAGCCTCCTCGAGCAATTCCCCCTCGCCCGCCGGCTCACCGGCTTCCACGATCTCAATGTCCAAGTCAAATAGACGACGATAGAAAGCATCCAGCTCTTCCACACTCGATTCGGCCTTGGGGAAGACCTCCAGGATTTCCTCTGTGGTCAAGTATTTCTGCTCAGCACCTTTGGAGAGCAATCTTTCTACATCTGGCCTTTCTTCCAGAGCCTCAGCCATCTTTCTACTTACCCTGTTGGAATCAAGCTATGAACTCAGGAGCTCTTCTAGGACTAGCATCGTGTCGTCCGAAGAATGAGCTGGCAGCCAGAGCCTGATCAATACGCCCTAGAGCATTACGATAATCATTTACCATCTGATAGTATTCATTGGTCGCGGCTTTCCCTTCGGCCAGGCTCAGGGCAGGCCCTAGCTCGTCGGCCACTTCGACTGGGCTCAGTGCAAGGTCTGCTAAGAGAAACCGCAGTTCCTCAACCAGCTTATCGAGCTTCTGTCGGCGCAGACTCAGCCCCCTCTTAATCAGGTCCTTTTCGACCTTGTCGTCGTCGAGGGACGGGAGACCCCTTAGTCCTTCCAACAGAAGATCGAAGCGAGGATGCAATGCCGGGTCAAGCTCCTCCCGAAATCTCTCCAGATCTAAGCCAGCACTTCGACTGGGCTCAGTGCAAGCACTTCGACTGGGCTCAGTGCAAGCCCCCAGTCTCAAACTCTCCCACCAAAAGGCGAATATCGCTCGGTTCTCCGCCTGGGCAAAGTCATCAACATTCAGTCTGTCTGCCCCCGCGTCCCGCAGGGCCTCATCCAGGCTATGAAGTAACTGGGGCCTTCTGAGCAGGATCGAGAGGCAATATTCCTCCGGCCCAAAGGCGAAGCCCTCCTTCACTTCGACTGGGCTCAGTGCAAGCTTTTCCTCGTACCTTCTCGCCTTTTTACCTTTTATCTTAGCTTGTTGCAGGAGTGTCTTCTCGTCCACTCGAACCAAGCGAGCCAGCTTCTGGATATAGTGGTCTCGTTCGACGCCGTCGCCAATGTCTTGGATGACAGGCAAAAGCCTGCGTACGGCCTCCGCCTTGCCTTTGGGCGAATCCAGGTCCAGCTCCGAAGTGACGATCTTGAAATAGTATTCCACTATCGGCAAAGCGTTCTCAACCAACTTGGCCCACATAGCAGGGCTCTCTCTGATCACCTTGTCGGGATCCTGTCCCTGGGGCAGAGTGATGATGCGGATGTCAATGTCCAGATGGCTCTCGTATTTGATCAGGCCGCGAGGGGTAGGCACGGGCACCACTCGTTGGGCCAGGGTCTCCTGAGCCAGGGCCGTGCTGCGCAGAGTGGCCTGATAGCCGGCGGCGTCGGCATCCAGGGCCAGGGCGAAACGCTTGCTAAAGCGTTTGAGCAACCTGAGCTGGGTCTCGGTCAAGGCCGTGCCCATAGAAGCCACCACGTTGGCTATCTCGTGCTGGTGTGCCATTAGCACGTCCATGTAGCCCTCAACAATGACGGCCACCCCCTCCCGGCGGATAGCTCCCTTGGCCAGGTCCAGGCCAAAGAGGATAGTGCTCTTATCGAAGACAGGAGTCTGGGGCGAGTTAATATACTTGGGAGTGGAATCATCCAGGGCCCTCGCTCCAAAGCCTACCACCCTACCTCGCTCATCGCGGATAGGAATGATGAGCCGTCCTCGAAAGCGGTCGTAGTGGCCGCTACCGTCCTCCCGTTTGATGATCAGCCCTGCTGCCAGGATGTCTTCCTGTTTGTATCCCCTCTCTTGCAGATAATCGCCCAGGGCCTGCCAGTCATCAAGGGCGTAACCCAACTGGAATCGGCTGATGGTCTCTGGATTGATCTCCCGCTGGGCGAGATACAGGAGCGGGGGGGCGGGGGAGCGGAGGAGCGGGGGAGTAGGGGACTGGGGCGAATTCAAGAGCAGGTTGTGAAAGTACTTGGCGGCCGTCTCGTTGATTTCGCGCAATCGTATCTGGAGTTTATCCTCGGCCAGATCGGCCTCAGTTTGGGGTTTCAGGTCACAGCCCGCTCGCTGAGCCAGGAGGCGTAGCGCTCCAGAGAAATCCAGGTTCTCCTGCCGCATAACGAAGCTGAAGACATCGCCCCCTGTGCCACAGGCTCCGAAGCAATGCCAGCTCTGGGTGTCTGGGAAGACGATGAAGGAGGGCGTTTTCTCGGCATGGAAGGGGCAGAGACCCTTGTAGTTCCGTCCGGCCTTCTTCAGGGCGACGTAGCTGGAGACTACTTCGACTATATCCAGTCTATCCTTGATTTCGTCAACCACGCTCATGCCAATGGCCTTTCAGGACTCAGTGCCGGTTGGGGTTCTCCACTGCTAACTTCTCTTTCTCGGCAGCCTCACAGAGCACATCATCGGCGGCGACGAAGGTGAGAGACGGGAGCTCATATTCAACCAGAGCTCGGTTTAGGACAAGGGCAGTCGCCAAATGCACCGCGTCGTAGCCGCGCAAAGGATGACCCTGGGTTAAATCTACGGCAAAACTAACCACCTCTTCATCGATTCTTGCAATCTCATAATCTCTTTTATCCACATCGGTCAGGAAACGAGTTAAGGCTTTCTCGCAATCATTCTGGCTTATTTCCCCGGTGCGCACTTTTCTGGCCAAAGCAGCAGCAACTTCCACGATGCAGATTTGAACAATCGTCACCGAATTTTCGGGATTCTCAATAAGGCCCTTGATCCATCGGCTACCTCTCTCAGGGGCGTAGCGCTTAACCACAGCGCTGGTATCAAGAAAGTACCTCATCTTTCCCCTCGACCGACGATGATTTCCTCAGACAGGGGAGGTTTCAAGTTGGCCAGTGCCTTCTCCACTTCCTCAAAACTTGGAGGCTCTCGGTCGAGGGATAGTCGGGCTCTAATGGCATTAGCAAACGCCCGTTGCTCCTCCGGGGACATTATCAACCCCCTGTCCAAGAGAACTTGCCGCGCTCGCTTCCTCTGCTCCTGCTGTCTTGTCTCCAGCCACTCCTCCAAAGCCTTAATGATGGCCTCGTCGGGCGATAAGGCCTCCCTGCGCAGGCTTTCTGCCAGGGATTCTGGCAGCCGAACTGTTACTGTGCTCATGACGTGCTCCTTCCCAACCATGGCTTAATACTCTCACCCCATTTGTGCCTTGCCCTCTTGTCTGGGCAAGGCAGATTCTCTCGCTTTGCCCGCATCGCCCTGCTGCGAGCCACTTCGTGGCGCTCTAGATCAACGAGCAGTCGAAAAATCCCGCACCTGGTATTTTATCACAAACAACGTGCTAAAGCAAACTGAATGTCCCCAAATGGCCTCACGCACAAAACAGACAGGTGGCAGCCCCCACGTCAACGAGGGCTGCCACCTGTCTGGTCTTTGTTTCAGGAGAATATGGTCTAGAACCCATCCCTACTTACGCCCGTATTCGTGCTGTAGTGCTGCCTGGGCTGCCGCCAGCCGGGCGATGGGCACGCGGAAGGGAGAGCAGGAGACGTAGTTGAGGCCCACCTTGTGGCAGAACTCGACGGATTTGGGGTCGCCACCGTGCTCGCCGCAGATGCCTATCTCCAGGTCAGGGCGAGTCTGGCGACCTAATTTCACGCACATCTCCATCAGCTTGCCCACGCCGTCAACGTCAATGGTGGCGAAGGGGTTGTTGGGAAGGATGCGCTTCTGCTGGTATTCGAGAAGGAACCCGGTTTCGGCGTCATCGCGCGAGATGCCAAAGACGGTCTGGGTCAGGTCATTGGTGCCGAAGGAGAAGAATTGAGCGACCTCGGCGATCTCGT
The DNA here is from genome assembly GCA_964446635.1 of uncultured Anaerolineae bacterium. Lineage (GTDB taxonomy): Bacteria > Chloroflexota > Anaerolineae > VGOG01 > VGOG01 > CAYUPJ01. Next base: position 6,195 of record CAYUPJ010000088.1, read on the forward strand.
CGGCGGTCAGGGCCGCCCGCGGAATCTCGATCATGGTGCCGAACTTGTAGTCAATCTCGATCCCTTGCTCAGCCATGACCTCCCTGGCGACTCGCTCCAGTTCCGTCTGCTGAACCCTAAGCTCATTGATGTGGCTGGTCACGGGGATCATGACCTCAGGATGGACGTCCCCCCCCTCTTTGGCCACTTTGCAGGCTGCTTCGAAGATGGCTCGCACCTGCATGGAGGTCACCTCCGGCATGTGGATGCCCAGGCGAACCCCGCGCAGGCCCAGCATGGGGTTGGCCTCACGCATGGATTCCACCTTGGCCAACATCTTCTCCTTCTCGGCCAGCAGCTCCGGGTTGTCCCCCCTGAGACGCAGTTCCGTGACCTCGACCAGGAGTTTGTCGTGGCCGGGCAGGAACTCGTGCAGTGGCGGGTCAATCAGACGGATAATGACCGGCAGCCCATCCATCACCCGGAACAGACCCTCGAAGTCCGAACGCTGGAAGGGCAGCAATTTGTCCAGCGCTTCCCGCCGCTCTTCGGGCGTTTTAGAGAGGATCATCTGCTGCACGATGGGCAGCCGCTCCTCCTCGAAGAACATGTGCTCCGTGCGGCACAGACCGATGCCTTCGGCGCCGTTGTCCCGTGCCCGCTGCGCATCGCGCGGATAGTCAGCATTGGCCCACACGCCCAACTGCCGGAGCTCATCGGCCCAGGAGAGGAGCTTTATTAGCCATGGATCGTTGATGTCGGGCACCAGGGTCTTGACCTCGCCGACGAAAACCTGGCCCTCGGTGCCATCAATAGAAACGATGTCGCCCTCTTTGATGACCCGACCGTTCACCCGCATCAGCCGTTGCTCCAGGTCAATGTCCAGCGCGGCGCAGCCGACCACGGCCGGTTTGCCAAACTGACGAGCCACCAGGGCAGCGTGGCTGGTCCGTCCCCCTCGGCTGGTGAGGATGCCCTGCGCGGCCAACATGCCATGCACATCGTCCGGCTTGGTCTCGGGACGAACCATGATGACTTTCTTGCCCTCTTCCTTGCCCCATTTCTGAGCCAGGTCGGCGTCAAAGGCCACCATACCCACCGCCGCGCCGGGCGAGACGTTCAGGCCGGTGGCTACCATATCGCCGGCCCCGATGGCGGCCTTCTTGGCTTCGCGATCGAATTGCGGATGCAGGAAGAAGTCCACCTGATCCGGCGTGACCCGCATCACTGCCTCCTGGCGGGTGATCTGTCCTTCCTCGACCAAGTCCACGGCGATCTTGACCGCAGCCTGAGCAGTGCGCTTGCTGTCGCGGGTCTGGAGCATCCACAGCTTGTCCCGTTCGATGGTGAACTCCACATCCTGCACGTCGCGGTAGTGCTGCTCCAGCTTGTGGCAGATGTCCGCAAATTCGGTGTAGATCCGGGGCATATCATCCCTGAGGTGCTGGATGGGCTTGGTCAAGCGGATGCCGGCCACCACGTCTTCGCCCTGGGCATTGAGCAAATAGTCGCCTTCGATCTCTTTCTCCCCGGTGGAGATGTTGCGGGTGGTAGCCACGCCGGTGCCGGAGTCCCAGCCCATGTTGCCGAAGACCACAGTCTGGATGTTGACCGCGGTGCCCAGGTCGTGGGGGATGCCGGCGGCATTGCGGTAGTCCACCGCCCGCCGGCCGTTCCAGGACTTAAAGACGGCCTCGGTGGCCAGGCGGAGCTGCTCGTAGGGCTCGGTGGGAAAGTCGTGATCTGTGTCTTTCTTGACGATGTCCTTGAACTCCTGGGTGATAGCCTGCCAGTCCTCGGCCGTCAGGTCGGCGTCGCTTTCCACACCACGCTTCTTACGATATTCGGTGATCACTTCCTCGAACGGTTCATCGGGCACGCCCATCACCACTGAGCCGAACATCTGCACCAGGCGGCGGTAGGAGTCGTAGACGAAACGGGGATTACCAGTCAGTTCGATCATCCCTTTGGCCGTTTCGTCGTTCAGCCCGATGTTGAGGACAGTGTCCATCATGCCTGGCATGGAGAACTTAGCTCCGGAACGGCAAGACACCAGCAGCGGGTTGCCGGAATCGCCGAACTTTTTGCCTGTCTGTTTCTCAACCTCTTTGAGCGCCTCCAACTCTTGTTCCCACAGCCCTTCGGGAAACCTCTCTCCGGCCTGGAGGTAGGCATTGCAGGCCTCGGTGGTAACGGTGAAGCCAGGCGGAACGGATAGCCCAGCGTTGACCATCTCGGCCAGGTTGGCCCCCTTCCCGCCCAGGAGATCGCGCATGTCTTTGTTTCCTTCATCGAAGAGATAGACCCACTTCTTCGTCATGTGATAAAACCTCCTCAGAATTGGTTTATGAGTGTGCCAGCTATGGATACAGCCTGGCGTCTATTTCTCGTAAGACATCTTCTGGCGCTGGAAAATCTCGTAGGTGCCAGCCCAAGCGATGTAGTCCTTGGCGTCTCCCATCTCACTCCGCATAAATCTATCGTAAAACTCCGGGGTTTTCATCCCAAACGTTTCCTCGTAGCGCGTAAGCCGTTCAACTGTTGCAATGAGAGCATCAACCGGCGATGTGCTCTCTATCGCCTCGCGCAGTGCTGCCCCAAATCTCTCTGGTGGCCAGTCCTTAATATTGTCAATGGTTATTGCTGGCATCTTACGTCCCCCTGCTCAATTATAAGGCATTGCTCGTTCTATTACTTCTCTCTTCGGTGAAAGAGCCAAAGTGCCCCTCCCATTATCAGAATGGTTATTCCCCAGCCCAGAGGTAAAGTCGTCCAAATTCTTTGCAAAACATTTTGGCCCCCTTTCCCAGCGTCGTCTTCAACGCTAGCTTTTCCCTTCAGTCCATGGTAGCGGACTTCCACGGTTAAGAATCGGCCAACCGCTCCAGGGCTGAGCGATACCGTACTGAGGCGGCACGCACGCGCTCCATCATCGTTGGATCAACGTCTCCCAGCCGCTGTAGGATGATCCCTTTCCTCTCATCAAAGGTAAGTATGACTACGATGGTTTTGCCCTCATCAAGCCCTTCGGCCTCTAACCACCTCAACATACCTAATGGTAATTTCTCCCGTTCTACCACCACACTGGTCATCGCTACCTCCCTGCCTGAATTATATCGCTATCAGCCGATTTTGGCAAGGTCTAAAATCCCTCCACCCTGGTCAAATCCACGATCCCTTCTGTCAGGGCGGCGATGTGCTGCAGGAGGGCTAAACGGTTCTCCCGAAGCGCCTTGTCCTCGGTCATGACCAGCACGTCGTCAAAGAAGGTGTTAATCGGTTCGATCATCGGCCTGAAGGCGATGAAGAGCTGATCAATGCTGGTTTGGGGGCCCACTTGCTCCTGGCAGGCCAGATAGGCCTCGTAGAGACGCTGGGTGGAGGGCTCGACGAACCGGTCTGGTCGCAGCTCGAACTCGGTTTCGAAGCTCCGCACGATGCGCACACAGCGAGCATAGGCGTTGAGCATCTCCATCCAGTCGTCACGCAACGTCCAGGGGACAAACGCTTGCCCAGTCTGATACGCTAAGGATGGATCGTGGGCGCGCTCGGCCAGCACGGCGTCCACCAAGTCGTAACGGAAGCCCTGCTCGAGAAGCCAAACACGCAAGCGTTGTACGATGAAGGCTAACGTCTCGGTCTGGCCCTCTTCATCAGTGGCTATGGGGAGCAGGGCCGCTGCCTGGCATAAACCCTCTCTCAGGTCGAAGGAGATGCCTGCCCCGGCCAAGACTTGCACGATGCCTAACGCCGCTCGCCGTAAGCCGTAGGGATCGGCCGAGCTGGTTGGTTTCATGCCCACCGAGAAGAGACCTGCCAAGCTGTCCAGCCGGTCGGCTAGCCCCACGACGATGCCCGGTAAGGTTTCTGGGAGCCTATCACCGGCGAGGCGGGGCAGATAGTGCTCAAAGATGGCCTGGGCCACGGCGGGGTCTTCACCGGAGCGCAAGGCGTACTCCTGCCCCATTTCCCCTTGAAGCGAGGTTAGCTCCACCACCATCTGGGTGGCCAAATCCGCCTTGCAGAGGTGCGCGGCGCGCTTGGCCGTTGCTGTCTCTGTCTCCGAAAGGCCAAGCATGGCGCTCAAGCGAGATGTCAGTTTCTCCAGCCTCTTCGCCTTGTCCAGGACGGAACCCAACTGCTCCTGAAAGGTCAAGGTGTCCAGGCGAGGTAAGAATTCTTCCAGCGTCTTTTTCGTATCGGCCTGGTAGAAGAAATCGGCGTCGGCAAAGCGGGCCCGAAGCACCTCCTCGTTGCCATGTTGCACGATGTCCAGGTGCTCATCGTCTCCGTTGCGCACGGCGATGAAGTAGGGGAGTAGACTGGTAACTGGTAAATTGGTAGATTGGTAGATTGGTAGATTAGTTCCCAATTTACCGACTATCGTAAGGTAGCGTTGATGCTTCTTCATCACAGTGATGAGCACCTCTTGGGGGAGTTTCAGGTATTCTGGATCGAAGAAGCCAAGTAGGGCAGTGGGGCACTCTACCAGGTTGGTTACCTCTTCTAGGAGAGCCGGGGCATCAGGGATCAGCCCGCCCACCTCGGCGGCCAGCTTATCCGCTTGCTCACGGATCATCTGGCGCCGCTTTTCCACGTCCACCACGATGCTGTTGGCTTCCATCAGGTCGAAGTAGTCCTCAGCCGTCTGAATTATGATTTCGGGCGAGCGCAGGGGCCTGAGCCCTCGCGAAGTGCGACCGCTTTCCACGCCCGCGTACTCGAAGGGGATGATGTTATCGCCCAGTAGGGCCACGATCCAGCGGATAGGACGGGAGAAGGCCACGTTGGTGGCGTTCCAACGCATGGAGAGGTTAAAGCGCAGGCTGGCGATCAAGTCGGGCAAGAGAGTGGCTAACACCTCAGCCGCTGGCTGCCCCTTCTCCACCCGGACGGCCACAACGTACCGACCACCATCCAATTCGCGAACCTCCAGGCTCTCAACAGCCACTCCCTGGCTCCTGGCAAAGCCTTGAGCCGCTCGAGTAGGTCGCCCCTCTTTGTCGAAGGCTACCTTGGCTGGCGGCCCTTTCACCAACCTTTCCTCGTCGCGCTGCTTAGCCGCCAGGTCCTCGACGTGGACCACCAGACGTCGGGGCGTGCCCGTCACCCGAATCCGACTGTGCTCCAGTCGCGCCTCGGCCAGCAGCTTGGGTGTGCGCTCCTCCAGTTGGGCAATGGCAGAGTCAAGATCGCCTGCTGGCAACTCCTCGGTCCCAATCTCTAGAATAGCGTCTAAGCGTCTAAGCGTCTTAGCGTCTATGCCCTTGGCAGCCCCTTCGCTGGGACGCTGAGCCGCTACGACGCTGGGGTGCTTGAGCAAAGGGAACCCCATCTCCTCCCGCTGCTTCACATAGGCTTCGGCCACGGCTCGGGCTAGTTCCCGCATCCTGGCAAAGTACCTGGCCCGCTCAGTGACGCCAATAGCGCCACGGGCGTCCAGCACGTTGAAGGTGTGAGAGCACTTGAGCACGTAGTCGTGAGCCGGGATCACCAAACCCCTCCCCAGAGCATTCCCCGCCTCGGCTTCGTACAGATTGTAAAGCTGAGTCAACCTCTCTACGTTAGCCTGCTCAAAGTTGTAGGTGCAGTGTTCGATTTCACTCCTGAGAAAGACGTCGCCATAGGTAAGGCCATCGAGCCACTCGATTTCAGTGAAGCCCTGAACCCCCTGTAGTGGGAGCATGATGCGCTCTAAGCCATAGGTGATCTCCACTGCGACAGGATTGAGGGCGAAGCCTCCGGCCTGTTGGAAATAGGTGAACTGGGTGATCTCCTGCCCGTCGAGCCAGACCTCCCAACCCAGACCCCAGGCTCCCAAAGCTGGCGACTCCCAGTTGTCCTCCACGAAGCGGATGTCGTGCTGGCGACGGTTGATGCCCAGGGCCTCCAGGCTGCCCAAGAACATTTCCTGAGGGTTGCCGGGATCGGGCTTGAGGATAACCTGGTATTGATACCATTGCTGCCAGCGGTTGGGGTTCTTGCCATAGCGTCCATCGGCCGGGCGCACCGAAGGCTCGACGTAGGCCACGTTCCAGGGTTCCGGCCCCAGCACCCGCAGGACAGTAGCCGGGTTCATCGTACCGGCACCAACCTGCACATTGTAAGGCTGCCAGATGAGGCAACCCTGGTCGGCCCAGAACTGATTGAGGCGTAGAATAGCTTCTTGAAAGGTTAGCGGTTTTTCCATAATCGCTCCTGTTTCGACATTAGATTTCCAGATAAGCCTCGTGTCTCTCAACTGAGAAGTGGACATCTGCCCCGTCCAGCAAGCCGCCAAAGCCAAGGAGCAACGGTACATCCTCGCTATGGGCCAGATGGGCGCGGATAGTCTGCAGGTCTGACATCTGGCCGGCATCATCCTGCAAAGTACAGGCCACTACGCCATCTATCACCAGCAGTTCACAGTCAGGCTTAGGCACCACGCCCCGGATCACATCATCGCGCAACTTCAGGTAGCGGCAGCCCTGCCAGATGTCTTGCGGGATCAACGAGAGCGGAGCGCCGGTGTCCACGATGGCTAGCTCAGGGTCGGTCAGCTCGTCGTTCACGGTCAGGAAGGATACCCAGACCCGCAAACGGGTGATCATCAAAGTTGGGTCATCCGGGTCAGGGTGCTCATCAATACGCAGGGCGAGTCGCATAGACATAGGGTTTGCTCTCCAGATGATAAACTACCAAAGGCCCCACATCTCCCAACTTCTCAGTAGCAGCCCGCCGCGCTTCCCCACGGCTCTGCCCTACAGTCACTACTTGTTTCCGGTAGATGACCACCCACTGTTCTGGATATTTGCGCGTCAGCTCTGCCGTGTGTTCGAACAACCAGCGTTCGTCCTCCCAGAAGCGAGCGGGCAATGGTTCAAACTCGACCGGATGTTGGCGCACCATAGCGGTGAACTCTTCGATGCTCATCTCATCAGTTGTGTAAATCGGCATTTGCACACCTCCACGTGGCCAATGTACCTTCACCTTTGTTTCACACCCATTGCTGGCGCAGGGTGTTGAGGAATTCCACCGATTTCAAATTCCGCTCTAAGATGTAAGTGATGTAATGATACATCATCTTTTCTAGCTCACTATGCAGTGGACGGCTAAGACGAAGACGACAGCAAGTGTCGTAGTCCCTGGTCTGCAGGAAACGTAGTACTTTCAAAGCGTTCAGAGTTATCTCCTTGGCTCCCCGATGGTTCTGGCCACAGTTGGCACAGAGGATACCACCATCGGCGGAGCTGAAGAAATTGGTCACTGGCTCGATTTGACGACGGCAAACAACGCACTGGAAGAGCTGAGGGCGATAGCCCAGCAAAGATAAAAGGCGCAGCTCGAAGAAGCGCGCCGTCAGGTCCAGATCAGAAGCATTGCCCAGCCAACCCAACATAGCCAACAGCAGGTCGAAGAGAGGGCGGTTCTCAATCCCCTCTTCCACAAACAGGTCCATCAGTTCAGCGACATAGTAAGCGTAAGTGGTGCGCAGAAGGTCCTCTCGCAGGGGGCGGAAGGCGTGGACGGTCTCGGCCTGGGTCACGATGTCCAGGTTTCGCCCCTTGGCGATGAGGAGTTGACTGTGGGTGAACAGCTCCACATGCCCGCTCTTGCGGCTGGTGGGCTTGCGCACCCCCTTGGCAATAGCCCTGGTCTTGCCCAGCTTGGGCGTATACAGGGTCAAGAGGCGATCGGCCTCGCCGAAGTCGCTCCTTTTCAACACGATAGCCTCGGTACGATAGACGCGGTCTCTTCTCATGACCAAACCAATAGCCAATATCTAATACCCAATAGCTGTTGGATATTGGATATTACCCTCCCCTAACCGTGCCATACCTGTACGGCCTTTCCCAATTCTTGGCCATCTTCTCCTGGTAGAGCTTCTCAGCATCCAGGCCGAGGGCTGAGAGGAGGTGCAGGATGCGGATGATGGCATCAATCAGTTCCTCGCCCACAGCTTCCACAGGCTTGCCCTTTTTGTAGCAGTCGCTAGCCTCGGAGATTTCGCTGTGGATCAGGGCCAACATCTCCCAAATGCGGCTGGGCTCGGTCGAGAATCCCTTGGCATCGCACAGGGTCCTGACCTCGGCCATTCTGACGTTCAAGCCAACCTGCTCCATATCCGCTTCTCCACGCCCTCCCAGTCGAGTTTAATTATACCATCGGCTTCGCAAGGATGCAAATAAAAAGGCCGCCCTCGGCAAGAGCGGCCTTGTCTCTTTTTACCCCAAATGCTCAGGGGTAAAAGCTTCCGGCAGCAACTCTCGAAGGGTGAGAACTCGATACTCACCACTCTCATTAGCCACGATCACCTGGATGTCTTCTCCGAATTCTATCAACACCTGGCGGCAGGCACCACAGGGGGTGACGCCATTCTCGGTGACCACGGCAAGGGCCTCGAAACCCCGTTCACCCTCGGACACGGCTTTGAAGACTGCCACACGCTCAGCGCAGATCGAGAGCCCATAGGAAGCGTTCTCTACGTTGCAGCCCGTGTAGATGCCGCCCGACTTGCCCAGCAGCGCCGCTCCCACGGCAAAGTGTGAATAGGGGGCGTGCGCCTTCTCCCGCGCCTCCATCGCTTTGGCGATCAGATCATCGTAGTCCATCTATTCCTCCTTCACTTTGCCCTTCACCCGCGCCGGGACGCCGTAGGCTATGCTGCCCGGCGGAATGTCGCGAGTCACCACCGAACCGGCCCCGATCTTCGCCCCAGATCCCACGCGCACGGGGGCCACCAGCATGGTATCGCTGCCGATAAAAACGCCATCCTCAATGACGGTAGGGTGTTTGTGCTGGCCATCGTAGTTGCAGGTGATGGTTCCCGCCCCGATGTTAACCTCCCGGCCCACCGTGGCATCGCCCAGGTAGCTGAAATGCCCCATCTTGGTGCCTGGACCCAGGTAGGAATTCTTGACCTCACCGAAGTTACCTACGTGCACCCCCTTGGCCAGGTGCGCACCCTGGCGCAGATGGGAGAAGGGCCCGACGTCCACGCCCTCTTCCAGAATAGCTCCTTCGACCACCGAGGCCTCGATGGTGCAGCCATCGCCGATGGTGGAGCTGCGAACGATGGTGTTAGGGCCCAGACGGCACTGGCGGCCAATGGTTGTCGCGCCCTGAAGGTAGGTGTTGGGGTAGATGACCGTGTCTTGACCGATCTCGACGGTGGCCTCTATGAAGACTAAGTTAGGATCGAGCAAGGTTACCCCTTCCAGCATCCACTTCTCGTTAATGTGCTGCCGCATGACCGCCTGAGCCTGGGCTAGATGCGAACGATCGTTGATCCCCAGCACCTCAGTGACATCGCTGGTCTTCAGCGCTTGCACCGCCTGTCCCCCAGCCACGGCCATAGCTACAAGATCGGTCAGGTAATACTCACCTTTGGGGCTGAGGGGAAGCCGGGCCAGGTGGGGCCAGAGCCAATCGCCGTCGAAGCAATAGACACCGCAGTTGAGCTCCCTGATCGCTTTCTGAGCATCGGTGGCTACCGCCTCCTCCACGATGCCAACCACCTGGTCGGCCTCGTCGCGCAGGATACGTCCAAAGTTCATGGAATCGTCGGCTTCGACGGTGAGCATGGTGATAGGGCCCTTGCCCTCCCCATGAAGCTCCAACAATCGCCTCAATGTCTCAGCAGATAGGAACGGCATATCGGCGTAACAGACCAAAACCGTCTCGCTTCGGCCTTCCAACAGTGGCTGAGTCTGAACGACAGCGTGTCCTGTGCCCAACTGCTCCCCCTGCTCCACGTAGATGACCTGATCGCCCACAGCTTGACGCACCTGATCCGCGCCGCAACCCACCACCAGCAGCGGCTTATCCGAGGTGAGCTGGGCAGCCATCTCTACGGAGTATTGGACCATCGGTTTGCCAGCCAAGGGGTGCAGCACCTTTAGCACCTCTGATTTCATGCGCGTGCCCTGGCCTGCGGCCAAGATGACGATTGATGTTTTGTTCATATCTCGCGGTGATTTCAATCCTCACTCTCGTGATTTGGGGCTTCCCTCACAGCCACCCCCTGACGCCTAATCCGCTCATAGCCGTACGACGGTTGCGAGGGCTGAAATACCAGGGGGTATTGCGCCGGATGCTCCAGGGCCTCCAGCTCAATGTCGGCATCCAACTCTGGCCAGTGAAACTGTGTAGGTCCCAGACGCTGAACGGCGTATATTTGAGCGACGGTTGCCTCTCGAAAAACCGGATAATCTTCAAAGGGGACGAAGTATTCCCTATCATCCACCAGTAACCAAAAACCGGTCGTGTGAATACTAGTCACCTCACTGTGAGAAATGGCGATACCAGGCAGACTTGAATTCATCTTCATGCTATTTTTGTGGAGATTAGAAGCCGAACGCCAGGGCATCTATCATTGCTTTCCCCTTCTCTCTTCCCACCTCTTGGTAGATCTCCAGCAGTTCTTCATACGTTCCCTTACCGCCAACCAACGTCCAGAAACCTGCCCCCAGGAGTACCTGATTCTGCATATCCAGATACTGCAGGCTGAAACTGTGGCGATAGTCTTCTCTTGGACTTTGGACAAAATCGCGACGGCAGTCAGAAACCCGTTTTCTCGCACCAGAAT